>DASWTB010000059.1:0-6354 GCA_036402315.1 Pseudoduganella sp. | reverse complement strand
AGTGCACGAATACATTTAGGCCGGAGTTGTTTGCTACTTCACTTCTTCTCTTGCTGAACTCAGCTTCTTTGCCGGCCGCCTTCGAGCAAAACAATGACGAACTTGATATCAGCCGTAACTAAGCCAAATTGAATGCTTCAACTTCTGGCTAACACATTCCGCACTAGCCGCAACATTAAATCTTTGAAAATCAAATTCTTACAGGTTTCAGCTAGTATTTCGCGAACCATAAATGCCGACGAACTCCCTGAGTTTGACCGACGCGTGCTGGAAGTCCTGCGTGAGCCACTCGAGTCAGGCCGCGTCACCATTGCCCGCGCCGCACGGCATGCAGACTTCCCGGCGCGCTTCCAGCTGATCGCTGCCATGAACCCCTGCCCCTGCGGTTACCTAGGGCACCCTGCCGGCCTATGCCAATGCACGCCCGACCAGATTCTGCGCTACCAAAGCCGGGTGTCGGGCCCTCTCCTTGACCGCATCGACATGCAAATCGAAGTCGGTCCAGTTCCACCCGACATCCTGCAAGCGGATGCCGTTGGCGAACTCTCCGAGACGATTGCTGCGCGCGTGAATGCAGCCTTCGAGCGCCAGATCGGCCGCCAGGGCAAAACCAACCAACAGCTTACGCCGCGCGAAATCGACCGATTCTGCAAGCCGGATGCCAGCGGCCAAGCCGTGCTGCGCGCAGCCATGCACAAACTGCATTGGTCGGCCCGCGCCTACCACCGCGTGCTGCGTGTGGCCCGCACCGTGGCCGACTTGGACGGACAGAAACAGATCGGCGGCAAGCACGTCTCTGAGGCGATTAACTTGCGTCGCGCCCTTCGGCAACTCTAAGTTTCAAATGTAATTCCGCGTAAATCCTTGGTTTGAGCAGCGCTTTCTTCGCTAGAATTGCCGCCACCATGACCATCGAATACCGTTACTCGCGCTACTGCGCCGGCCCCTTCCTGTTCCTTTTGTTCTGCGGCAGCGCCGCAGCGCAAGCCCAGACCGCCCCGCCAGCCAAGGCCAATGCAGCCGCGCCAGCAACCGTAAAGAAGGAAGTCCCGCCTGAAGCTGGCAATATCACCAGCGTGACGGTGGCCGCCGAGCGCCCTACCAACCGCATCGACCGCCAGGTCTACGATGTGAAATCCGACGCGTCCAGCAGCAACGGCTCCGCTGCCGATGCCCTGAACAATGTCCCTTCCGTGAACGTTGATCCGGACGGCTCACTGACCCTGCGCGGCAGCAGCAATGTGCAGGTCTACGTGGACGGCAAGCCATCGGCCATGCTGCAGGGCGATAACCGGGGCCCGGCCCTGCAGTCGATTCCTGCGGAAGATCTGGAGTCGGTGGAATTGATCAACAACCCCGGCGCCCAATTCGGGAATGAAGGTGGCGGCGGTCCGATCATCAACCTGGTGATGAAGCGTTCACGCAAGCCCGGCGGCTTTGGCGTGGCCAACGCCAACTACGGCACCGCAGGCCGCTATAACAGCGCGCTTTCCGGCACCTACAACGAAGGCCTGTGGGGCTTCCAGGGCGGCATCAACGTGCGCCATGATGGCCGCAACTCGACCGGCGAAACGGTACGCGACCGCATCGATCCGCGTACCGGCGCCCTGTCGCATAGCGACCAGCAATCGCAATCGAGCGGCCTGAATGACAATGCAGGCCTGAACGGCGGCGTCACCTATAACCTGGGCGCCAACGATACGCTGGGCGCGCAAGTCGCCTATTCCCATCGCACCAACGATGGACGGGCGACCGACAACTACCTGTCGACAGGTCCTGACGGCGCCGTCACCGACAACTACCTGCGCAGCACCGTGCGCGAAGGCGAGAGCAAGAACTACTCGTGGAACGCGCGCTGGGACCACAAGGGCGACGCGCCGGGCGAATCCTTCAAGATGGATTTACGCGTCTCAACGGCCACCAACGATTCCGACAGCAGCTACCGCAACAGCTACGTTGTGCGTCCGCCAATCGGCAGCCAATCCGACAGTGCGCAGAAGAACCGCAACAAGAACGAGATCATCGACTTCACAGGCGATTACGAGGCGAACCTGTTCGGCGGCGTGACCAAGCTTGGCTACAAGATCGTCCAGAACCGTAATGACTCGAGCATCGATTACACCAACATCGATCCCATCACGCAGGAGGGCTCGCCCAACGCCCTGCGCAGCAACGCCTTCGATATGAAGGAAACCATTTATGCTGCTTACGGCTCGTACCAGATGCGTCTCAACGAGCAGTGGGGCCTGATGGCCGGCCTGCGTGCCGAACATACCGACATGGAAATCGACCAGCTCACCAGCCAGGTCGCGGCGAGCAACAGCTACACCAACCTGATTCCGAGCTTCTTCGCCACTTACAAGATGAGCGAGAACTCGCAGATGCGTTTCGCCTACGCCCACCGCCTGCGCCGCCCGAATGCACAAGACCTGAACCCTTTCGTGGTCTATCGCGATGAACTGAACGTCTCGTCCGGCAATCCAAAACTGAAGCCAGCCCAAACCGACTCCTTCGAACTCGGTTATGAGACCCGCCTGTTCGGCCTGGAGACCAACCTGCGCGGCTACTACCGCGACGAGACCGATTCCATCCTGGACCGAAAATACTTCATCAGCGACACGGTCTTGCTGACCACCCGCGACAACGCCGGCAGCACGCGCTCCGGCGGCATGGAATTCACGCTGACCGGCAAGCTGATGCCATCGCTCTCGTTGAACCTGAGCGGCAACGTCGCGCGCTTCGAGCAAAGCGTGCTGGAAACCAATGGCGACCAGACCAGGCGCACCGCTTCCTCGCTGAGCGGCCGCCTGCGCCTGAACTGGCAAGCAACCAGCACTGACATGCTGCAGGCCGCCGTCCAGGCGCAAGGGAAGATGCTGACCGGCCAGGGCTACCGCGAGCCGAATACCACGCTGAACCTGACCTGGCGCCACGCCATCACGCCGCAGCTGGCCCTGACGGTCAACGCCACCGACGTCTTCAACAGCAACAGGATGTCGACCGTCACCGACACCTACGCCCTGCGCGAGCGCTCGGTACGCGAGTTCGATGGACGCATCATCTATGTCGGCCTATCCTACCGTTTCGGCAACGCGCCGATGGCGCGCCGTGACGGCGGCCCTGGCCGCGAACCAGGCGGCATGCGCGGGCCGGGCGGCCCTGGCATGGGCCCACCGCCAGGCGGCATGGGTCCCGGCATGGGCCCTGGCGGCGAATGATTCAAGCGCGAGGTGCTAACATTCGGTTCATGAAGAAACTGACCCTGAACAAAGCCCTCGCAGCCCTGCTCGCCGTCGGCGCACTCGCAGCCTGCAGCCCCAAATTCGACTGGCGCGATTTCCGCAGCACCGACGCGCCTTACACCGTCATGTTGCCCGGCAAAGCCGCCACCTACACCCGCGCCGTCAATCTCGATGGCCAGGAAGTGAAGATGACCATGTCTGCAGCAGAAGTCGAAGGCACCATGTTTGCCGTTGGCACTGCAGAGCTACCGGACGCCGCCAAGGCCGCCCAGGCCGTGCAGGCAATGAAGCTTGCCATGGTGCGCAATATCGGCGGTACTATTACCAAAGAAAGCACCAAGGACGGTGCGTTTGAAGTGGAAGCACGCGGCGCCGCGCCTAATGGCGCCCCGCTGGCCTTGCACGGCCGCTTCCTGGCGAAGGATAAACGCGTATATCAGGTCGTCGTTCTGGGGAACCAGAAACATTTTGATGCGGATACGGTTGATACATTCTTGAGTTCGTTTAAATTGTATTAAGTAGCACGACGCGCGCGACTGCACTCGTGCTATCGTATTAGCACATCAACAAACTAAGGGAAGCGCGCCATGTTGATCAAATTTAATTCCATTTCGTCGCCGGAAGTCATGATGGCTCACGAGCACGTCGAACGCATCATGGACCTGCTGAAGAAGAGCCCCACGCGGGGCGTCATCACCGCAGCCGAAGCTTCCCAGGCACTGCAACTGCTCGAGAAGGAAGTTGCGCTCAGCAAATTGCATCCGGAGGTCGATTCCGAACACGCCGCCCATATGCCCAGCCACGGGCTGCCGGACGATGACGGCGATGCCGCATTCGCTGAGACCCAGAAGGTAGGATTTGCGCAGCGCGCCTTCCCCCTCCTGGAAATGCTGCGTGCCGCCCAGACGGGCGGACACGATATCGTGTGGGGCGTTTAACGCTGGGACTGGACGAAGTCTTCCATTACCGCCTTGCGCAGCAGCGCAGGCGGCAACATCCCCTGGGACAGCACGAAGTCATTAAAGGCCTTGCGGTTGAATTTCTGGCGCAGGGCAACTTCCGCTGCCTGACGGGTTTCCATCAGGCGCTGGTAGCCGTAGAAGTATGAGGTGGCCTGGCCAGGAGCGCGGAAGGTGTAGCGTTGCATCTCTTGCGTTGCCATCCCTTCCGACAGGCCAACTTCGTCCATCAGGAACGATTTCACACCTTCAGGGCTGATTTCACCCAGGTTCACCATTGGGTCGAGGAAGGCGCGGGCCGCGCGCATCATGCGGTGCTGCAGGGCGAACAACTGGCCGTCCAGAGGTTCGTATGGCTGCATCTCCGCTTCGGCGTAAAGCGCCCATCCTTCTACGTTCACGCTATTGAACGCAAACACGCCACGGGCAGTGGACACACCCATCTCGATCATCTTGGCAAACTGCAGTTCATGGCCGGGACGCGCTTCGTGCGCAGTCAGGGTCCAGGTGCCGCCCTGATGGGTAAAGTCGTCGAAGGCCAGCTTCTTGCCGCTCGCATCAGGCGGCATGCCGGTGGTCAGCACGAACTCGCCATACTCGCCGGTATTGCCGATCAGGCGTGGAGGACTCATGTGCGGCGCGGGTTGCTGCGCATTCTCCGCTTCGCTCGCCAGGCGGATCACGGCCTTGCGGTCCGGCAGGGTAACGATGCCTTGCTCGCGCACAGCGGACTCGATTTGGGCCAGGCGGTCACCGTACAGCGGCAGCACCTGCTCGGCCGGAATCTGTTGCTTCTTCAGCTCGAGCATCACAGCGCGGTAGTCCGCGTGCGGGAGCTTGCGCTCCCTGGCAATCTGGCCGGCGGTGATGACCATCTGGTTGCGGATTTCCGCAAACGAGGTCAACGCCTTTGCAATCAGTTCCTTTGGCTCGATATCCACGCCGAACTGGTGCAGATTGTCTGCATAGACTTCCGGCGGCAGGCGGTGGTCGGCGCGAGCCTTCGGCAGAATCTGCTCCTTGATTTTGGCGTTATAAGCGGTCAATTGAGTTTCGATCGCGGCAAATGCCGGCTCCCAGCCCTTCAACTCGCTCTTGCTGAGCAAGTCCTTCATGCCTTTGATCAGTGCCGGCGCCGCGCTCAGCGATTGTTCAACTTCGCCTCTGTACGGACCGAGCAGGTTCTTGTCGGCTTTCTGGCGCTCCAGGTAGCGCTCATAGGCCAGTTCGGTAATCGGGCGGTAACCCTTGGTGATGCCGGCATACTTCTGCATGCGCACCAGCAGCGTTTTCTGGCGTTCTTTCGGGATGCGCGGATCCAGCGTCTGGCGCATGACGCCAAACAATAGCTGGGTCAGGTCGAGGTATGGCAGCAGATGCTTGCGGTTGATGGCGGCCGAACGCAGCTGGTCCTCTGCGGCACCGATCAGGATGTAGAGATCCTGCTTGACCTTGGGATCTTTCTCCACCTTCAGGCGCTTCTGCAGCTCAGCGATGACTGCGCGCGTGTCGCGGCTGGTGGCTTCGAACAGGTCGCGCGACATGTCGGTGATCTGTTCGTCGTAGCCATCCACACCCAGGTTGCTCGCACTCTCGGGCGAATACTTGGCTTGCAGATTCAGCAGAAGCTTGGCGTTCTCATTGCTCTTGGTAACCCAAGCCGGCTCAGTCGCGGCGGAGACATGCAGTGACAGCAGAGCCAGGGTAAGGCCGCTGAGGAGTTTGGTGATCGGCATCGTTATTCCTTTATAAAGAATGGCGTGCCGTATAGTAACGTAGAGATGGTGGTCGTGGAGGCAGTAAACCGGTAAACCAAGGTCTGACCCGCAGGGTCAGACCCTGTCTGTTCAGCCGTCTGGGGGTGGTTCTAAGCCTTTGACATTCGACGAAAGTCAAAGACCCAGAACCAACACCACCAACCGCCGCTCAGAGGGGGTCAGACCCTTGGGTCTGACCCCGGTTTACCGGTTTTGAAAAAGCAAAAAGCCCGCTGGCACATTGCCTAGCGGGCCTTTCTAATAAGAGCCTGACGATAACCTACTTTCACACTGGTTGCAGCACTATCATCGGCGCAGAGTCGTTTCACGGTCCTGTTCGGGATGGGAAGGGGTGGGACCGACTTGCTATGGTCATCAGGCATGACTTGTCAACAA
>DASWTB010000058.1:0-4778 GCA_036402315.1 Pseudoduganella sp. | reverse complement strand
ATGGTGCCCTGGGCCGCCGACCCCACCGCCCAGGTGATCCACGACTGCTACTTTGCCGACGGCCGCCTGGTCGATTTCGCGCCGCGCTCCGTGCTGCGGCGCGTACTCAAGCGGTATGAAGAAAAGGGCTGGTGCCCGATCGTGGCGCCGGAGCTCGAGTTCTACCTGACCGACAAGAACTCCGATCCCGACTTGCCGCTCAGGGCCCCGATTGGCCGCAGCGGCCGCGCTGAAACCAGCCGCCAGGTCTACAGCATTGACGCCGTCAACGAATTCGATCCGCTGTTCGAGGATATCTACGATTACTGCGACATGATGGGCCTGGACGTCGACACGCTGATCCACGAAATCGGAGCCGGGCAGATGGAGATCAACTTCCTGCACGGCGAACCGCTGGGCCTTGCCGACAACGTGTTCTACTTCAAGCGCACCTTGCGCGAGGCGGCCATCAAACACCACATGTACGCCACGTTCATGGCCAAGCCCATGGCCGGAGAACCTGGGTCGGCCATGCACGTGCACCAGAGCGTGCTCGATTGCCACACGCGCAAGAACATCTTCAGCGACGCTGACGGTGCGCCCTCGCAACTGTTCAAGTTTTACATCGGCGGGCTGCAGCGCTACATGCCGGCCGCGCTGGCAATCGCCGCGCCTTACGTGAACTCCTACCGCCGCCTGGTGCGGCACACGGCAGCGCCGATCAATATCCAATGGGGCACGGACAATCGCACCGTCGGTTTCCGTGTGCCGGAATCCGGCGTGCAGGACCGCCGCGTGGAAAACCGCATCATCGGCGCCGATGCCAACCCCTATCTCGCGCTGGCAGTCACGCTGGCCTGCGGCTACCTCGGCATGACCGGGCAGGTCGAGCCGACCGCACCAACTGCGGGCAGCGCCTACGAACTAAAATACGAGCTGCCGCAAGGCTTACCGGAAGCACTGCGCGCGCTAAGGGCGGAAGAGAAGCTGCACCATGTACTAGGCGAACGTTTCATCGACGTCTACGCTGCGGTGAAGGACCTCGAACATCAGGAATTCATGCGCGTGATCAGCCCATGGGAACGTGAGCATTTGCTCCTGCACGTATAGGCCAACCATGAACTTCAATTTTTTCGCCTCCGAGATTTCCGCTACTCCAGTGGACGGTATTTGGACGGTAGGATTTGCCGACCCTTCGCGCGATACCTACTTCCTCGTTCAACGCGACGTTGACAATGTGATGGGGCAGGAAGGCTTGAACATCCATTACGTTGAATTTGAAGACCAGTCGAAAGCCTGTTATGGCGGTATCGAACACGTACAGATACTGCGGGACGCAGTGCGATTTCGCCTGACTTCAGCTGGGGCAGACCGCATTGGCCTGGCGGAGCTTGCCGTCTCGTTCACGCTAAGCAAACCGGCGCTGGCCGCTGTGTCCGAAGCCTTGGCGCACATCGTCGAGCATGGGCGTGTTGAAGTCATTTTGATGGGAGAACGCTTCAACGGCGTCATCGGCGTATAACACCGCGGTGCTCCGGGAGCGGGCTCGTAATGATCAGGGGTAACGAATCGACGCTGGCGAAAATTGGAAGGTAGACTGCCGAATAATTGCAAAGAAGTTACTCATTTGATGCAAGCAAGGCCATTTTGCGGTTATTGCGCTGGGGCGCGCTGACAGCCCCCAACCAAAACCTATCGAGGTATACCAATGAATGTCTTGCATATCCCGCGCAGGGTACTGCTCGGTACTGCGCTTGCCGCTGCCTGCGGCATCGCGGCGGCCGATCCCAGCGTCGTTGCCGAGTCCCAGATGAACAATGTGCAGTTTGGCGTGATCGACTTGACGCCGAGCGATGGCCATACGGCCGGATTTATCATTAACGGTTCGGAAGCTGGCGTCGGCCGCCACCTTGTCGACCGCAGTCCCGGTGGCATGGAGCGGCACGATCACCATGCGATCGTCAGGGGGATGAGCGAGACAGCCTTCTATACCTCGGGACCGTCGTTCGCGGGATATTCCTATGATCAGGCGGGCATCATGAGAGCCGGCATCGCTGCCTATGACAACCTGGCCGTGCGAGGCGAGGCTGGCGCGTCAGTCTTTCGCAACTATACCGTTACCATTGCGCCGCACAGCGTACTCACAGTGCGCGGCGATGCCTCCACGTTCATCGCCCGAACGGATGTTGGTAGCGGCGACTCCCTCGGTTACGTGTATGCGAATGCCCTGATCAGGACGTGGGAGGGGACCGCCACTTCATTCCACCACTTTGTCGAAACCACCCCGGACAGCGGCGGGGAAAGCTGGTCAGAAAACTTTTACCTGATGTTTGCGAATCCCACGGACAGCGACGCGAAGGTGCTGGTCGATACCTACGTTGCCGCAAGTGGAACGATCGTTTCATCGATTCCGGAACCATCGGGGTATGCGATGCTTGCCGCAGGCCTGGTGCTGATGGGCGCACTGCGTCGTCAATCGTGCTGACAAGGAGGACGTTGCGATGAACATCAATCCATCTTTCAGCAAACTCGTGGCCGGCGCGACTCTGGCGCTTGTGGCCGCAACCGCAACTGCCGCCGCTGGCCCGGCTGCCACCGCCATTGCGCGCGTGACGGGCCTGCAGTTCGGTGTCCTGGACCTCCAGCCGGACGACGGCGTCGCCGCGAGCTTCCGGCCGGATAGCGTCTCCGGAGATCTCGCGGTTGCCCTGAACGCCCAAACCGACAGCCGTCATGTCAGCGGGGCTGCAAGCGATACCCTTGGCCTGGCTTCGGAGTATTCGTCCGCACAAGCGATGTATGGCGCGACCGGAACCATCGGCGCTGTTGCGAACGCCCGCAGTGACCTTGGCCCGGGCGGCAGGGCGAACGCATCGCTGGAACAGCGCTTCGGCTTCTTCTTGTCGCCTAATGCGGCCTTGACGGTTGCCGGCACCTCCGAATACTCGGTAATGCGCCAGACCCCTGACTTCTCGGTGGCGTGGGGCAAGGCGCGCACGCTGATCGAACTGCGCTCTGCTGGCCAGCCGGAGCTGTTGACGTACATGAGGCGGGAAGTCGAGGCGCCGCCAGGCGCCGACAGCAGCAACCTGGAGGACTTCTGGCTGGGCTTTGCCAATACCACGGACAGCGAAATCTACGTCGACGTGTCGTTCGATTTCGCGGCCCAGACCGCGGTGGGCACCATTCCGGTTCCCGAGCCGTTCACGTATTCCATGCTGGGCGCGGGCTTGCTCTTGCTTGGCGCCGTGAAGCGACGCAGTTCTCCGCGCAGGGATAACCTCTAGATGCCACCCATGCAGATGTACTTGATCGTGAGGTAGTCCTCAATACCGTGCGTCGAACCTTCGCGCCCCAGGCCCGATTGTTTGACGCCGCCGAACGGCGCGATCTCGGTCGAGATCAGTCCAGTGTTCACGCCGACCATGCCGCTCTCCAGGCCTTCCGCCACGCGCCAGATGCGGCCAATGTCGCGGGAGTAGAAATAGGCCGCCAGGCCAAACTCCGTATCGTTGGCCAGCGCGACCGCTTCTTCATCCGTCTTGAATCGGAACAGTGGCGCCAAAGGACCGAAGGTTTCTTCGCGCGCCACCAGCATGTCGGCACCAACATCCGCTAGCACGGTGGGCTGGAAGAAGCTATGGCCTAACTCGTGCCGCTTGCCGCCTAACAGCAAGCGTGCGCCCTTGCCAAGCGCATCGGCGATATGCTCTTCCACTTTGACGACAGCTTTCTCCTCGATCAGCGGGCCTTGCGTCACGCCGTCATCGGCGCCATTGCCGACTTTGAGTTTGCGCACTGCTTCGACCAGCTTGGATGCGAACGAGTCGTACACGCCATCCTGCACGTAAATGCGGTTCGCGCACACGCAGGTCTGGCCGGCGTTGCGGTATTTGGAGGCGATAGCGCCTTCTACTGCTGCGTCCAGGTCTGCATCGTCGAACACGATGAAGGGCGCGTTGCCACCCAGCTCAAGCGACAGCTTCTTGATTGTTGGTGCGCATTGTTCCATCAGCAGCCTGCCGACTGCGGTCGATCCGGTGAAACTCAGCTTGCGCACGATAGGGTTGGAGGTCATCTCGCCGCCGATCTCGCGCGAGGCGCCGGTAATCACGCTGAACACACCAGCAGGAACCCCCGCACGCTCCGCCAGCACGGCCAATGCCAGTGCGGAGAAGGGCGTCAGTTCGGCCGGCTTCACCACCATCGGACATCCGGCAGCCAACGCAGGGCCGGCTTTGCGGGTAATCATTGCAGCAGGGAAGTTCCACGGTGTGATCGCCGCGCTGACGCCGATCGGTTCGCGTGTAACCACTACGCGCTTGTCATGCCATGGTGATGCCAGCGTTTCGCCCGCAACGCGCTTGGCTTCTTCGCCGAACCATTCGATGAAGGACGCAGCGTAAGTGATTTCGCCTTTCGATTCCGCCAGCGGCTTGCCTTGCTCTGCCGTCATCAGCGCAGCCAGGTCGTCGGCGTTGGCGAGGATCAGGTCACTCCATTTGCGCAGGATGGCGGCGCGTGTTTTGGCTGGCTTCTTGCGCCATTCGGGCCATGCGGCATTGGCGGCTTCGATGGCGCGGCGCGTTTCGGCGGCGCCCATTTTCGGCACGCTGCCGAGTGCTTCGCCGGTGGCGGGATTGGTGACGCTGATGGTTGCGCCCCCGTCGGCATCGCACCATTGGCCAGCGATAAAGCACTGTTGGCGCAGAAGGCTGGGATCTTTCAGGGTCAGCATGGTTCACCTCCAAAGCAAAAATCCAGTATACCGGGTATCACGCTGTACTGTTGCCACATTT
>DASWTB010000057.1:0-10112 GCA_036402315.1 Pseudoduganella sp. | reverse complement strand
AAGAATAACCCTGACCGATGAAGCCAGTCCGTCTGCCCGCCGCCGCCACCCGTACCCTGCCCCGCTGGGCGTTTTTTGCCCTGGGCTTGCTGTACATCCTGCCGGGTCTGATCGGGCGCGAACCGTGGAAGAACGATGATGCGGCCAGCTTCGGCGTGATGTGGACCATGGCGCACGGCAGCTGGCAAGACTGGCTGTGGCCGAATATCGCCGGCCTGTCGGTGACCGATGAAGGCCCGCTGGCATTCTGGCTGGGCGCGCTCGGCATCAAGCTGTTCGGCTGGGCCATCGGCGACGTGCTGGGCGCGCGCGTGGCCACCCTCGGCGTGTTCCTGCTGGGGGTAATGGCGGTCTGGTACGCCACCTTCAACCTGGGGCGACGCCCGGAAGCACAGCCACTGCGCCTGGCCTTCGGCGGCCAGCCGGAGCCGGACGATTTCGGCCGCACCCTGGCCGATGCCGCCGTGCTGATCTACCTCGGCTGCCTGGGCTTGCTGGTGCACAGCCACGAAACCACGGCCGAGCCGTTGCAGGTGTCGCTGCTGGCCCTCACGCTGTACCGCAGCGTGCGCTATATGGAACGGCCTGCGCTGCGCAACGCCGCCCTTGCCGGCCTGGCGCTGGGCCTGCTCACCCTGACGCGCGGCTGGGTGGTCCCGGCGGCCCTGGTGGTCGCCCTGTTTGCCTGCACCCGCTTCTTGTCGATGCCGGCCGGCCGCTCGCTGCGCGACCTGGCCTTTGCCGTGGCAGTCGCCGCCGGCGTGACCGCGCTGTGGGCGGTGCCGGCCCTGCTGACCCGTCCTTATGGCCAGGCGCCACTGACGGCCTGGATGGCCTGGAACAAGGCCCAGCTGACGATCGGCGGCTTCGAAGGCTTGCGTACCTTCTTCCGCGTCGGTGTCTGGTTCTTCTGGCCGGCCTGGCCGTTTGCCGCCTGGGCCGTGTGGGCCTGGCGCCGCCAGAGCAACCTGCTGCACATCGTGGTGCCGACCACCTTCGTCACCGTGGCCACCATCCTGGTGCTGCTCAATCCGGCGCCCGAACAGGGCCACCTGCTGATGCTGTTGCCGCCGCTGGCCATCATGGCCGCCTTTGGCTTGCTGACCATGAAGCGCGGCGCCATCAATGCCATCGACTGGTTCAGCGTGATGGTGCTGACCCTGTGCGCCGCCGTCTTGTGGATTTTCTACTACGCCCAGCTGACCGGCTGGCCGGCCAAGCCGGCGCATAACGTGCTCAAGCTCTTGCCGGGCTTTACGCCGCAAGTGGGCTGGCTGTCGCTGCTGGTGGGGCTGTGCGCCACCGCAGGCTGGTTCGTGCTGGTGCACTGGCGCCTGTCGCGCCGCCCGGCCGTGCTGTGGCGCGCCGTGGTGCTGTCGTCCGGCGGCCTGATCCTGATCTGGATCTTGCTGATGACCCTGTTCCTGCCGCATGTGAACTACAGCAAGAGCTACGCCAGCGTGGCGCGCGAAGCGGCTGCCGCCCTGCCGGCTGGCACCGATTGCGTGCAAAGCAATGTCACGCCCGCCCAGCGCGCCTCCTTCGCCTTCTTCGGCAAGATGCCGTTCAATGGGGTGGAGCAGCGCCAGTGCGCGGTCATGTTGTTGCAGGATAGCATCAAGTCTCGTGCCCACCAGCAACAGCCTGGCGCCGAGTGGGAACAGCTATGGGAAGGACGCCGCGCCTCGGACCGCAGCGAGCGTTTCCGCCTGTTCAAACGCCGCCCGGTACACGCCAACTGATTGTCCGCCAGCCCGCCTCCCTGCTATCCTGTACCGGACGATAGCAAAGAGGTAGGCATGGTATCAGCGGTAGCGTATCTGGCAATGTTGCTGGCTACCAGCGCAGCGGCGCTGGCCGCCCCGCCCCTGGTCATCACATCCGAGCACTCGCCGCCGGCCAGCATGAAGGTGGGGCAGCAGGTGGTCGGCCGCGAGGGCGAAAAGATCCGCGAAATGCTGGCCCGCAGCGGCTACGCCTACACCATCGACGTGCTGCCCTGGAAGCGCGCCTTCACCATGGCGCAGCGCGATCCCTATACCTGCGTCTACTCCACCTCGCGCACCCCGGAACGCGAAAAACAGTTCAAGTGGGTCGGCCCCACCGATGAGGCGGAATGGGTGCTGATGGGGCGTGCCGGCCGCAAATACAATGTGCACAGCCTGGACGACGCGCGTAAGCTGCGCATCGGCACCTATCACGGCGATGCGCGCGACGAATTCCTGCGGGCCCGCGGCTTCGACGTCGACGGCGCGCCGGACAATGCTTCCAATCCGAAAAAGCTGATGCTTGACCGTATCGACCTGTGGGCCGTCGGTGTGCGCAACAACGACCTCAGCGCACTGGCCCAGTTCGCCGCACCGGACGCCCTGGTGCCGGTGCTGACTTTCCACCACGTCAAGGTGTACCTGGCCTGCAACCCGAGCGTGCCCGACGCCATGGTCGCGCGCATGAATGCGACCCTGGACGCCATGCGCAAGGACGGCACGTTTACAAGGTTGGAAAAGAAATACGAGCAATGGCAAGCCGGCAACTGACTTGCCATTTATTACTGTTGCACAACTAAAGTTTTTTTGGAGGGCGTACGACGCGAACTTGGTTTACGCGTTATAGTCACCACATGCAGAAAGTTGCCGTGCGGCATTTTTGACAACTTTCGGGCCAGCCGAGGCATCAGCCGCCGGCCATAGGCCCACCAGAAACCCTTGCGATTTCCAGGCCTATGTTCAATATCTACAAGCTCCAACTCGCCCTCAAAAACCCTCTGGTGCGCATCACCCTGGTGCTGCTGGCTACCGCTGCCCTGGCGTTCGCGCTGCTGCGCGGCGACGTGGCGCAGGATGCCGCGCCCGTGGTGCGCTCGCAGAACATCGGTGAAATTACGGCCCTGGTGGCCCAGCGCGACAAGCTGGACTACCTGCTGATCGCGCGCCCGCTGGCCGATTCGCCGCGCTATGTCTACAAGTTCAAGGACGACGCCACGCTGCACGTGGTGGTGGTGCCCAGCACCTCGCACCAGAGCCTGGAGCGCGAAGTCCTGCTGCGCAATAACATCCCGTATGCCATTGCCAAGGAAGAATTCCTGGCCGCCCACAAGGGCGTGCTGCTGGACGAGGGCGGCCAATGGGCCAGCGTGCAAGCATTCCTGAAGCGCCATGCGTTCGACATCTTCGTGGTGGGCCTGGTGCTGTTCGTGCTGAAGTGGGGGGTGCCGGGCATGGGCATGAACGCGTCCGTGATCACGCCGGACCAGCTGAAAGGCTCGATGGACGACCTGATCGGCATGGAAGACATCAAGCAGGAAGTGCTGCACCTGGAAGACATGATCCGCAACCGCGAGGTCTACAAGCAGCACAATATCGACAAGCCGTTCAACGTGATGCTGACCGGCCCGGCCGGCACCGGCAAGACCAAGCTGGCCGGCTACCTGGCCAAGCGCCTGGGCTACCCGCTGATCCAGGCCTCCGGCTCGGCGCTGGAATCGGGCTACGTGGGCGGCGGTTCCAAGGCCCTGAATGCGCTGTACAAGAAGGCTTGCGCACGCGGCAACTGCATCATCTTCCTGGACGAGGCGCAGGCCCTGTTCATGCCGCGCGGCCGCGGCGAAAAGAAGTGGGAAGACGATACCGCGAATACCCTGCTGGGCTTGCTCGACGGCGTGAAGAGCGAACAGGGCCAGGGCGTGATCTGGATCGTCGCCTCCAACTTCGACGATGCCTCGACTGCGATGGATGAAGCCATGCTGCGCCGCTTCAGCGTGAAGATCAACTTCCGCCTGCCCAACAAGGGCGAGCGCCGCGCGCTGCTCGATTCCTTCCTGAAGCGCAAGCAAGACGGCCTGGTGGACTGGAACGACATGGACCTGGACCAGGTGGCGGAGATCACCGCCAACCTCAGCCCGGCCCTGCTGGAAACCGTGGTCGACCGCGCCTCGATGATCTCGATCCAGGAACAATGCGTGATCAACACCGACCTGATGTTCCGCGCCTTCGAGCGCGCCACCATCGGCCTGACCGACCGCGCCACCACGGCCGAAAAGACCCGCCAGCGCGAGCGCATCGCCTTGCACGAGCTGGGCCACTTCTTCATGCAGATCGACCCTTACCTGCGCGCCGGCATGCCGCTGGCGGAAGTGAAGGAAAAGTCGCACCTGCTGAAGATCTCGACCGAGGCGGTGTCGAAGATGAATGCACTGGGCTATGTGCTGAGCGCCGGCGACGACATGTCGCTGCGCACGCTGGAAGAAATGGAACGCGATGTGATGCAGCTGTACGGCGGCGTGGCGGCGGAAGAACTGTTCTACGGCGCGCGCGGCATTTCGGTGGGCAGCCAGAACGATATTGAGAAGGCTACCAAGATGCTGAACATGATGGTCAACCGCCTGTCGATGTATTCGCGCTCCAAGCTCGATTACAGCCAGCTGCGCGGCGAGACCGGCGACGAGCATACCCTGGTGCAGGTGGAAGCCAAGGCGGACGAGTTGTACAGCACCACGCTGGCCGCCATGCGCGACTACCGCGCGGTGATGGAGTCCATCAAGGAGGAACTGATGGAGCGCTATGTGCTGTCGAAAGATGCCATCTTCGCGCTGCTGGAGGAGCGCCTCGACCCGGCGCCCCTGAAGCAGGCGGCGTGAGCCCCGCTAGCGCGCGGCGATCACAGTGATGTTGCGGCCGCGGGCCGCATCGGCCAGCGACAGTTTCTCGTAATTGCGGATGGTGACCTCGGAACCGTCGTTATTGAATTCCAGGCGCGTGCCGGCGGCCGTCACCAGTTCGCCGGGCGCGACGGGGAACATCTCGGTCTTCGGTTCATCGCCAAGCTGGGCAAAGAATTGCCTGCGGTATTCGGTGAAACGAATGGTCTTGCCGTTGCTCAGTTCATAGGTGGCGGCGTAGTCGCGGAATTCGCTGCGGTGCATGGTATAGCTGCCGGGCGCAGGAACGCGCACCGTCAGTTCGTCTCCCGCCAGGGCGGAAGCGCTGTACAACAAGGCGAATGCGGCAGCACCCGCTGCCAGGGTTTTCATGGCGTCGCTCCTTTAGATAAGGCGTCGTGGCGCACCGCTTTGATGCGCCACGGCCGCTGCATTGTCTGGCTCAGCGCGTGCCTGCCACGCGCACATTGGTTTCCGTCATCGCAACCGGTATCGGCAGCCGCTCGACGTCACCGATCATTGTCGTCTCCGACCAGTTCCCCCATCGTCAGCAAAAGGCGCGGGGTCAATTCAAAATTAGCAAAGGGCGTTCGGATGTGCAGATTCGAGCGACGAACCGCGCGTTCCGAGGAATAGAACGCATGACGCGCGGACGAACTGCAATCGCGGCCCGGAGGACTTGCCGTCAGTGCGGCATTGCTGACCGGAGGCGCCCTGGTCCGTATCGGGGAAGGCGCTCGGGGCCGGGGCGGGTGGGATGCACCTGCGCCGGCTGTCCAAACCTGGTGCCCGGCGCCGCGGCCGGTAGGCTGGGCGCTGTGGGGACAAGCTTGCGCTTGCGGCGGCCCCGTGGTGGCCGCTCTGTCTCTTCTTAGTCCATCCTACGCCCGGCTGTTCCGCTTGGAAAGCTGGCCGGGCGCTCATTTTTTTCAATTTGCAGCCCCCACCCCATAGCTTAAATATTTGCTGCAGGGTTGCCGCGAGGTGGCAAATCGGTAATAATGCGTGTCGCGTTAAGTGGCCCGAGTGGTGAAATTGGTAGACGCAGCGGACTCAAAATCCGCCGCCGCAAGGCGTGCCGGTTCGATTCCGGCCTCGGGCACCATCTCTTCTTCCCCAACGCTTGCCTTCAATATGCGCTGCGGCGCGCGCCGTGGCATCCGTAAGGCTACCCGGATTCCCACTGTTCCCTACCTATTTTTTTGCTGCAGGCGGCGCATGAGCTCCGCGCGGTTGTATCTGCGCTTCGCGCCGCGACAGGCCGTCGGGATGGCTGCGTGCCGCCTGGTAGGGCCCAGTAAAGGCCGGCGTGATTGCAAGGCCGTAATGGGCCCTGGCCGGGGCTAGCCCGGCCTTCAGATACTGCTGTGATCAGGGATTACGCGTAACCGTAGCCGCGCGCCATGGCGGCGGCGGCGACCGGCAGCAGGGCGAAGATATGGATCTCGGTCATCAGGGTCTTGCGGATGGCGCGGATTTCCACGTCTTCCGGGGCGAAGCCGGCGTCGGCCGACTGCGCCTTGCGCCAGCGCAGGAAGGCGCGGGTCGGCTTGATGGACAGCAGGCCGACGATGGCGAACAGCACCACCTTGGTCCAGAACACGTGGTTGTGGAGATAGAAGTCGGCGCCTTTGGCGCCGAAGAACACGCGCGAGAAGCCGATCGCTACCAGCGCGACGGACATGATGCCGAGCGCGATATCGTACCTGGCGGCCAGCTGCACGGCCGGCGGCTGCATGCCCGGCCGCACCAGCACCAGCTGGGCCGTGATGGCCGCGGCAATGCCGAAGGCCAGCAGGTGGTGCACCACCGCGAGCAGCAAGTCGACCATGGCCGTCCTCCCGTTAAGCGCGTTCCGACACCGCGTCGACCACGCACAGCGCCGTCATGTTGACGATGCGGCGCACGGTGGCGGACGGGGTCAGGATGTGCACCGGGGCGGCGCAGCCGAGCAGGATCGGGCCGATCGCAATGCCGTTGCCGGCGGTCTTGACCAGGTTGTAGGCGATGTTGGCGGCATCGATATTCGGCATCACCAGCAGGTTGGCGTCCTGCTTCAGGGTGGTGTGAGGCAGCAGCTTGTGGCGCAGCTTGGAATCGAGCGCGGTGTCGCCGTGCATCTCACCGTCCACTTCCAGGTCCGGTGCGCGCTGGCGCACCAGCTCCAGCGCGGCGCGCATCTTCTGCGCCGATTCGCTGTTGGAGGAGCCGAAGTTCGAATGCGACAGCAGTGCCGCGCGCGGCACCAGGCCGAAGCGCTTCATCTCCTCCGACGCCATGATGGTGATGGCGGCCAGTTCGTTGGCGTTCGGGTTTTCGTTGACGTGGGTGTCCACCAGCGCCAGCTGGCGGTCCTGCAGCACCAGGATGTTCATCGCGGCGTAGACGCAGGCGCCCGGACGGCGGCCCAGCACCTGGTCGATGTAGTGCAGGTGCAGCTGGGTGGTGCCGAAGGTGCCGCAGATCATGCCGTCGGCGTCGCCCTTCTTGATCATCATGGCGCCGATCAGCGAGTGGCGGCGGCGCATTTCCAGCTTGGCGTATTCCTGCGTCACGCCCTTGCGCGCGGTCAGCTCGTAATAGGCCTGCCAGTATTCGCGGTAACGCTCGTCGAAGTCGGGGTTGATCACGTCGTAGTCGACACCCTGCTTCAGGCGCAGGCCGAATTTCTGCACGCGCGCATCCAGCACGGCCGGGCGGCCCACCAGGATCGGGCGCGCCAGCTTCTCGTCGACCACCACCTGTACAGCACGCAGGATGCGCTCTTCTTCGCCTTCGGCGTAGACGATACGCTTCATCTCGGCCGGGGTCTGCTTGGCCACCGCGAACACCGGCTTCATGAAGGTGCCGGAACGGTAGACGAACTGCTGCAGGCTGTCGGCGTAAGCTTCCAGGTCCTTGATCGGGCGCGTCGCAACGCCCGAATCGGCGGCCGCCTTGGCCACGGCCGGCGCGATCTTGGTCAGCAGGCGCGGGTCGAACGGCATCGGGATCAGGTATTCCGGGCCGAAAGCCAGGTTGGCGATGCCGTAGGTGGTGGCAACGATGTCCGACTGCTCGGCGTGCGCCAGGTCGGCAATCGCGTGCACCACGGCGATTTCCATTTCGCGGGTGATGGTGCTGGCGCCGGAATCGAGTGCGCCGCGGAAGATGTAAGGGAAGCACAGCACGTTGTTGACCTGGTTCGGGTAGTCCGAACGGCCGGTGCAGATGATGGCGTCGCCGCGCACCGCTTTCACGTCTTCCGGCAGGATTTCCGGGTTCGGGTTGGCCAGCGCCAGGATCAGCGGGTTAGGCGCCATCTGCTTGACCATGTCCTGTTTCAGCACGCCGCCGGCCGACAGGCCGAGGAAGATGTCGGCGCCTTCGATGCAGTCGGCCAGGGTGCGGTGCGGGGTTTCGCGCGCAAAGCGCTCCTTGTCCGGGTCCATCAGCTCGGTGCGGCCCTTGTACACCACGCCGGCCAGGTCGGTCACCAGGATGTTCTCGATCGGGAAGCCGAGGTCGACGATCAGGTCCAGGCAAGCCAGGGCTGCCGCGCCGGCGCCGGAGACCACCAGCTTGACGTTCTTGATGTCCTTGCCGATGTATTTCAGGCCGTTCAGGATGGCGGCGCCGACGATGATGGCGGTGCCGTGCTGGTCGTCGTGGAAGACCGGGATCTTCATCTTCTCGCGCAGCTTGCGCTCGATGTAGAAGCATTCAGGCGCCTTGATATCTTCCAGGTTGATGCCGCCGAAAGTCGGCTCCAGCGAGGCGATGATGTCGACCAGCTTGTCGGGGTCGGATTCGTTGATTTCGATGTCGAACACGTCGATGCCGGCGAACTTCTTGAACAGCACGCCCTTGCCTTCCATCACCGGTTTGGAGGCCAGCGGGCCGATATTGCCCAGGCCCAGCACGGCGGTGCCGTTGGAAATCACGGCCACCAGGTTGCCGCGCGCGGTGTACTTATAGGAGTTGGCCGGGTCGATGACGATTTCTTCGCATGGCGCTGCCACGCCCGGGGAATAGGCCAGCGCCAGGTCGCGCTGGTTGGTCAGTTGCTTGGTGGGGGAAACGCTGATTTTGCCTGGCTTGGGGCACTCGTGGTACTCCAGTGCGGCGGCGCGCAGTTGTTGACGAAGTTCTTCTTTCTTGTCAGATCCCGAATCCATGCTGTACTGCCCCTTCTATCCTGTGTCCGAAAGCCTTCGATTCTAGCAGATAGAGTGGTTGCTCTAACGTAGGTATTTTTACCAATCCCGAATTTTCATCGGTTTTCATTTCCTTTCAATTAACAATCATCCTTGCGGCCCGGATTTTTCCGCAAAACAAGTTAATAAACTGTCGCCCGGGCGACAATGCTGACTTGCGGCACGAAACCATAAAATCTTGTTGCGCCAAATCGTATTTGCTTGCAATTTTCGGCACAACCAACTTTACATATAGCATTTTCCTGCATAGACTGAATTTACTGGCACTTTACGGAAGGAAAAAACCATGCGCGATGCACTCTGGCATTCCTGGTCCCGACTGTCCGGCGTCCTGTTCCCTGCGACTGCCGTCGCCCTCTTCTTCACCCCGCAAGATTCCAGTTATGTTGCCTTGCTTGCAACGACCGCCCTGGCCTCCGGCGGCACCTGGGTTTACCTGCGCGATAAGCCAAATTAAGGACGAAGCTGGGGCGCCCCGCTAGAATGACGGGATGCTTTCCGAATTCGACCTGATCAAACAATACTTCGTGCGCCCCGTGCCGGGACGTGCTGCCCTGGGCATCGGCGACGACTGCGCCCTGCTGGCCCCTTCGCCGGGGATGCAGACTGCCATTTCTTCCGACATGCTGGTCGAGGGCCGGCATTTCTTTGCCGGCGAAGATGCCCAGCGCCTGGGCCACAAGAGCCTGGCCGTCAACCTGTCCGACCTGGCCGCCATGGGCGCGCGCCCGGTGGCCTTCACGCTGGCCCTGGCCCTGCCGGCTGCCGAGCGTGCCTGGCTGGAGGGCTTTTCGCGCGGCCTGTTTGCGCTGGCCGATGCGCATGGCTGCGAGCTGATCGGTGGCGACACCACCAAGGGGCCGCGCAACATCTGCATCACGGTGTTCGGCGAAGTGGCGCCCGGCCGCGCGCTGCGCCGCGGCGCCGCCCGCGCCGGCGACGACGTTTGGGTGTCGGGCACGCTGGGCGATGCGCGCCTGGCGCTGGCCGGCTACCGCGGCGAGCTCACCCTGACGGACGAGGCGCTGGCCGCAGCCGGCACGCGCATGCATTTGCCGACGCCGCGCGTGGCGCTGGGCGTGCTGCTGGCCGAGCGCGGCCTGGCCCACGCGGCCATCGATATTTCCGACGGCCTGGTGGGCGACCTCGGCCATATCCTGGAAAAGTCGGGCGTCGGCGCCACGCTCGACGTCGACGCCTTGCCGGCCGGCCCGGTATTGGCCAGCCAGCCGCAAGGGGTGCGCCGCGCCTTCACGGCC
>DASWTB010000056.1:0-9286 GCA_036402315.1 Pseudoduganella sp. | reverse complement strand
GCGCAGCGCAGGTTGTCGCTATGCGCCGCGGCAGCAGGAAGGAGCAACAGGGCCAGCGCGGCTGGCAGGCAGGTCAGAGCGGATCGCATGGCGCCTCCTCACAGGCATTCCTTGCTGCTGCGGTTGCCATCGATGACGCCGATGCAGTAGCGCGCCGGCTCGCTGGGAGGAGGCAAGGCGGCCCGCGCCAGGCGCGGCCCCGCTGTGGACCCCGCGGCCGGCGCTGCAGCCGCGGCAGGTGCCGGCCGCGGGCCAGCATCCGCGCCCAGCACGCTATGGCGCGTGGCGCCCGGCGTCGCGCCAGGTTGCGGGTCGACCTGGTTGCGCAGTACCAGCGACAGCGTGCCGACGCTGCGCGCCAGGTCAAGCTGCTCGGCCTGGGCAGGCGTGACTTCCAGCGTCACCGCGTTGACCACGCGCGGTTTGGTGTCGTCGCGCGCCACTTCCTGCGCCACGGCCAGCACCAGGATCCGCTCCAGCACGATCTTCGACAGCGCAGCTTCGCTGCCGCTATTGCCACTGTGCTGGGCCGGCGCATACACCAGGATATCGACGAAATTGCCCGGCAAGGCAAAGCCGGCCACGCCCACCACGTCGTTGACGCGCACAGTGATGGCGCGCTTGCCTTCGGTGATCAGGGCCGACAGCCCGCCCAGCGTGCCGGCCGGCGCCAGCTTGGCTTCCGTTACCGGCTCGCCGCGCTGCACGCTGGCTTTCAGTACGCGCCCCGCCAGCGCTGCCAGGTCGCGCTGGGCGCCGGCCGGCATGCTGCTGGCCGGCCATTCGGCCAGCGCCACCATGTCCAGCGCCAGGCGCTGGCCCAGGCCGACATCGGCTGCCGCCACCGCGATGCGGACGGTGGACGCGGCAGGCTGGCGCAACCAGCGCGACGCCAGCAGCACGGCGGCCAGGCCGAGCACCACCGCCAGGCCCAGCATCCACAGGGCGCGCCGGCTCTTCATACGGCACCGTCGGCAAACATGCTGGACCAGGCCTGGTCCAGCGTCGCCGGATTCAGGCTGGGCACCGTGCCGGCAAAGCCCGCGAATTCGGCCACGCGCGCCACGATTTCGCGCGGCAGGCTGGCCAGCAGGGGCTGGCCGCTGCCCCGATGCAGTTCGCCGACCAGGTAGGCCAGCGCCGTTTCATCGGCCTCGATGCCGCGCGCCCGGCATTGCTGGCGCAGCAGGCTGCGGTAGCTGGCTTCCGGCAGCGGCCCGAGTGCGACCTTGTAGCCGATGCGGCGCAGCGCAGCGCCGTCGAGCAGGGTTTGCGGCGCCAGGTTGGTGGCGAAAGCCAGCGTCGCCTGGCACGGCACGCTGAAGGCATGGCCGCCGGGCAGCGCAAGCTGGTCGGTGCCGGTATCGAGCAGCTGCGCCAGGCGGTTCAGCAGTGCGGTGGCGGGCAAGCGCTGGCGCCCGAGGTCATCGATGATCAGCAAGCCGTGGCAAGCCTTGAGCTGGGGCGGCGCCAGATAGCAGCCGCCAGCCGCGTCGTGGCGCAACTCCAGCATGGCGCCATCGAGTTCCGCCCCCAGTTGCACCACCGGGCGCTGGCATAACAGCCAGCGCATGTCGCCGTTGCGGGCACTGGAAGGCCGCCCGGGCAATGGCGGCGGCGCCTGGTGCACTGCCGCGTCATAGAGCTGGATGATGGCGCTGCCCACGGCCAGCGCATGCGGCACTGCCACCGCCCCTTGCAGCAGGCGTCCCAGTTTGCGCGCCAGCGTGCTCTTGCCGCTGCCGGACGGCCCGTACAGGCAGACCGAGCGCCCCGCGTGCATGGCGGCGCCCACCAGTTCGTGGATGCGCGGCGGCAGGCAATCGTCGGCAAACACGCTGGCCACATCGGCCGCCAGCACCGGCGGCAGCTGCAAGGCCTGGCGCTGCAACTGGGCGCGCCAGGCTTCCAGCGGCACCGGCGCCGGGCCCACATACGGCGCGCGGTCGAACCATTCCGCCGCACGCTGGCGGCCGATGCCTGTCAGCTGGTATTGCACATCGATGTCGGAGTCGCCGCGCCACGCCACTTCCACCAGTTGTTCGGCCTGCAGGCCGTCCAGGACTTCGCGCAGCACATTGATCGACAGGCGCAGGCGGCCGGTCAGCACCGACAGGTGGCATTTGCCCGCGCCCAGCAAGGCCTTGCCCGTCAGCTCGGCCAGCATGGCCGGCTCCAGTCCGGTGTCGCGCACGCTGCGGGGCGGGGCCGGCACCAGCGGCTGCTCATCGTCTGCAAAATCGATCATGGTGACCTCCTGTTGGAACCGATGATAGCCATGGGTTTCCGGATGGATATTGAGGCGGAGCAAAGGTCAGCGATGCGCCAACGCAACGGTGGCCAGGGTGCCGGCGGCAATCGCCACGGCGTACGGCATGCCCTGCACCTTGCCGCCGCGCCAGCGCGCCAGTTGCAGGCAGCACAGGGCCAGCACCCCGCCGGCCAGCGCGCTCAGCAAGGAAAGCTGCAGCGCCTGCCAGGGCCCGACAAAGCTGCCTGCCATGGCGGCCAGCTTGACGTCGCCGGCCGCCATCCCGCCCAGCACGTAGAAGGGCAGGAACAGCAACAAGCCGACCGTCGCGCCGCCCAGTCCTTGCGCCAGCAGCGCGGCGCCGCCGCCCAGGCGCCAGTGCAGTGCCAGTGCCAGCAACAAGCCCGCCGCCACCAGCACATTGGGAATCCGGCGCCAGGCCAGGTCCGATGCCGCTGCCTGGAGCACCAGGCACAGCAGAATAATTTCGAGTCCGCTCATGGCAAACAGGCTGGCAACCCGGCCGCCGCCGGGCGCCAGCCACCCATCAAGGCGTCAGTGCATTGACCACATTGTTGAACACGTTTGTCAGCTCGGTCGACACGCTGGTCATTGCCGTGCCCACTGCGAGTGCAATCAGCGAAGCGATCAGGCCATACTCGATTGCCGTCACGCCCCGCTCATCCCTGATGAACCGCCTCACTGCAGAAAGTGCTTTCATGATGATCTCCTTCGCTAGGAAAACTCTGATGCCTGTGTCGCGCATCATTGGCTTCACTATAGGAGCCATTCCTACGGGCAAGTTGATTTTGCGCAAGCTTTCCGCACAGAACTTTTTCTCGCTGTGCGGTGTTCTATGTCAAACTGGCGATATGGGAAGTGTGTTGCAATGAGGTCGCGTTTTACATGAAATCACGCAAAGTTAATTGCCGAGAATACAAAAAAGATTTATCCTGATCAGCTATTCTTTAGAAAGCCCCTTGCTTTGCCGCTGAGCGCCTAGTTACCGGACACTCACATGGATTCCCTTCTGAAACATATGGTGGACATGACCGGCCACCGCGATCACACGATGCTCGACATCTCGGTGATTTCGGCGGTTGCGGAACTGGCGTCTGCCACGCAGGCACGTGTGCTGAGCATCGTCAATGTACGAGGCCAGCTCTATGTGCGTGCGCGCGCCGTGATCGAGCAGGGCCGTCCTGCGCGCATGGAGGAATACATGGACCCGGCCATCCCCGGCGATCCGGTGAGCAATTTCCCGGCCCTGGCGCGCTGCCTGGCCCACCACGAATCGAGCGCCGACTACATGTCGCCCGAAGGTGAGCACACACTGTGGCTGCCGATCTGGATGGGCGACAAGGCCGATACCTGCCTGGAAATCGTCAATCCGACGCCCTACACCAGCGACACCATCCATATCATCGGCGGCATTGTCAGCGTCTACCGCAACTTCCAGAACTTGCTCGATTACAGCGAGCGCGACTCGCTGACCGGCCTGCTGAACCGCAAGACTTTCGACGACCAGCTGGCCAAGATGCTGCAGGCTTCGGCCGAGCACGACGTGCTGGCCGTGCCGCCGGACGGCCTCGAGCGCCGCAATCCGCAGGAACAGGAAAAACAATGGCTGGCGGTGGTCGATGTCGACCATTTCAAGGCAGTTAACGACAAATTCGGGCATTTGTATGGCGATGAGGTGCTGATCCTGATCGCCAACCTGCTGCAATCCTCGTTCCGCGCGCAGGACCGCGTGTTCCGATTCGGCGGCGAAGAGTTCGTTGTTTTGCTGCGCTCTTCCACGCTGGATAACGCCAAGAAGATCATCGAGCGCTTCCGGATGAATGTGGAACAGCACGACTTCCCGCAAGTCGGGCGGGTCACCGTCAGCGTCGGCTTCGTCAGCATCAGCGCCTACGAAGCGCCGGTGATCATCCTCGGCCGCGCCGACCAGGCCCTGTATTACGCCAAGAGCCATGGCCGCAACATGGCCTGCCACTACGACGAGCTGGTCAGCGGCGGCCAGTTGCAGACCGTCGAATCCAACGACACCGCCGAATTCTTCTAAGCCGTGGCGCGCCCGCGCAGCTTGCGCACAAAGTCCAGCACGCCGCTCATCTCCGCTTCAAACTCGATCATCGACACATCGCCTCCGTCCAGGAAGCGCGGCAGGAAGTAGCGGCTGTCCCCCGCCACATTGCGTACCAGGCCAGGCTGGCAGGTGGTCGCGCTGGCCACGCCGGCAGCGCGCATGGTGGCGGCCGCTTCCGGATCGAATTCGCCGCTCGGGTAGCAATAATGCTGTGGTTCCGGCAAGCCGATATCGCGGATGCGCTCGCGGCACACCTCGATATCGTTGCGGTTGCGCGCCTGGTCGCCCGGCACGTACAAATGGGCGTGGCCATGCAGCTCGATATGGCCGTTGTGCTTTCGCATTTCCAGCAATTCCTCGCGCTGCATCAGGCTGAAGCGGCGCGATTCGAGGTCCAGCGTTTCCGGCGCCACGCCAAGGGCGCTGGCGAAGCGCTGCAGGGCAGCAACGCGCGCTTGCGGCTGGCCTTCAAACTGGGCCAGCCAGCGCTCGGCCGCCTTGCGCAGGCGGGAACGTTCGGCGCTGTCGCCGCCGTAACTGCCATCGAGCTCAGGCCCGAAGCCGCTCAACTGCACGCTGTCGCGCTGCGCCTTCCACACGATGTAGTTGACGCAGACATCAGTCACCGGGCCGCCTTCGGTGGCTAGCTTGGTGGTCAGGTACAGGACGGAAGGGTAACGGTAGCGCCCCAGCAGCGGGATCAACTGGTTGCCGCTGGAAACCCAGCCGTCATCCAGGGTCACGACCACCGGCGTGCCGCCATCTTCGGCGGTGGCTTTACCGGACAGCAGGGTGTCCAGGTCGCCCGGCACGAAACCCTTGCGCTGCAGCCAGCGCAAGCGCTGCTCCAGCAAGTCGGCATGGCAAAACAGCTTGGGGTGGAAAAGGTGCTCGTCCGCCATGCTGCCGCCGTGGTAGCACAGGATGCGCGGCAGTTTGCGGGTCAGGCGGCGGAACAGTGCGAACAAGCCGACGTACTTCCCGGCATACAGGACGCTGAGTTTGAGTAGTCGCATCGTTTCAATCGTTACGCAAGGTTTCAGGCAAGCCATAACTTTGCCACAAAAATAACAAAATCTGGGAGAATATGTCAAAAATTTCGACGCTGGGGAACGATGCAAAACGCAATCGCGCAAATGGTCAGTGAACGCTTTGGCGGCAAGCGCGCCTTGTTGCGCCTGTTGGCCAGCCAATGGCGCCACGCCCTGCAGCGCGTCGGCATGGCGGCGCCAGTGCGCGCCGGCCAGGTGCAGCGCCTGGTCTTCGTGTGCAAGGGCAATATCTGCCGCAGCCCCTTCGGCGAAGGCGTGGCGCGCGCCATCGGCGTCGAAACCTGTTCCTTCGGCCTCGATGCCGAGCCCGGCGTGCCGTGCAATCCACGCGCCCTGGAAACCGCCCGCGCCCGCGGCATTGACCTGGCCCAGCACCGCGCCACCCATATCGACCAGTACCAGCCGCGCAGCGGCGACCTGGTGCTGTGCTTTGATTCCGAACAGCTTGCCGTGCTGCAACAGCGCGTCGGCGACCGCGCCCTGGTCCAGTTGCTGGGCCAGTGGCATGCGCCGGCCATGCCCTACCTGCACGATCCGTATGGCCTGAGCCCGGCCTACTTCCAGGCCTGCTTCGAACGCATCGACAGCAGCGTGCGCGCCCTGGCGCAGCAGATGCCCGCGCGCGCCGGGGCCACCACTTGAATTTCCGCAACAGCCTGCCGGTGCTGGTCGCCGACGCGCAAGCGATCGGTTCGCTCGGCGTCATCCGCGCGCTGGGTCGGGCCGGCTATCCGGTGCTGGCATACTCGCAAGACGCCGATGCGCTGGGCATGCGTTCGCGCTACCTGCAGCGCGGCCTGGTGGCCCCGCCCCATGCCGCGCGCCAGGAATTCCTGCAATGGCTGCGCGCCACGGTGGCCGAACACGGCATTCGCGCCCTGGTGCCGTCGGAAGGCTTGCTGCTGGCCTTGCAGGACGACTTCGCCGAATTCGCCCACCTGCTGCCGCTGAGCCAGTCCGCGCCCACCGTCTACACCGGCATGAGCAAGTACGACTTGTTTGCCGGTTTCTTCGCCGGCGGCGGAGCCCTGCTCGAGAACATTCCCGACAGTGCCCTGCTCGAGGCCGGCCGCGCCTGGCCGGAGGAAATGCAACGCCATGCGCGCGTCTACGCCAAGATCGATGCCTGCCACAGCCGCGACGGCAACGGCGGCGTCGTAGCGCTGGCGGGCGGCGCCGGGCTGGCGGAGCGCCTGCAGCCCTTGCTGGAAAGCTGCCCGAAGATCCTGCTGCAAGCCCATGTGGAAGGCCAGGGCGTCGGCATCTTCCTGTTGCGCTGGCAGGGCAAATTGCTGGCCCGTTTCGGCCACCAGCGCCTGCATGAAGTGCCGCACACCGGCGGCGCCTCATCCTATCGCCGCAGCTGGTGGCAGCAGGCGGTGTACGAAGATGCGGTGCGCCGCGTCGAGCACCTGGACTGGGAGGGCGTGGCCATGCTGGAATACCGCTACGACCACGCGAGCGGCAAGTTCTACCTGATGGAGATGAATGGCCGCTTCTGGGGCTCGCTGCACCTGGCGCTGTATGCCGGCGTCGACTTCCCGCGCCTGCTGCTCGATGCCTTCCACGGCCATGCCGAAGCGCAGCAAGGCGAGGCACGCGACCTGGCCTGCCGCCTGACCTTCCCGAAAGAGATGGAATACGTGCTGTCCTGCCTGAAGGATGGCCGCCTGCCGCTGAGCAAGCGACTGTGGCCAGTGCTCGAATTCTTCCTGCTGGGCCTGAACCCGCGCGTGCGCAGCGACCTGTGGTACCCGGGCGACCGCGGGCTGTATTGGCGCAGCATCCCGCGCGCCATCAAACGCTTCCTCAGTTAGCCAGGGTCAGGAAGCGCATCGGGTCCACCTGCCATTTGGATGGCGACTCATGGCCGACGATCTTGTCGCCGCCACCAAAGCCCAGGCCGCGCGACAGGTCGACGGTTTCGGGCTTGATGTAGACATTGTTCCGGGTGTTGAAAAACACGTTGACCTTTGGCGCCAGCAGGTTGCTTTCGTGTGGCTCGACCACCACGCCCAGCCGGCCCGACTCCAGCATCACCAGGGTGCCGACCGGGTAGATGCCGACGCAGCGCATGAATTCCTGTACCAGTTTCGGGTTGAAGTGGTGCTTGCTCCACTCATAAATCTTGCGCAGCGCGGCTGCCGCCGGCAAGCCCTTGTGGTACACGCGGTCGGCCGTAATGGCATCGTAAACGTCGACAATTGCCGCCATTTGCGCGATTTCGCTGATATCGTCGCCAGCCAGCTTGTCCGGGTAGCCGGTGCCATCACGCCGCTCGTGGTGATGGCGCGTGATGTCCAGCGCCAGCGCCGGGACGTCAGGCGATTGCTTGAGGATGTCGAAGCCGTCCATCGGATGCTTCTTGATGATGGCGAATTCCTCATCGGTCAGCGGCCCCGGCTTGTTCAGGATCGCATCCGGCACCAGTGCCTTGCCGGTATCGTGCAGCAGGCCGCCCAGTCCGGCCTCGCGCACGATGTTTTCCTCCATGCCGCGCGCATTGGCAAACGCCACCAGCAGCGCGCACACGCTGACCGAATGCAGGAAGGTGTAATCGTCCTTGGACTTGATGCGCAGCAGGCCCAGCAAGGCACCCGGGTTACGCAGGATGGATTCGGTAATGTTCTGCACCACCGGCTGCACGGAACCGATTTCGATTGCTTTGCCGAGGCGGGCGTCAGCCATCACATTGCGCACTACGCCGGCCGCCTGGCTGCGGATCTGCGCCGCGCGCTGCAGTTCCTCGCCAAGGGAAGTCCGGATAATGCGCGCCGGCTCTTTCGCGATCTCTTCCACTTCACGCTCGGTGGCGGCCTGGGCTTCGGCGAGCGAAGGCGCATCCTCCACGTCGAGCCCTTTGGACGCGTCGATCACCACATCATGAATGCCGGCCTGGATGATCTTCTGGATCTGCTCCTGGCTGGAAATCACGAAGCGGTTGCGGACGAACGGATGAGTCATCCAGTCACAGCTCAGGTCGTGGATATACATGCCGACCTTTAACTGCGCCGAATCGACTTTCTTTAACATGATGAGGCTCGCGAGGTAATTGCGGGAAGAACGTTAGAATAAGTATACACAATGTTATCCTACGGGAATATGGAACTCCGCCAACTGCGTTACTTTGTAGCAATTGTGGACCACGGATCGCTGTCGCGTGCCGCAGTTGTATTGCATGTTGCACAACCCGCCCTGACCCAGCAATTGCGCCAGCTGGAGGAAGAACTGGGCGCCCAGCTCCTGCACCGCAGTGCCCAGGGCGTGGTCAGCACCGACGCCGGCAAGGTGTTCTACGACCATGCCCAGGCCATCCTCAAACAGGTGGCCGATGCCCGTTCCGCCGTCACCCAGTCCGCCCGTCCCTCCGGCAGCGTCACCATGGGCCTGCCGCACAGTATTTCGGGCGCCCTGGCGCTGCCCCTGCTGACCGCCGCGCGCGAGCAATATCCCGACATTACGCTGCAGTTGACCGAAGAACTGACCGGGAACCTGGCAGAACAGCTCAAAAGCGGCCGCGTCAACCTGGCCGTGCTGTTCGACGATGGCCAGTTGACGCCGTTTTCCGCCACCCCGCTGGCGGAAGAAGAACTGCGTTTCATCTGCCGCCATGACGCGATCTGGTTCACTGACCGCGACACGGTTACGCTGCAGCAAGCCCTGAACACCACACTGATCCTGCCCGGCCTGCAGCACGGCGTGCGCCCGCGCATCGAAGCCATGGCCCGCGCCGCCGGGCTGGTGATCGGCAACGTCATCGAAATCAACTCGATTGCCATCCTGAAGTCCGCCATCATGGCCGGCATGGGCGCGACCATCCTGCCGGTTGCCCCGGTCTTGCCAGAAATTGAGCTCGGCCACATGCGCAGCGTGCGCATCAACAGCCCCGCCATC
>DASWTB010000055.1:0-2119 GCA_036402315.1 Pseudoduganella sp. | reverse complement strand
TCGATCGACAGGTGCTCGAAGCGCAGGCTGCGCTGGGCGGCCTGGGCCTGAGGGGCCAGCAGCGCGCACAAGGCCAGGGCCGACAAAAGGCGATGCAGGCCGCGGCGCGCGGCCCTGGTGAATCCCAGCATATTATTCCGTTCTAGAAACCCGTCCGACTAATCTACCAGACGCGGGTGCAGCTGCGAAACAAAATGAGACTTTCGGAAATAAAGTGTCGCTGCTATAATGCGTGCCTCGGGCGGCTGTAGCTCAGCTGGATAGAGTACTTGGCTACGAACCAAGGGGTCGTGGGTTCGATTCCTGCCAGCCGCGCCAAATTGAAGGGGTCCATACCGGGAGGTGTGGACCCTTTTTCCTTTTTGCCGTTTGCGGCCTATACTTCAGGCATGAAAAAGCTCATTCATGCCGCCCTCCTGATGGCCGTATCGGCCAGCGCCTTTGCCGCCGCCAACGTCACTTTTGCCGATCTCGGCAAGATGACCGACGTGCCGCATGACTTCCATAAACGGGAAGACATGCAGTTCCTGTTCCGCGAACACCTGAACGCGTTGTCCGAAAGACTGCCGGCAGGGCAGGTATTGAAAGTCAATTTCCTGGATATTGACCTGGCCGGCGATGAATTTCCCCGTGTCGCGGTGCGCGACATCCGCGTGTTGAAAGGCCAGGCCGACTGGCCGCGCATGCATCTGCGCTACAGCATCGAGCAAGACGGCAAGTTGGTCCGCAGTGGCGAAAGCAAGCTGTCCGACCCTGGCTACCTGATGGGCACGAACCGCTACCAAAGCGATTTGTACGGCCATGAAAAGCAAATGCTGGATGAATGGTTCGGTAAAGAAATCCTCAAGCAGCATTGAGAGATTCAACCAGCTGGTAATCAGCAATGCTTATGATTGGCCGGCAATTCCTGCGTTAATATGCGGGCATGACACTCATCACTTGCATCGAAGACCTGCGCCGCCTGGCCAAGCGCCGTGTGCCGCGTATGTTCTATGACTATGCCGATTCCGGCTCCTGGACCGAATCGACTTACCGCTCTAATGAAGAGGACTTCCGGAAGCTGAAGTTCCGCCAGCGCGTGGCGGTGGACCTGAACAACCGCAGCCTGCGCAGCACCATGGTCGGGCAGGAGGTAGCGATGCCGGTAGCGCTGGCGCCGACCGGGCTGACCGGCATGCAGCATGCCGACGGCGAAATCCTGGCCGCGCGCGCGGCCGAACAATTCGGTATTCCGTTCACGCTGTCGACCATGAGCATCTGCTCGATCGAGGACGTGGCGGCGCATACCAGCAAGCCGTTCTGGTTCCAGCTGTATGTGATGAAGGACCGCGACTTCATCAATCGCCTGATCGACCGCGCCAAAGCGGCGAAATGCTCGGCGCTGGTGCTGACGCTGGACTTGCAGGTGCTGGGCCAGCGCCACAAGGATTTGCGCAACGGCCTGTCGGCGCCGCCGCGCCTGACCATCGCCAATCTGCTGAACATGGCAACCAGGCCGCGCTGGTGCGCCGGCATGCTGGGCACTTCGCGCCGCCAGTTCGGCAATATCGTCGGCCATGCGCAATCGGTGTCGGACATGTCGTCGCTGTCGTCCTGGACCAGCCAGCAGTTCGACCCCAGCCTGTCGTGGAACGATGTCGAGTGGATCAAAAACCGCTGGGGCGGCAAGCTGATTATCAAGGGCATCATGGATGCCGAGGATGCGCGCCTGGCCGCCAACAGCGGCGCCGATGCGCTGATCGTTTCCAACCACGGCGGGCGCCAGCTCGATGGTGCGCCATCTTCGATCGCGGCGCTGCCGGGCATCGTGGAAGCGGTCGGCAAGCAGATCGAAGTCCATATGGATGGCGGCATCCGCTCCGGCCAGGACGTGCTGCGCGCCGTGGCGCTGGGCGCGCGCGGCGTTTATATCGGGCGCCCCTTCCTGTACGGCCTGGGGGCGATGGGCGAGGCAGGCGTCACGCGCTGCCTCGAAATCATCCGCAACGAACTGGATATCTCGATGGCATTTTGCGGCAAGCGAGACATCCAGCAGGTCAGCCGGGAGATCCTGCTGCCCTGAACACCAGGCCAGCGAGGAGTTTGCACAGTTCATCAAACAGGTTCGGTTCGGGCTTGT
>DASWTB010000054.1:0-8088 GCA_036402315.1 Pseudoduganella sp. | reverse complement strand
GTAGTGCCAGTGCTTCAGTTGATAGACCCAGGCCAGCACTTCGGCCACGGCGGTATAGAGGCCGGCCGGGATTTCCTGGCCCAGCTCGACATGGCGGTGCAGCGCGCGCGCCAGCGGCGGCGCCGACATCAGCGGCACGCGGTGCTCCGCCGCCAGCGCGCGAATGCGCGCGGCGACCTCGCCGGTGCCCTTGGCCACCACGCGCGGCGCGCCCATGCGCCCTTCTTCATAGCGCAGCGCCACCGCAAAGTGGGTGGGGTTGGTCACCACCACATCGGCCTTGGGCACCTCCGTCATCATGCGGCGGCGCGCCATGGCGCGCTGTTGCTGGCGGATGCGGTTCTTGATATGCGGGTCGCCCTCGCTCTCCTTGAATTCCTGCTTGACCTCTTCCTTGGTCATGCGCAGCTTCTTGAAGAACTCCCAGTACTGCCACGGCACGTCGATGGCCGCCACCACCAGCAGCGACAGCGACACCACCAGGCAGCAGAACATCACCAGGTCCACCATGTGCAGCAGCGCCTCCTGCACCGGCGCATTCATCAGCGCGATGGCCTCGGGCAAGCGGCGCCACAGCACCCAGGCGCCGACCGCCCCCACCAGCAGCGACTTGGCCACGGCCTTGAGCAGTTCCACCAGCGAATGCGCCGAGAACATCCGCCCCAGCCCCGCAATCGGCGACAGCCGCGACAACTGCGGCGCGAACGACTTGGCCGAGAACACCCAGCCGCCCAGCAGCAGCGGCGCGGCCAGCGCGGCCACGCCGAACAGCAGCAGCAACGGCAGGAACGCGAGCAGGCTGTCCCACACCATCAGCGCAAAGCGCGACAGCATGCGCGACGGATCGAACGCCGTGGCCGGCTCAAAGCGCAACGCGCCCTGCATCACCTGGTTCAGGCTCCGGCCGAGGTGGCCGCCCAGCGTCCACAGGCCGGTCACGCCGGCAATCAGCATCACGAACGTGGCCAGCTCGCGCGAACGCACCACCTGCCCCTCCTCGCGCGCCTTTTCCAGGCGCCGGGGTGAGGCGGGTTCGGTTTTCTCGAGATCGCTTTCTTCGGACATCCACGCTCCGTGCGAAGCGGCAGGCCGCTATTCGTCAGCGGGGATTATCGAAGCGGGGTGGGATTCCCATTCGCACGAAAAGGCGGGGGAATTGGGTGCTGTTTGGGAAATGAGGGACTGTTGGGGTTAACGGCGCAGGCGTCAGGAGTCTTTAGCGGGAAAGTGACGAAGCCGCCGAACCGGGGTGCGCCGAAGCGGCCTTTGCCCGCTCACTGAAAGCACGTTTCATATCGTGAGATTTCGGCGTTGCGCAGCGCCGCATCCGCTTTCGTTCTGCGAAAAAACGTTCCGCATCGTGAAAATATACACCTATCCCATTGAAAAATAAGGGGAAACAAAGTCTTATGTCTTATATAAGACATGGCCGCAACGGGGCCGGATCCCCCTACAATGAGGTCACGCTGTTTGCTTCGACCCACGGTCGGCACGCCAAACGATTTTTCTCAAACGCGCCTTATCTTAGGAAACTGACATGGCCCAGTATCAAGACGACATCAAGGCAGTGGCTGCTTTGAAGGAAACCCAGGGCAGCGCCTGGAATGCCATCAACCCCGAGTACGCTGCCCGCATGCGCGCGCAGAACAAGTTCAAGACGGGCCTGGACATCGCCAAGTACACCGCCAAGATCATGCGCGCCGACATGGCCGCCTACGATGCGGACTCGTCCAAGTACACCCAGTCGCTGGGCTGCTGGCACGGCTTTATCGGCCAGCAGAAGATGATTTCCATCAAGAAGCACTTCAACAGCACCGAGCGCCGCTACCTGTACCTGTCCGGCTGGATGGTCGCCGCGCTGCGCTCCGAGTTCGGCCCGCTGCCGGACCAGTCGATGCACGAAAAGACCTCGGTCAGCGCGCTGATCCGCGAGCTGTACACCTTCCTGCGCCAGGCCGACGCCCGTGAACTGGGCGGCCTGTTCCGCCAGCTGGACGCCGCCACCGGCGCCGAAAAGGCCGCGATCCAGCAGAAGATCGACAACCACGTCACCCACGTCGTGCCCATCATCGCCGACATCGACGCCGGTTTCGGCAACGCCGAAGCGACCTACCTGCTGGCCAAGCAATTCATCGAAGCCGGCGCCTGCTGCATCCAGATCGAAAACCAGGTCTCCGACGAGAAGCAATGCGGCCACCAGGACGGCAAGGTCACCGTGCCGCATGAGGACTTCCTGGCCAAGATCCGCGCCATCCGCTACGCCTTCCTGGAACTGGGCGTGGACGACGGCATCATCGTCGCCCGCACCGACTCGCTGGGCGCCGGCCTGACCAAGCAGATCGCCGTGACCAACCAGCCGGGCGACCTGGGCGACCAGTACAACTCGTTCCTCGATTGCGAAGAACTGTCGGCCGACCAACTGGGCAATGGCGATGTCATCATCAAGCGCGACGGCAAGCTGCTGCGTCCCAAGCGCCTGCCCAGCAACCTGTTCCAGTTCCGCGCCGGCACGGGCGAAGCACGCTGCGTGCTGGATTGCGTGACCGCGCTGCAGAACGGCGCCGACCTGCTGTGGATCGAAACCGAAAAGCCGCACATCGCGCAGATCGGCGGCATGGTCAGCGAAATCCGCAAGGTCATTCCGAATGCCAAGCTGGTGTACAACAACAGCCCGTCGTTCAACTGGACGCTGAATTTCCGCCAGCAGGCGTATGACGCGATGAAGGCCGAGGGCAAGGACGTGTCGGCCTACGACCGTGCCCAGTTGATGAGCGTGGAATACGATGACAGCGAACTGGCGAAGCTGGCGGACGAGAAGATTCGGACGTTCCAGGCTGATGCGTCGCGTGAGGCTGGGATCTTCCATCATCTGATCACGCTGCCGACGTATCACACTGCTGCGCTGTCGACGGATAACCTGGCTAAGGAATACTTTGGTGACCAGGGGATGCTGGGTTATGTGGCTGGGGTGCAGCGGAAGGAAATTCGCCAGGGCATCGCTTGTGTGAAGCACCAGAACATGTCGGGCTCGGATATCGGCGACGACCACAAGGAGTATTTCAGCGGCGAAGCGGCGCTGAAGGCGGCGGGTAAGGACAATACTATGAATCAGTTCTGATTCTGGCAGTAGCCCAAAGCAGAGCGCCAACCCGTATGGGTTGGCGTTTTTTCTTGCGTGTGGCCGCCGTGCTGACTATTCGATGGGAAGGCCGTGCAGTTTGAGGAAGGAGAGTTTGTCCCAGTAGCCTCTTTGGAAGGCTATGCGGCCATCGCGGACGGTAAAGAATCCGCAGCCGCGTAGGCCTACGGGGTCACGCCACTCGAGTGCTGCGACTTCTCCTGCTTCATGGATTGCTTCGACGATGCAGGTCATCTTGGCAAGCGCGAATTCGCGCTCGAACATGGCGCGGATCGCGTCGCGTCCCTCGATTGGGTCTTGAGTTACCTGATGATTGACTCCGTCGGGATGGTAGAGATCGGCTAGGCCTGCAGCGTCAGCGGCATTGAAAAGGACTACCCAACGCTCTATGACTTCGCGTGGTGTCATTGCTTTCCCCACATTATGGATTTTCTCGGGAGCATAGCAGGTCGGTTTGTCGGGCATCCGTTGTGGGGAGGGACGGTTGGAGCTTCGGGAGGGCATCCGTCCGAGACCGGCCATAAGCCGTCGTTCATCCCCACTCGGTGAGCGTCCGCTTTGCGGTGCGGAGCTGAACTTTATGGGCGTGGCGCAGCGTCCAACCATAGGCTTCCGTAACGGCTTTCATACGCGCTGCTAGGCGGCCCTTCTCTTAGCGAGCAAGGACATGATCAATGAAGTTTTCTGTCCCGGTGCCAGGTTCGGGTTGGGCGCTCCGTCGTAGTGGAAGGTACTGCCTTGCCGGTCCCAGTCCAAGAACTGAACGTCAACGACTTCAAATCCATTTGGATGAAAGACGTACTGGTCGTAGTCTTCCGCCTGTTCCTGTTTAGCCTCCTCCTCGGGTATTCCTAGAACCCTGCCCCCACGACCGACGAGGTGAACCCATTCAACGGATGGCTGGCAGAGAGGCGGGGTCATCAATGCGTCTTCTACGTGCTCTCGATATTTCTTCGCACGCTTATCCCACGGTACATCGGCGGCGTATTTCTCTTGGTCATCTGCGTTTGAACCAAGAAACCAGCCCACAATGACTGCGGGAGCAAACTCCTTGATGCGCTCCACAGTTTCGGCGGACGGCGCTAGGAAGTCAGTGATCACTATTTCTGCTTTTGCGCCTGACGACCGAATGCGGGACCGTGCCTTCTCCGCTAGATCGAGGTTGCTATCGAGGGCCAGTACCGCCCGAGTAGCGGCCAAGGCAACGGTCGCGAGACCGATACCCGCACCTATTTCAAGGACATTCCCATCAGGGGTGATGGCACTCAACCGCTGATAGACGCCTTGGCTTTCATAGAGCGTGGATTCCTGCTCCCAGTGTTCCGCATACTTTTTGGGGTCCATACGTACTAGCATCTTTCGTCCTTGTGTGAAGCATGACTTGCGTCTTGGCGGGAAAGCTTGACACGACTTTGTCCGGTTTGCCAGCGGTGGCGGACGTCTGGCCTGGATTCTCGATCGACCCCAATGGGGCGGTAGTTGCCTCTGGCGCCAGGCAGCTCGTGTGCGGAAGGGCAACGGCGGAGATCGGCCAATTTCCCTCATTGAAGTACGGCGTTCAGCGCGAGCGCTGAGCCACCCAAAGCGGTCAACGAGATGGCGGAATAGAGCGAAGCGGCGGTAAATACTTTGACCTTTAGCGACGTACGCAAGGCGTTCGGAAACTGTGTAGTATTACCGCCTGTTACAGAAATTAAAGGTTGTGTTCTTATGAACGAACAAGACCCGTGGGCACTGGATAAGCTTGGGCGCAAGGACGCAGCAGCGTTCCTGGAGGAATATCTAGTCCGTCGTTATGAGTTGCGGCGGCGCCTGCAAGCGTCGAGCGCCGAGCCCGAGAAACTGTTGGAGCCAAACACGTTTGTACTGAATGTCCAAGCACCATGGGGCTTTGGTAAGACGTTCTTTCTCACAGGTCTGGCATCCGAACTGAAGGCCAAGGGTCATCCGGTGGCATTTTATGACGCATGGGCGAATGATTTCACAGACGATCCCATCGTTGGATTCATCGCGGAAATCAGCCAAAACCTCGTTAGCAAGACTGTCGCAATGGCGCCCGCCGAGAAGATGCTGGATGAAGCAATCGCGGTAGGCAAAAAGATGATCAAGCCCGTCTGGAAAGTGGTGGCAGGCGCCCTTGCGAAGCACTTGGCAGGCCTGTCGCTTGACGATCTCAAGAAACTATTTGACGACGGCGATATCGGGCAGGTCAAGGCCGACGAGTTCGACGTCGGTGGGCTACTTTCCAAAGTGGGGGATGTGGCATTGAAGCAGCATCTGAACCAAAAGGAACAGATTGCTCTTTTTCATCAGAAGATGGCACGCTTTGTATCGGCACTGGAAGCACAGAAGGGGGTGCGCCTGCCAGTGTTCATCATCGTTGACGAACTCGATCGGTGCCGCCCTTCCTACGCGATAGAGCTACTCGAAGCGATTAAGCACTTATTCGGCGTGCCGGGCATTTACTTTGTCGTTGCGACGAACCTTAGTCAGCTGGGACACTCTATTGCGGCAGTCTATGGGGAGAAGTTCGACGCAGAGCGCTACTTGAAGCGCTTTTTCGACCAAGAGTACGTCCTACCGAATCCGCCCAGGGACAATTTCATCTCGTTCCTGATCGCGAAATATCCAGCTTTGGCGGAGGCGGACAACGTATGTGTGCCGCGCTTTGCCGAGCATTACGGCGAGATAATATCTCCTCAGCACCTGGCATTTTCGCTCGTAACTGACGCGTTCAGACTCGGGTTGCGGGACCAAATGCAAGTGGCGGCAATGACCGATGCGGTGCTTCTCGCTTGGCCGAAAGGCGAACAGATTCATTTGCTCTTGCTGATGTTCTTGGTGAGCCTGCGCCAAGTATCTACTGAGAGCTTCGAAAAACTCGATGTGGGGGGCCAAGTTACGGATGCCCTCAGAGGTGTCACGGAGTACAACGACGCAAACCTAGGACTGGTAGCGCCGCGTGAACGGGGTGATGTGTTTGGGCGCCCTCGCGTCAGGTTCTATTCTCTGGCCGAGGTCGTCCAAACGTATCTGCATGGAGGCAAGCTGGATATTCGCGCACTAAGTGAAAAGGCCTCCAGCGAAGGACTTGCCTTGGTGTACGGAGACCTGATGCGCGATGTACCCAACTCCTATCCTCTTAATGCTCCTCCGCCCACGCCAAAAGTACACAGCTACTTTGGACGCGTTCGACATGCCGGCCAGCTCAACTGACACCGCATCGATCTTGCTGGCTCGCCCCATAAGCCGTACATGGAAAATCGAGGCCCTGAAGTTCTTCCATGAAGAGTCATTGGTCCAGCGATCAGCCCGGCGTTCGAGCGGAGGCTTCCGCCCTGCGAAGCGGACGTTTCGAAGACTCAAGTTTCGCTCGCCTGTTGCCGTTATGCACTGACGGCAGATTGGCAACAGAAAACTTCGAGGGGGGTCCCTGTCCGTGAAGGGCCACGATTCGTCTGTTGCGTGCAAACACTGAGACACCTAGTAACTAACAAAGCCAGGCATCTCTCGTATCTCACGGGAGGCCTGAGCGGTGGGCCTCATTCAATTGATGAGTCTCTGTACGACTTGGAAAATACATCCATCCTCTTTTGCGAGGCATGGCAACGCGTACCACCAGATTTTGCGCGGGCAGCTCGAGTGAGCGCTAAAGCGATGGAGCACCTCGACCACATCGTTAATGATATCCTTCGCGTTAGAGATACGATGCGATCCCAAGGCACATACACAAACTCTCAACTTGAGGTACGACTCAATTCGGTTCGAGGGTTGATGACCTCTCCAGTAGCTGCGGCGCAGCAGCGCGCGATGGTAGATGCCGCTCCGGGGCAGGGGCAGCTACCAAGTAATGCGAATCCAATTACTCTGGGAACGCTGCTAAACAAGATAAAGCATAGACATCATCAATCAGGAAATTTTCGCCTCCAATCTGGGCGCCATATATTTTTTATCAACGTCGACAAACTAAATGGATCTCCAGATTCCATTGCAAAGTTCGACGTTGAAGAGCTTTGCACGCATCGCAGGTTATCGGCTCAGCATAGTTAACTGGCCGGAGCAAAGGGAAGTGGAGCCTTTCGGACGAATCGATCGGCAGCGATCACCCAATCAGGGTCCTGCGCCTTACGCCGAAGCGGATGTTTGTTAGCTTCCTCAACACAGCGATGAACAATAAGAAACTGGTTTCATTTTTCGCATTGGTTACCCTAGCCTGCTCAACTGTTGATGCAGCCGAGCCCGAGTCCGCTTGTAGGGCCGAGGCACCAAAGAAGATCAAGATAGCGCGCCCGAAAGCTGCGGAGCCATTCGTTCAGGAAATTACTTTAAACTGCGGCTCACAAAGTACAACTCAAATCATCCCAAGTGCGACCGCAGCATCCGATCCACGCCATCAACCCTCCGCATTCAGTTGGGACAAGGTGCTTGATGCTATCGCCAAGCTTCTTAGCAGCGTTGCGTGGCCAATTGCTGCGGTCTTCATTGCATTCTTCTTTAAAAAGGAACTTGCGGCGTTACTTGCACGATTGAAAAAAGGAAAATGGGGGGCGGCAGAGTTCGAGTTCGAAAACTATGTGCGCGAGGTCGATGCGGAAGCTGACATTCCTCGCACGCCGGAAGCTGAGAGTATCAGTCCTAGCGCCGCCGCTCGAGCGAGCGAGGATCCTCGCGGAGCCATCGTGTCCGCTTGGATTGAGGTGGAAGACGCACTGTTTGACCTAGTCCGCGTGCGTCAATTATCCGAGCCAGCCTCGTCGCCCAAGGCTCGCAGCAGCGTTTGGGCGATACGCGCGGCTCAAAAGGCGCAAGCATTAGATCCAACTTGGGTAGCGCTATTTCAGGATCTTCGGGCTATGCGAAATGAGGCGGCACATTCCGCCGACTTTTCGCCAACGCCTGAAGCAGTTATCAAGTACGTTCAGCTTGCCAAGGAGCTCACTAATGCGATA
>DASWTB010000053.1:0-8355 GCA_036402315.1 Pseudoduganella sp. | reverse complement strand
CTTGTGACGTTTGGAGAGTTTTGTCGGGGGTGCTCCGGCGTATCGTAGCTTCCAGCGCGCTAGGAATTACTGCTGAGTAATTCTGTTTGTTGGTTTTATAACGATACGGACCCCAGGAGAACCCCTGATGAAACACCCACTCAAGCATCCCCACGGGAATGCCGGGCGCGCTATTCTCGCATTGGCTGATGGCACCCTGTTCGAAGGCATCGCTATTGGCGCCAACGGCTCCACAGCCGGCGAAGTTGTATTCAATACCGCCATGAGCGGGTACCAGGAAATCCTGAGTGACCCAAGCTACAGCCGCCAGATTGTCACGCTGACTTACCCGCACATCGGCAATACGGGCATCAACCGCGAAGATGGCGAGGCGCCGCTGATCCATGCGGCCGGCCTGGTGGTAAAAGACTTGCCTTTGCTGGCGTCGAACTTCCGCAGCGAGCAGGATCTGTCGTCCTGGCTGGCGGAGCAGGGCGTGGTGGCAATTGCCGGCATCGATACGCGCAAGCTGACCCGCATCTTGCGCGAGAAAGGCGCCCAGTCCGGCGCCATCGTGGCCGGCGGCAACGCCGAGGATGCGCTGCGCCTGGCGCGTGAGTTTCCGGGCCTGTCGGGCATGGACCTGGCGCAAACCGTCAGCACCGCTGCCCCTTATGAATGGACCGAGACTGAATGGGCGCTGGGCCAGGGCCATGGCCGCCAGATGCAGCCGCGCTGCCACGTGGTGGCGTTTGACTTCGGAGTCAAAGCGAACATCCTGCGCATGCTGGCCCAGCGTGGCTGCCGCGTAACCGTGCTGCCAGCGAAAGCCGGCGCCGCTGCCGCATTGGCCCTGAAGCCGGATGGAATTTTCCTGTCGAACGGACCGGGCGACCCGCAGCCGTGCACTTACGCCATTGAAGCTGCGCGCGAGCTGATTGAGCGCGGCGTGCCGACCTTCGGCATCTGCCTCGGCCACCAGATCATGGCGCTGGCCTCCGGCGCCCGCACGGTAAAGATGAAATTCGGCCATCACGGCGCCAACCATCCGGTGCAGGACGTCGAGACCGGCCGCGTGATGATCACTTCGCAGAACCACGGCTTCGCTGTCGATGCTGATTCGCTCCCGAATAACTGCGCAGTCACTCATATCTCGCTGTTCGACGGCTCGCTGCAAGGCTTCCGCCGCACAGACAAGCCAGCCTTCTGTTTCCAGGGCCACCCGGAGGCCTCGCCAGGGCCGCACGACCTGGCTCCGCTCTTCGACCGCTTTGTCAGCCTGATGGGGGATGCACGCCATGGCTAAGCGTACCGATATCCAGCGCATCCTGATCATTGGCGCCGGCCCGATCGTGATCGGCCAGGCCTGTGAATTCGATTACTCCGGCGCCCAGGCCTGCAAGGCCCTGCGCGAAGAAGGCTACGAAGTGGTGCTGGTCAACAGCAATCCGGCTACCATCATGACCGACCCGGGAATGGCCGATGTCACCTACATCGAGCCGATCACCTGGGAAACCGTGGCGCGCATCATCGAAAAAGAGCGCCCGCAGGCCGTGCTGCCGACCATGGGCGGCCAGACTGCGCTGAACTGCGCGCTGGACCTGCATCGCCACGGCGTGCTGGACCGTTTCAATGTGGAGCTGATCGGCGCCACTCCGGAAGCCATCGACCGCGCCGAAGACCGCGCCAAATTCAAGGCCGCCATGGAGCGCATCGGCCTGCAGTCGGCCCGTTCCGGCATCGCCCACACCATGGCCGAAGCCTGGCAGGCGCAGGAACGCCTCGGCTTCCCGGTCATCATCCGTCCATCCTTCACCATGGGCGGCAGCGGCGGCGGCATCGCCCGCAACGCCGATGAATTCACCGCCATCTGCCTGCGCGGACTGGAGCTGTCGCCGACTTCCGAACTGCTGATCGAGGAATCTCTGATCGGCTGGAAGGAATTCGAGATGGAAGTGGTGCGCGACCGCAAGGACAACTGCATCATCGTGTGCTCGATCGAGAACCTGGACCCGATGGGCGTGCATACCGGCGATTCAATCACCGTTGCGCCGGCGCAGACGCTGACGGACAAGGAATACCAGATCATGCGCAATGCGTCACTGAACGTGCTGCGCGAAATCGGCGTCGATACCGGCGGCTCGAACGTGCAGTTCGCGGTCAACCCGCAGGACGGCCGCATGATCGTGATCGAGATGAACCCGCGCGTGTCGCGTTCCTCGGCGCTGGCTTCCAAGGCCACCGGCTTCCCGATCGCCCGCGTCGCGGCCAAGCTGGCCGTAGGCTTCACGCTGGACGAGCTGCAGAACGATATCACCGGCGGCGCGACCCCAGCTTCGTTCGAACCTGCGATCGACTACGTCGTCACCAAGATCCCCCGTTTCGCGTTCGAGAAGTTCCCCGATGCGAATAACCGCCTGACCACCCAGATGAAATCGGTCGGCGAGGTGATGGCGATGGGCCGCACCTTCCAGGAATCGTTCCAGAAGGCGCTGCGCGGGCTGGACATCGGCGTCGAGGGGCTGCAGCGCATCGCTACCGGACGCGATGTGATCGAACAGGAACTGCGCCAGCCCGGCCCCCTGCGCATCTGGTACGTAGGCGAGGCCTTCGCCCAAGGCATGTCGCTGGTGGAGGTGAACCGCCTGTCGCATATCGACCCGTGGTTCCTGGCCCAGATCCAGGACCTGGTGGAAGTCGAGGCCTGGGTGGCCACGCAGCAGTTGGGCGGCCTCGACCGCGATGTGCTGCGCCGCCTGAAACAGCAAGGCTTCGGCGACCGCCGCCTGGCGCAACTGCTGGGAGTGCACGAGGACGAGGTACGGGCGCAGCGCCACGCCCAGGGCATCCGCCCGGTGTACAAGCGCGTGGACACCTGCGCTGGCGAGTTCGCGACCCGCACCGCCTATATGTACTCGACCTACGACGAGGAATGCGAAGCGCAGCCGACCAGTGCGCGCAAGATCATGGTGCTGGGCGGCGGCCCGAACCGCATCGGCCAGGGCATCGAATTCGATTACTGCTGCGTGCATGCCGCGCTGGCGATGCGCGAGGACGGCTACGAGACCATCATGGTCAACTGCAATCCGGAGACCGTGTCGACCGACTACGACACCTCCGACCGCCTGTATTTTGAATCGCTGACGCTGGAAGACGTGCTGGAAGTCGTCGCCATCGAAAAGCCCGAAGGCGTGATCGTGCAGTACGGCGGCCAGACCCCGCTCAAGCTGGCACTTGCGCTGGAGGCGAACGGCGTGCCGATCATCGGCACCTCGCCCGACATGATCGATGCCGCCGAAGACCGCGAACGCTTCCAGAAACTGTTGCATGAACTGGACCTGCGCCAGCCATCCAACCGCACCGCCCGCGACGAGCAGCTGGCCGTGGCCATGGCGGAAGAAATCGGCTATCCGCTGGTGGTTCGTCCATCCTATGTCCTTGGTGGCCGCGCCATGGAGATCGTCCACGAACGCGCCGACCTGGAGCGCTATATGCGCGAAGCGGTCAAGGTTTCCCATGACTCGCCGGTGCTGCTGGACCGCTTCCTGAACGATGCCATCGAGGTGGACGTTGATTGCGTCAGCGACGGCGCCGAAGTTGTGATCGGTGGCGTGATGGAGCACGTCGAGCAGGCCGGCATCCACTCCGGCGACTCGGCTTGCAGCCTGCCGCCGTATTCGCTGTCCGAAGCCACCGTGGCCGAAATCAAGCGCCAGACCGTGCGCCTGGCGCGCGGCCTGAACGTGGTCGGCCTGATGAACGTTCAATTCGCGGTGCAGCGGCAGAAAGCCGATGGCCGCATGGTGGACCGCGTCTACGTGCTTGAAGTGAATCCACGCGCCTCGCGTACCGTTCCATTTGTTTCAAAGGCGACCGGCGTGCAGCTGGCCAAGGTCGCAGCGCGCTGCATGGCCGGCCGTTCGCTGGCCGGGCAGGGCGTTACTGCGGAAGTGATTCCGCCTTATTACAGCGTCAAGGAGTCTGTGTTGCCGTTTGCGAAGTTCCCTGGGGTCGATACCATCCTCGGGCCTGAAATGAAATCCACCGGCGAAGTGATGGGCACCGGCGCCACCTTCGGCGAGGCCTTCCTGAAGGCCGAACTGGGCGCCGGCGTGCGCATCCCGCTGGCTGGCTATGTCTATATGCGGGTCCGTAAAGCCGATCAGGCTCGCGCGGTGGCGCTGGCGCGCGAGCTGGCCGATGCCGGCTATCTGCTGTGCGCCAGCGAAGTGACAGCCGCCGTGCTGGAAGCGGGCGAAGTGCCCGTCAGCACCATCGAGGACGAGACCCTGCTTGGCTTGCTGGCCCTGCGCGAGATCGCCATGGCCGTGGTCACGGTGGACGAGAAGCGCGTGGCGATCGCGGCCACGCGCAGCCTGCGCACTGCGGCATTGGCTTCCGGTACCGTGATGTTCACGACCATCGCGGCGGCCGAAGCGGCGGCTGAAGCGCGCAAGCATGCCGATAACACTACTGTGCGCTCGCTGCAGGAATTGCACGCCATGCGCGGCAGCGAACAGCGCCAGGCACCGCCACCGGCACCGCGTCCCGTACCCGGGGCGGCGGACCTGGCCGCGGCAGCCTGGAAAATGCCGGAACGCCGTGCGCAGGCGCGCCAGCGCAGCGTTGGCGTGGAGCCGCTCAAGGTCTTCATTCGCCAGCCGTTCACGGAATCGGACGAACGCGAGCAGCGCATGATCGGCGAGATCATGCAGATGATCGACAGCGCCAACGGCCTGCCGCACGCATTCGACTACCTGACCGGCTTGCAGGCCGAGAGCGCAGAAACCTTCCGTGCCTCGTTCGAGCGCAGCCAGGGCCTGCCGTTCACGCCGCAGAACTTCCGCCGCCATCGGCTTGCATTGCTGGACCAGGCGGACGTCATGGTCAACATCCGTGTCGGAATGAGTGAAAGCAGTGCATTCGAGTTGAGCTATCACATATTCAAGGGCCGCCGAACGCCTATCCTGTTCCTGGTGTGGAAGGGCGCCCCAATTAAAACCAGGCTGCTGCGCGAACTCGATGACCAGGTCGATATCACCTATATCGAATTCGACGACGTTTCGGAATTGCGTGGCCGTTTGCATCAGTTTTTCAAATGTTTGGTAAAGGAGTGAGCGATGTTCAATAATTTCAAGATCAAGACCCTGCTGGTAGGTGTGCTGGGTTTGCTGATTGGCCTGCTGGCGATTATTGGCGGCCTCGGAATCCTGAGCGCGGAGCGCTCGGTCGGACTGGTGAAAGACGTCACGGTCGCCAACCAGAAGAACATCGCGGAACGCAATGCGATCCGGCTGGACATGGAAACGGGCCGCAGCCAGATCCTGCAAGCCCTGCAGCACAATCCGGAGCTGGCCTGGAGCAAGCTGCATGACCACCCGCTGACCAACCACTTCAACATCGTCGACGAAGTCACGGCGCGCGTGAACAAGCGCTGGGAAAGCTACCTTGGCAGCATCAAGTCGCCGGAAGAGCGCAAGCTGGCCGAAGACTGGTTTGCCAAGAGCGACGGCCTGGGCGTAGAGCATGTGCGCGCCGCCACTGCCGCCGTGAAGGAAGGCCGCTGGGATGATGCAGAGACGGTCCTGATCAAGAAACTGAATCCGTCCTACCGGATTGGTGATGGCGCCTTGAAAGCGCTGTCCGAGCACGCCGACAAGCGCATCGAAGCCGATGCCGCGGCAGTCGCCGCTGGCCTGAGCCGCAACAGCACCACCGTCACCGTGGTCCTGGTCGGTGGCCTGCTCTTGAGCGTGTTTGCCGGCCTGGTCCTGCTGAAGGCGATTTCCGAACCGCTGGCGGAAGCCATGGACGTGGCCCACCGCGTGGCCGACGGCGACCTGAAAGGCCAGGCGACCAAGCATGCGGACAACGAATTCGGCGAACTGCTGCGCGCCCTGGACAAGATGCGCGACAACCTGGCCGCCATCGTGACCGAAGTGCGCGGCGGCAGCGACACCATTTCCAGCGCCTCCGCCCAGATCGCGGCCGGCAATATGGACTTGTCCGACCGCACCGGCGAACAGGCTGCCTCGCTGGAGGAAACCGCCTCCTCGATGGAAGAACTGACCAGCACCGTGCGCCAGAACGCCGACAACGCCCGCCAGGCCAACCAGCTTGCCGTTTCGGCATCGTCCATCGCGACCAAGGGTGGGGAAGTGGTGGAACAGGTGGTTGCGACCATGGGCTCGATCAACGAGTCGTCCAACAAGATCGTGGATATCATCGCAGTGATCGACGGCATCGCGTTCCAGACCAATATCCTGGCCCTGAACGCCGCGGTGGAGGCGGCGCGCGCCGGTGAACAGGGCCGCGGCTTCGCGGTGGTCGCCAGTGAAGTGCGCAACCTGGCGCAGCGTTCGGCCGCAGCGGCCAAGGAAATCAAGCAGTTGATCGACGATTCTGTTGGCAAAGTGGAAAGTGGCGCCAAGCTTGTGAACCAGGCCGGGCACACGATGAAGGAAATCGTGACGAGCATTCAGCGCGTGACTGATATCATGGGGGAAATTACCAGTGCTACGCAGGAACAAACTGCGGGCTTGGAACAAATCCACCAGGCCATCAACGAGATGGATACAATCACCCAGCAGAATGTGGCGCTGGTGGAAGAGGCAGCTTCGGCGTCTACGGCCTTGCAAGACCAGGCCAACAGCCTGTCGAAGATTGTCAGCGTGTTCCAGATCGATGGCCAGCGCCGCGAGCATCCTGCCGCGGTACAGGCACGCGCGGTGATCCAGGCGGTACGCACCAAGCCTGCATTGCCGGCCAAGGCCAAGCCAGTGCAGCGTGACGCCAAGCCGGCGGCATCGCGCAAGGTCGCCAATAGCGAGGTAGGAGATTGGGAAGAGTTTTAATGGAGAAGCATGATTGGAATACAAAGCGTTTGAGCACTTAGTCCGCCGGCTGGAACTGGACTCACATTCCAGCCCGGAGGCATTCCGCCGCAAGGTGTTTGCAATCAGCCTGGCTGCCTATGTAATCCTGTTCGGATTGCTGGCCGGGCTGCTTGCATTATTTGCCATGCTGGTACAGTGGGCGGTCGAGTCGCATCGCACGTTTGCGATGATCAAGGCCGGGCTGGCGGGGCTGTTCCTGCTCTCGCTGATTTTCCTCGTGCTGCGCGTGATGCTCATGCGCCTCGACCCGCCGATCGGGCGCGAACTGTCCCGCGAAGAAGCCCCCAAACTGTTCGACATTCTCGACAAGCTGTACGGCAAACTCAAAGGCCCGCGCATCGAGCACGTGCTGATCACGGACGAATACAACGCGGCGATTGTGCAACATGCGCGCTTCGGGATTTTCGGCGGCTACCGCAACTACCTGCTGGTCGGCCTGCCATTCCTGCTCGGTTCAACCCCCAAGGAAATGCTGTCGGTGCTGGCCCACGAATACGGCCACCTGTGCGGCGACCATGGCAAAGGCTCCGCCCGCATTTATCGCCAGCGCCGACTGTTCGTCGCCATGTACCAGCACCTGGAGAACAGTGCGGACGATAATGTGATCAGCGCGGCGATTGTGCGCGCCCTGAAGCGCTTCTTCCCCTATTACAGCGCCTACACCTTTGTGCTGTCGCGCCAGGACGAATACGAAGCCGACCGTACCTCCGTCGAAATGGCCGGCCATACGGCGACGGCCCAGATCCTGGTGCGCAGCCGCCTGCTGGGTGACTGGGTCGCCAGCGATTTCTGGCCAAGCATGTATGAGAATGCGGACCGCCTGGAGAAACCGCCGTTCATGCCATTTGCGTCGATGCGGATGGCGTTCAAGGCCAATTACGACGAATGGGCGACCAAAAAAGCGCTGGATGCTGCCTGGGCCATGCGCTCCGGTCTTGACGACACCCACCCATGCTTGCGCGAGCGGCTCGATGCGATCGAAATGGCGCCCGTCCTGCCGCCTCCGGTGGATACCTGCGCGGCCGATGTGATGCTGGCTGCCGGCGTCGGCAAGAAGCTGGAAGCGGAACTGGACCAGGATTGGTGGGAAGTCAATTCGCGCGGCTGGGTTCACCGCTTCCGCCATGTGCAGAATTCCCGTATCCGCATCGGCGAGCTGTCGGCAACGCCGCTGGCCAAGCTTCCGGTGCAGGACTTGATGGAGCTGGCTTCGCTGAAGCTGGAGTTCGAGGACACCGCATCCGCCAAGCCGGCGGTGGTCGAACTGATGAAACGCCCGGGCGGGCCGTATCCGCGCGCCTCGCTGATGTATGGCCGCGTGCTGGTGGCCGAAGGCGACCGTCGCGGCGTCGATCACTTGCGCGAAGCGGCCCTGAATGAGCCAAGGCTGCTGGAGGAAGCCGCGCAACGCGGCTACCAGTTCCTGCTCGAGAGGGACGGCGAGGCCGTCGCCAACCGCTGGTGGGGCAGCGTGGTGCCC
>DASWTB010000052.1:0-4510 GCA_036402315.1 Pseudoduganella sp. | reverse complement strand
AGTGGAACTTCGCCAATATCGGGGTGTACCGTCCCGAGATGTTTGCCGGCATCACACCGGGCCAGAAGGCCGGCCTCGGCAAGCTGCTGTTCGAGTTCGCCGACCAGGGCCGCATCGGCGGCGAGATCTACCAGGACGAATGGGTCAACGTCGGCACTGTGCGCCAACTGGAAGAGCTCAACGCATGAAACCATACGCCGATCGCCGTGCGCGCCTGCTGGCCCGGATGGAAGCGGGCAGCGTGGCGGTCATCGGCACCGCGCCCGAAGTGGCGCGCAACGCCGACACCGAATACCCGTACCGCCACGACAGCTCCTTCTACTACCTGACCGGCTTCACCGAGCCGGAAGCGGTGCTGGTGCTGGTGGCAGCGCGCGGCAGCGCCGCCGCGCAGTCACTGCTGTTCTGCCGCGAAAAGCACCTCGAATCCGAAATCTGGGACGGCTACCGCTACGGCCCCGACGCCGCGCGCGAGGCCTTCGGCTTCGACTCCGCCTACCCGATCGGCGCGCTCGATGAACACATGGTGCGCCTGCTGTCCAACGCCAGCGCCCTGTACGCCCCGCTGGCACGCGGCGGCGAAGAGCAGCAGCGGCGCTGGTTCGACGGCGTGCGCAAGCTCGCGCGCAGCGGCACCACCGCCCCGCCCGTGCTGCGCGACCTGCCGCCACTGATCGACGAAATGCGCCTGTTCAAGGACGAACACGAAAGCGCCATCATGCTGCGCGCTGGCGACATTTCCGCAGGCGCCCACGCCCGTGCCATGCGCTTTGCCGGCGCCCACGGCGCTGGCGTTTTCGAATACGAACTGGAAGCCGAGCTGCTGCACGAATTCCGCCGCCACGGTGCGCAGTTTCCGGCCTACACGCCGATTGTGGCATCCGGCCCCAACGCCTGCGTCCTGCACTACAACGCCAACAACCGCCGCACCAAGGACGGCGACCTGGTGCTGATCGACGCCGGCTGCGAGCTCGATGGCTACGCCTCCGACATCACCCGCACCTTCCCGGTCAACGGCCGCTTCAGCCCCGCCCAGCGCGAGCTGTACGAACTGGTGCTGGCTGCGCAGCAAGCCGCCTTCGACGCCATCAAGCCGGGCCGCAAATACCACGACGCGCACGACGCCGCCGTACAGGTGCTGGCGCAAGGCATGCTGGACGCCGGCCTGCTGCAAGGCACGCTGGACGAAGTGCTGGCCGAGAAAAAATACACGCAGTTCTACATGCACGGCACCGGCCACTGGATCGGCATGGACGTGCACGACGTTGGCCTGTACCGCGACGTGGCGCAGGAAAGCAAGCCCTCGCGCCTGCTGCAGCCCGGCATGGCGATGACGGTGGAACCGGGCATCTACGTGCGCCCGGCCGAAGGCGTGCCGGAAAAATACTGGAACATCGGCATCCGTATCGAAGACGACGTGATCGTGCGCGATGGCGGCTACCAGCTGTTGACGGGCGGCGCGCCCAAGACGGCCGCCGAGATTGAAGCTCTGATGAAATGATTGATTACGATATCGCCATTTGCGGCGCCGGCCCGGCTGGGATGGCGCTGGCGGCGCTGCTGGTCAAGCGCGGCGTAAATCCATCGCGCATGGTGCTGGTCGACGCCAAACCGCTCGAGCAAGCCATGCAGGATCCGCGTACCCTGGCCCTGTCCTACGGCAGCCGCCAAATCCTGGAACAGGTCGGCGCCTGGCCGATCCACGCCACCGCCATCCATGAAATCCACGTCTCGCGGCGCGGCCAGTTCGGCCGCAGCATGATCACGCGCGACGAACACAAGCTGCCGGCGCTGGGCTACGTCACGCGCTACGGCGCCATCGTCGAGGTGCTGGGCAATGTCTGCGCGCACTTGGGCATCGCAGCCCTGCGCCCGGTGCGCGTCACCGGCAGCGACGAAGCGGCCGACAGCGTCACCCTTTACCTGGAAAGCGAAGGCCAGGCCGCGCAAGCGCTGCGCGCCGCCATCGTGGTGCAGGCTGAGGGCGGCCTGTTCGGCGAACAAACAGCCAAGGCCGAAACACGCGACTACCAGCAGACCGCCATCATCGCCCAGGTACGCACCAGCGCCCCGATAGCCCACCGCGCCTACGAACGCTTCACCAACGAAGGCCCGCTGGCACTCTTGCCGCAAGACGACGGCTACTCGCTGGTCTGGTGCGCACGCCCCGCCAGCGCCCAAGCCATCCTGGCGCTGGACGATGCCGCCTTCCTCGCCAAGCTCGGCGAAACTTTCGGCGAGCGCCTTGGCAAGTTTACGCACGCCACGCGCCGCCTCGCCTTCCCGCTCGGCCTGAACGCCGGCGTGACCGGCAGCGCACGCAGCGTCGCCATCGGCAATGCCGCGCAAACGCTGCACCCGGTCGCCGGCCAGGGACTCAACCTCGGCCTGCGCGACGCCGCCGAACTGGCGCGCGCCCTGGCACGCGGCGCCACGCCCCAGGCACTCGAGCAATATGCCGCCCAGCGCCGTCGGGACCGCAAGCTGACCGTACGCCTGACCGACACGATGGCACGCATCTTCGCCAACGAATCGATGTTGCAGCCCCTGCTCGGCCTGGGCCTGGCCGCCATCGACGTTGCCGCCCCGGCCCGCGCCGTGCTGGCCGAGCTGATGATGTACGGACGCCGCTAAAGGAAAAAGATGCGCCGCGCCGCCTCCGCCCTCGCCTTACTGGCCTCCCTGCTGGCGCCAGGCGCGCAGGCGCGCGACACGATGACCTGGCTGATGCCCGACATCCCACCCGCTTCCATGCCGGTGGACGGCAAGCCCACCACCGGCATCGCCGACCAGATTGCGCTCTACATCAGCGCCCACTGGCCGGAAGCCGAGCACCGCTTCATTTACGCCAATCCCAAGCGCACCTGGCTGATGGTGGAACGCGGCGAACGCGCCTGCGTGGTAGCCGCCCTGCGCAACGCAGAACGGGACAAGCTGGCCTACTTCGTCAACACCAACCTGGTGCCGCCGCTGCAACTGGTGGCGCAGGAAAGCACCTTGCCGCAGCTGCCGCTGAACGCCCATGGCGAAGTCGATATGGAAAAGTTGTTGGCCGATCCCGCCTTGCGCGGCATCATCGTGGAGCGCCGCAGCTACGGCGCCGCAGTCGACGCACTGCTGGCCAGGCGGCCCGCCAATTCAAGGTTGGAAACAACGTCGGTCGGCGACTATGGCCGCAACGTGCTGAAGCTGGTCTCGCATGGCCGCGCCGACTACACGCTTGACTACGACTACGCCCTGCAATACGCCAGCAAATCCGAGCCGGATATCGGCCTCCTGAAGACGGTACCGATCGCACAAAACAACAAACCCATGCTGGGCGGGATCGCCTGCCCGCGCAACGCCTGGGGCATGGCAACAGTAAAGCGCATCGACCAGATCGTCGGCACGCCCGAAGGCGCCGCCGCCATGATCAAAGCGCAGAACAGCTGGCACACCCAAGCATCCCAGCAACGCTACGCCGCCCAAATCAACGAATTCCAGCGCCAACGCGCCAAACCCGCCCGCTAAAAACAGAAGAGCCCGTGTCCCACCTTGGGGTCACACCCCAAATGAGACACAGGCTCTTCTTTACAACAGCTGAGCTCGTGTCCCATTTCGGGTGTGACCCCATGGTGGGACACGAGCTGGACTGGGACATGCTTACTCGGCGGCTTTTACCATGTCTTCCAGGACTTTCTTGGCGTCGCCGAACACCATCATGGTCTTGTCCATGTAGAACAGCTCGTTGTCCAGGCCTGCATAGCCGGACGCCATCGAGCGTTTGTTGACGATGATGGTTTTCGCTTTGTACGCTTCGAGGATGGGCATGCCGGCGATCGGGGATTTCGGATCTTTCGCGGCCGGGTTCACCACGTCGTTCGCGCCCAGCACCAGCACCACGTCGGCCTGCGCGAATTCGCTGTTGATGTCTTCCATCTCGAACACCTGGTCGTACGGCACTTCGGCTTCCGCCAGCAGCACGTTCATATGGCCAGGCATGCGGCCTGCCACCGGGTGGATCGCGTACTTCACCGTCACGCCGTGGTGGCCCAGCTTTTCGACCAGTTCCTTCAGCGCGTGCTGGGCGCGCGCCACCGCCAGGCCGTAGCCGGGAACGATGATCACGGTTTCAGCATTCTGCATCAGGAACACGGCGTCGTCGGAGGAGCCCGACTTGACGTTGCGCTGTGCCTGTGCGCCGCCTGCCGCTGCGGCGGAGGTGTCGCCGCCGAAGCCGCCCAGGATCACGTTGAAGAACGAGCGGTTCATCGCCTTGCACATGATGTAGGACAGGATGGCGCCGGAGGAACCCACCAGCGAGCCAGCGATGATCAGCATCGAGTTATTGAGCGAGAAGCCAATACCCGCCGCTGCCCAGCCGGAGTAGGAGTTCAGCATCGACACCACGACAGGCATGTCGGCGCCGCCGATCGGGATGATGATCAGCACGCCCAGCACGAAGGCGATCGCCGTCATGACCAGGAACGGTGTCCAGGCCGGCTCGCTGCCGCCGCTGAACACGAACACC
>DASWTB010000051.1:0-1769 GCA_036402315.1 Pseudoduganella sp. | reverse complement strand
GTGTTGAACTCACGGTCGCCTGCGGCAAAAGCGGCGGAGGAAGCGGTCAGGGCTGCACCCATCAGCACCAGCCCGGCAAATCGTTTGTTGAACATGGTAATTTCCCTTTCAGTCCTTGTTGGAGTATAGATTAGCCACCCTGGAAAACTTGCGCCAGTGCATATACACATTCTTACAAACTCCCCAGGGGGAGAAATTTGTATCGTTAAGTTGCCCTCCCTGCAGGAACTTATTAAATACGCTATTGTGTCAAGTTCCGAGCGAAACTTAACCTTCTCACAGGAAACGCATGAACCTCTGCAAGCCCGCATTCTCCGCCCTGTTTGTTTGCCTGCTGGGCGCAGGCTTCTCCGGCATCGCGAGTGCCGCCAGCCCGACCGACGCCGCCACTCTTGGCAAGATCCGCGATGCAGCCATGCAGAGCGATTACTCCTACCAGCGCCTGGAAGACCTGACCGACCTGGTGGGCCCGCGCCTGTCCGGCTCCGAAGGCGGCGCGGCCGCGGTGGAGCAGGTGGCTGCCGCCATGCGCGCCCTGGGCGCCAAAGTCACGCTGCAGCCGGTCAAGGTGCCGCACTGGGTGCGTGGCGAGGAGAAGGCCGAACTGGTGGATTACAAAGGCCGCCCAGCCAATATCACCCAGCGCGTGGTGCTGACGGCGCTCGGCGGTTCCGGCGCAACGCCTGCCACGGGCCTGACGGCGCCGATCGTGGTGGTGCGCGACTTCGATGAACTGAAGGCCCGCGCGGCCGAAGTGAAGGGCGCCATCGTGCTGTTCGACGTGGCGTTCGACCAGGGCATGGCGGACCGCGGCCTGGCAGGCAATGCCTACGGCCAGGGCTCGCGCTATCGCACCAACGGCCCGCGCCTGGCGGCAGAACTGGGTGCGGTCGCTGCGCTGGTGCGCTCCGTCGGCGGCGCCGATTATCGCCTGCCGCATACCGGCGCCACCAACCTGAAAGACGACCAGCGCATCCCGGCAGCCGCCGTGACGGCGGAAGATGCGATGCTGATCGGCCGCCTGATGAAGCGCGGCCCGGTCAAGATGAAGCTGACCCTGACGCCGAAAATCCTGCCGGATGCCGACACTTTCAACGTGATCGCCGACCTGCCGGGCACGGACAAGGCCGACGAAGTGGTAATCGTGTCGGGCCACCTGGATTCCTGGGACCTGGCGACCGGCGCCCATGACGATGGCACCGGCGTGACCACATCGATGGGCGTGCTGGAAACCATCAAGAAACTGGGCCTGCAACCGCGCCGCACCATCCGCATGGTGGCGTGGGCGAACGAAGAGAATGGCCTGAAAGGCGGCAACACCTACTACGAAGCCAATAAGGGCAAGCTGGAAAAGCAGTTCGCAGCAATCGAGAGCGACGGCGGGGTAGGCCGTACCTTCGGCATCCTGGGAGGCGTGCGCCGCGAAGCGGAGAAGTATTTCGCGCCGGTGACCAATGCGCTGCTGCCGATCGGCGCCGGCGTATTCCACCGCCGCGATTCGGCCTCGGGCTCGGACGTGCACCAGCTCGAAGCAGGCGGCGTGCCGTCCTTCATGCCGTATGTCGACACCAGCGCCTACTTCAACTACCACCACACGCCGGCCGACACCTTCGACAAGGTCGATCCGGTCAACATGAAGAAGCACGTCGCCGTGATGTCGGCGCTGGCCTGGTACCTGGCCAACACCGACGACCCGATTGGCCGCGCACCGGAACAATTGAAATAAGCCGAGCCCGTGTCACACCCTGGGGTCACACCCCAAGTGTGAC
>DASWTB010000050.1:0-49531 GCA_036402315.1 Pseudoduganella sp. | reverse complement strand
GGTTTACCGGTTTAAAAGCATGCCCCTCCCCAAACCCACCCTCAAAGCCCGCGCCCTCCGCCTGCTCAGCCAGCGCGAGCACAGCCGCCTCGAACTCGCCCGCAAGCTGCAACGCCACGCGGAAGAGGGCGACGACGTCGAAGCCCTGCTGAACTTCCTCGAACAAAACAAATGGCTCTCTGAAGAGCGCTTCTCGGAAAACCTCGTCCATCGCCGCGCCGCAAGATACGGCAACAGCCGCATCGTGGCCGAGCTGCAGCAGCACGGCATCGGCGGCGAGATGCTGGCCGAAGTCAAGGAAAGCCTGAAAGAAGACGAAGTCGAGCGCTGCTGCGAAGTCTGGCGCCGCAAATTCGGCGAAGTCGCCGCCGATCCCGAAGGCCGCCAGAAGCAATTGCGCTTCCTCATGTCGCGCGGCTTCTCGCAGAAAGCCATCCGCACCGCCATGAAGGGCACCATGCCCGACGAGGACTTTTAAATCGGCCTCGGAAGGTATGCTACACTTCGATAGTTTTATGCAGCACCGCGGGTGCGGTGGTTGTCCGTAGAAGCTGCGGCGTACTGATTAGCTGCTTATAATTTTGGCCACTTTTGAGTGGCATCGGTCTTATGTCCTTGTCAAATCCTGTCTCCCGACGAGCGCTGCGGCATACGCGCGCCATAGACATCCAGGCGTATTCACGCGAGGATGGACTGTGGGATCTTGACGCCCATATCACGGACATCAAATCCTTCGACACCATGCTGGCATCCGGCCCGCGCAAGGGCAATGAAGCCCTGCACGACCTGTGGCTGCGCGTGACCGTCGATAAGCAGCTGACCATCGTCGATGCCGAAGCAAGTTCGGACGCCGTTCCTTATCCAGGCCATTGCGACACGATCGGCCCAGCCTACAAAGCCTTGATCGGCCTGAACCTGATGAAGGGTTTTCGCCAAGCGGTCAAGGAAAGGCTGGCTGGTGTGCAAGGCTGTACCCACCTGACTGAACTGGCCCAGGTGCTGCCGACGGCAGCCGTGCAAGCCTTTGCCAATGACGTCTGGCCGGTGAACGAGCGCTCCAGCACTGCGACAGAGAAACCGTTCCAACTTGACAAGTGCCACGCCCTCAAGACCGATGGCGGGGCAGTTGCCGAGTTCTACCCACGCTGGTATGTCAACAAGACAGAAGCAGCCTAGGTGCTGTACAAAATACATCTAACCAACAAACAGGTATTCGAAAGAAGGGAAAGCCAGCATGAAAATCCATGAGTATCAAGGCAAAGAAATCCTCCGAAAATTCGGAGTGACCGTACCGCGCGGTATTCCGTGCATGTCCGTGGAAGAAGCAGTGAAAGCTGCTGAAACCCTGGGCGGCCCAGTGTGGGTCGTAAAGGCACAGATCCATGCAGGTGGCCGTGGTAAAGGCGGCGGCGTGAAAGTAGCCAAGTCGCTGGAACAGGTCAAGGAATACGCCGACCAGATCATGGGCATGCAACTGGTAACCCACCAGACCGGCCCTGAAGGCCAGAAAGTCCGTCGCCTGATGATCGAAGAAGGCGCCGACATCAAGAAAGAACTGTACGTATCCCTGGTGACCGACCGCGTTACCCAGCGCGTAGTCCTGATGGCTTCCTCCGAAGGCGGCATGGACATCGAAGAAGTCGCTGAAAAGCACCCGGAACTGATCCACAACGTCGTGATCGATCCAGCCACCGGCCTGTCCGACGCTGACGCTGCCGACGTAGCGCGCAAGATCGGCGTGCCGGAAGGCTCGATCGCCGACGCAGTAGCCAACCTGCAAGGCCTGTACAAAGCCTACTGGGAAACCGACGCTTCCCTGGCCGAAATCAACCCGCTGATCCTGACCGGCTCCGGCAAGGTCATCGCACTGGACGCCAAGTTCAACTTCGATGCCAACGCCCTGTTCCGTCATCCGGAGATCGTGGCTTACCGCGACCTGGACGAAGAAGATCCAGCCGAAGTTGAAGCTTCGAAGTTCGACCTGGCCTACATCTCCCTGGACGGCAACATCGGCTGCCTGGTGAACGGCGCCGGCCTGGCCATGGCCACCATGGACACCATCAAGCTGTTCGGCGGCGAGCCAGCCAACTTCCTGGACGTGGGCGGCGGTGCCACCACCGAGAAAGTGACCGAAGCCTTCAAGCTGATGCTGAAGAACCCGGAACTGAAAGCCATCCTGGTGAACATCTTCGGCGGCATCATGCGCTGCGACGTGTTCGCCGAAGGCGTGATCGCCGGCGCCAAGGCCGTGTCCCTGTCCGTGCCGCTGGTGGTGCGCATGAAGGGTACCAACGAAGACCTGGGCAAGAAGATGCTGGCCGAATCGGGCCTGCCAATCATCGCCGCTGACACCATGGAAGAAGCAGCCAAGGCCGTTGTTGCCGCTGCTGCCGGTAAATAATTAAGGAATCGATATGTCTATCCTGATCAATAAAGACACCAAAGTCATCACCCAGGGCATCACCGGCAAGACCGGCCAGTTCCACACCCGCATGTGCCGCGACTACGCGAACGGCCGTGAAGCGTTCGTCGCCGGCGTGAACCCGAAGAAAGCCGGCGAAGATTTCGAAGGCATCCCAATCTACGCCTCCGTCAAGGAAGCCAAATCGGAAACCGGCGCGACCGTTTCCGTGATCTACGTTCCACCAGCAGGCGCAGCCGCTGCGATCTGGGAAGCCGTGGAAGCTGAACTGGACCTGGCCATCTGCATCACCGAAGGCATCCCAGTCCGCGACATGATGGAAGTGAAAGACCGCATGGCTAAGGCAGGCTCCAAGACCCTGCTGCTGGGCCCTAACTGCCCAGGCCTGATCACTCCTGACGAAATCAAGATCGGCATCATGCCTGGCCACATCCACAAGAAGGGCCGTATCGGCGTGGTTTCGCGCTCCGGTACCCTGACCTACGAAGCGGTTGCACAGCTGACCGCCCTGGGCCTGGGCCAGTCTTCGGCAGTTGGTATCGGCGGCGACCCGATCAACGGCCTGAAGCACATCGACGTGATGCGCATGTTCAACGACGATCCTGACACCGACGCGGTGATCATGATCGGCGAAATCGGCGGTCCGGACGAAGCCAACGCAGCCCGTTGGATCAAGGACAACATGAAGAAGCCAGTGGTTGGCTTCATCGCCGGTGTGACCGCTCCTCCAGGCAAGCGCATGGGCCACGCCGGCGCGCTGATCTCCGGCGGCGCCGACACTGCACAAGCCAAACTGGAAATCATGGAAGCCTGCGGTATCACGGTTACCAAGAATCCGTCCGAAATGGGCCGCCTGTTGAAGGCAATGTTGTAATAGTAGCTGTATGATAACGGGGAGCTTCGGCTCCCCGTTTTTGTTTACCCGGAGGATATCGATTTGGCAAAACTACTCGTGATGCGAGAAGGTGTTATAGAGCAGACCGTGCAGCTCACCAAGGAGCGCATGACGGTCGGCCGCCATAAGCATAACGACATTGTCCTCAACCACCCCGCAGTCAGTGGTGAGCACGCCCTGATCACGACCATCCTGGACGACTCCTTCCTGGAGGACCTGCAAAGTACAAATGGTACATTTGTGAACGGCCACCGCATCGGCAAGCACTTCCTGCAGAACAAGGACGTGATCAAGATGGCCAAGTACCACCTCGAATTCGTCAGCGACGGCATCCGCCCATTGGCCGCCGCCGCCGCTACCATCCCGGCCATGCCGGTTCCGCCTTCGGCATCGGCCGCCGCCGCCGCGCCGCACACCCAGTTCGCCGAACTGCCGCTGGCCCATATTGAAGTCCTGAATGGCAGCAACGCCGGCAAGACCCTGAGCCTGACCAAGGCCGTCACCAGCCTGGGCCGCCCCGGCGTGCAAGTCGTGGTGATCGCCCGCGCGCCCGAAGGTTACTCCGTGGCCCACGTCGAAGGCGAGAAATCGCCGCTGCTGAACGGCGACCCGATGCCGCGCCAGCCGCACCCGCTGAAGGCTGGCGACATCCTCGACCTCAGTGGCATCCTGATGGCAATTCGCGAAAACTGACCTGCTTAGACGATTTTTTGGCGGTCGGCCAGCATGGCCTCGTAAGTCAGGTTCTGCAGCAGGGTAAAGTGCGCCGGGTCCAGCCCGGTGAACTGCACGCCATAGCTGAATACGTCCCTCCCATCCATCTTCTGCGATTGCGCCACTGTTGCATTACGCACCAGCGCCGAAGTATGAATGCGCACCTGCCGGTCATCCGGCGGCGCCAGCAGCGTAAAGTCCAGCTGCACCGTTTCCCCCTCGCGGCTCAAGGGCTGGGCCGATTCGATCAGCGCGCCCGACACGCTCAGGTTCACCAGGAAAACGGAAGCATGGTGCCCATCATCGCGCGACATCTTGGCCGGGATTTCGACCTTCACGCGCATGGCCGCGCGCAGGCTGGTACCCTGGATCTCGCTCGGGAAGGCCACATGGGCATACATCAGGGGCCGCAGGAAGACCCGCTGCACGACGGTGGAGAAAGAGCAGACGTTCACACCCGAAAACACGCGAACCGTCAGCTTGTCGCCCTCGGTGAGCGCGATCGGCCCGTTATTCTCCATCGGAATCTTGACGATCATGTAGTCGTCGCGCACCCAACCGATCACAGTCGAGAAATGCTGCATGGGCCGCAATGTGCGATGGGTAATCAACTGGATGCGCCCGCCAACCTGCAGGTTCATCTGCTCAAACGCGTATTCCTGCAATTTGTTTTCGCTCGCCATCGTCGTTATTGTCTATTTATGAGCAATTGCCCATTGTACAATAAGGCTGGGCATCAACTATTGCTTTGTCGATAGGACCATCCAGTCCAGGCCGACCAGGTGATACGGGTCGGGCTGCATTTTGTTGCAGCCGCCGCCGCAGCTTGCCTTCGCGCCGAAACGCCAGCCGCCGTTTTCGCGGTCGAGGATTTCCTTGTCCACCAGCTCCAGCGTTTCATGGTAGCGGCGCGCCATGTCCGGTCGCTGCGCCACCGCCAGGAAGGCTTTCATGCCTTCCGCCTGCTGCCACCAGAACTTGCTGCGGTCCACGTGTCCGCTGGCCGACATGCGGTTGAAGATACCGCCATCCTGTTCGTCATACCCTTTCGCCACAGCGAACTTCAGCAGGCGCTCAGCTACATCGGCATAAATCGGTGGCAGGCCGCGCGACTCGGCGCTGCGCAAAAGGTGGCTCCATTCGAACTGGTGGCCAAGATCGGTAAAGCCATCGTCGCCGGTTAGCGGCTTCCATTGCCCGTCATACCACTCCGGGATATAAGCGCCGCCATCGGGGAGGCCGATCATGAGCTGGTTCAGCACGAAGTCGCCCAGCTCGCGCGCATCGGCCACCACTTGCTGGTCGCCGGTCGCATCGATCAGGGCCAGCAGGGCCTCGAACATGTGCATGAGGGGATTCTGCGAGTGCCTGCCTTCCTGCTTCGAGGTGAAATCGCGCGGCGCCGAGCCGCGCAAGCCGCCGCCTGGTTCGCGCAGGTTGGCGCGGATATCCTGCCAGGCAGCCAGCGCCGCGGCCTGGTATTTGGGCTCGCCCGTCACGCGTGCTGCGTGCGAAAGCGCCAGCAGCGCAAACGCGTGGCCGTAGGTGTTCTTGGACATGCTGACCGGTTTGCCCCCGGCATCGACAACCTGGAAGAAGCCGCCGTGCAGCGGGTCGTGGAAAGACGAAAGCAGGAAATCCGTGCCGCGCCGGGCCACTTCCAGGTAGCGTGCATCGCCGGTCGACTCGTAGCCGACCAGCATGGTGTACACCAGCCGGCTGTGCAGGGTCAGGTCGCCGCTGGCCTTGTTCGGCGGCTGCCAGCTGCGGTCGAATTGCCCCTGCAGCAGGCCGGAGGGCATGGGCGCCACCTTCAGCCAGCGCGACAGGTGTGCATTGAGGTCCTTGCGGTGCCAATCCGCGTTTGCCACCTCGGCCATCGCAGCGCGCCCGCCGCGTCCATCATTGTCGCTGTCGCAGGCCGCGAGCAGGGCAAGGCAGGCTGCGACGACGGCGCGGCGCAGCATCAGGCTTTCCAGTCGCCGGACTTGCCGCCCGCTTTCTCGGTGACCCGGATATCGGTCATCACCATGCCGCGGTCGACCGCCTTGCACATGTCGTACACGGTCAAGAGGCCGACCTGCACCGCGGTCAGCGCTTCCATTTCCACCCCGGTCTTGCCGTAGGTCTCCACCTGGGCGCGGCAGTGGACGCTGTTGCTGGGTTCATCGGTGGTAAAGTCCACAGCAACACGGGTCAGGGCCAGGGGATGGCACAGGGGCACCAGGTCGGCCGTGCGCTTGGAAGCCATGATGGCGGCAATGCGCGCAATACCGAGTACGTCCCCTTTCTTGGCGGTTCCCGATAGAATGAGCGCCAGCGTTTCCGGCTTCATGCGGATACTGCCGGTGGCAACGGCAATACGGTGGGTTTCTGCCTTGGCGCCAACATCGACCATATGGGCCTGGCCGGCAGCGTCAAAATGGGTAAGGTGTTCGGTCATCGCGTAGCTCTCTTGTTGAACAGGTATGATAGCACTGTGAATGCACTACATTTTCGCCGTCCCTTGCTGGCGGCACTGGTTTCCGGCCTGCTGATCGCTGCCCCGGCAGGGCAGGCGCAGCAGACTGAATTGCCCACGCTGGGTGATGCCTCGCGCGAGGACATGTCCCCGGTGATGGAGAAACGCCTGGGCGAAGAAATCATGCAAAGCCTGCGTTTCGAACGCGACTACCTGGATGATCCGCCTATCATCGAATACCTGAATAATTTCGGCACCAGGCTGGTGGACGCGCGACCAGGCGCGCGCGGCGACGCCAACCTTGATTACTATTTCTTCGCGATCCGCGACAAGAACCTGAACGCCTTCGCCATGCCGGGCGGTTATATCGGCGTGCACTCGCAATTGCTGCTGGCGGCGCAGAACGAATCCGAACTGGCCTCGGTACTGTCGCACGAAATCGGCCACGTGGCGCAGCGCCATATTGCGCGACAGCTTGGGGCGCAGAAGAACGATGCCCTGATCCCGCTGGCGGCGATGCTGCTGGCTGCGCTGGCCGCCAAGTCCAGTTCCGACGCGGCGATGGGTGTCTTCATGGGTGGGCAGGGCCTGGCGATCCAGCGCCAGTTGAATTTCGGCCGCGATGCGGAACGCGAGGCGGACCGTGTCGGCTTCCAGATCATGAATGCAGCGGGTTACGACGCCAGCGGCATGGTGTCATTCTTCCAGCGCATGCAGAACAGCACGCGCATGTACAGCGACCTGATGCCGCCCTGGCTGCTGACCCACCCGCTGACCACCGAGCGTATCGCCGATATCCAGGCCCGCATCCGCGAACAGAAATTCACCCAGCGCGTGGACGGTATGGACTTCCACCTGATCCGCGCTCGCGCCCGCGTGTTGCAGGACGAAAGCAGCAAAGGCTTGTCCGACACCGAAGCCGTGTTCAAGAACCAGATGCAGCAGCCCGGCCGCCAGAACGTGGCCGCCGGCCAGTACGGCATGGCCATGGTGTCGCTCAAGCGCTCAGAGTTCGCCGCAGCGCAGGAATGGCTGGACAAGGCGCGCACCACCATCGACAAGCCGCCGGTGGCGGGCGCCTTCAGCACCCAGATCCCGCGCGGCACCACGGATTCCGCGCTGGCCTATCTGTCGCTGGAGATCAAGCTGGCGCAGGAGAACAAGCCGGAAGTGATTGCCGCCGCCATCGAAGAAGCGAAGCAGGCGCAAGGCCGCTATCCGCTGTCGCGCGGCCTGGTGTGGCAGTATGCGGATGCCCTGATCAAGGGCGGGAAATACGAAGAAGCGACGAGGTTCCTGCGCGACCAGTTGCAGATGTACCGCCGCGAACCGGAACTGCACGACTACATGGCGCAGGCCTACGCCAAGCAGGGCAAGATCGCCCTGCAGCATATCTCGCTGGCGGAATCCTACGTGCTGCTGGGTGGTGTGCTGGCGGCGCTGGACCAGCTGGCGCTGGCCCGCAAAGCTCCGGACGCCACCTACTACGACCAGTCCGTGATCGACGCCCGCGAGCGGGAGCTGCAGGCCAAGCGCAAGGAAATGCTTGGCGATAAGAAAAAAGATAAAGACTGATTACGCCGGCGGTTCCAGCTCGAGGGAAATTTCAATTTTCATCTGCTCAATGCCGGGGACCTGGTCGAGGATCGCCTCGATTTCCTCGTACGACAGTGCGGCAAGTCCCACCAGGCGCGTCGGATTCCACTCCGGCTCCACTTCTCCGCCGTCGCCATGCTCGTGAGGAATGCCTTCGCTGCAGGCCTTGCATAGCGTGCGTACGTTGGACGTCCAGTCTTCAAATGGCATGCCGGCGGCATCGAATGCTGCTTCCAGCTTGGCCATTTGCTGCTCGGTGGCTTCATGCACTTCCATGCAGAATGTGCTGAGCTTCGATGCCTCAAACAGCTCCAGCACATTGAATACCGAGTATTCCCTGCCGCGAGACTCGCGCTTGCCGACGCCTGCGCCGTCATGCAGGACAATGTCCCCGCAACGGAACCCGGACTCCGGGTATGGAATGTTGCGCAGGACGGCGCGCACCGGATCGATACGCGTGCCCCAGACTACTTCCCCGTTGCCGTTCGGGTTCAGGCGAACAGGCGTTGGACCGAAGTCCATCTCGATCGGTCCCTCCACGCCTTCTAGCTCGATGCCGTTGTCGGCCCAGGCCTTGCGCGCTGTCGTCCAGTCGCGCAGCGCGGTCGCCGCAATAGCCAGGTTCCAGCGGCTCGCTTCATCCTCCGGCCGCAGCGCGTATGCACGCTGGTTGTAATCGAAAGACGTGACCCAGTCGTTGCGGTACTTGTAGATCAAGCCGATGTTGTACAGCGTCTTTGCCGCGTTCGGATTGAGGCGCAACGCCTCTTCATAGGCCTGGAGTGCGAGGTCGTCATTGCCTGCATCGCTGTGGGCGATGCCTTGTTCGTTCAGCTCTTCTGCTCGTTCAAAGTCATTCATGCGGTTTTCCGTTTTGCGACCCAGTCATTGACCACGCCTTCCAGCAAAGTCATTGGCAAGGCGCCGTGTATCAGTACTTCGTTGTGGAACTGCTTCAGGTCGAACTTGTCGCCCAGTTCCTTCTTCGCCTGTTCGCGCAGCGCGAGGATCTTCAGCATGCCTACCTTGTAAGCCAGCGCCTGACCAGGATTGACGAAGTAGCGCTCGATTTCCGCAGTGACGTCGCCTTCGCTCATGCCGGTGGTGTTCATCATGTAGTCGATAGCCTGCTCGCGCGTCCAGCGCTTGTAGTGGATGCCGGTGTCGACCACCAGGCGGGTGGCGCGCATCATTTCGTCGCGCAGGCGGCCCAGGTTGTCCAGCGGGGTTTTCTGGAAGCCTTGTTCCGCCGCCAGCCGTTCCGCATACAGCGCCCAGCCTTCATGGTAGGCGGTGAACGGAATTACCTTGCGGAAGAACGGCACACCGGTCATCTCCTGCTGGATCGCAATCTGGAAATGGTGGCCCGGGATGCCTTCGTGGTAGGCCAGGGTGCGCATGGCAAACTTCGGCGTCTCGCCTGGCGCGCGCATGTTGGCGTAGAAGACGCCGGGACGGCTGCCGTCGAAGGAACCCTGCATGTAGTAGGCCCCGGGCGCAGTCGCTTGCGACGCAACCGGCACCGCCTGCACTTCAACGCCCAGTTTTGGACGCACGTCGAACACTGGATCGAGACCCTTGTTCACTTCATCCAGGATGGCCTGGTACTGTGCCAGCATGGCCTTCTTGCCTTCGTCGGTGTTCGGATATTGCTGCTCCGGGCGGGAGGCCAGGATCTGCACGCGCTTGCCGATCGAGCCTTCGCTCAGGCCTTCGCCTTTGAGGATGGCATCCATCTCCGCACCAACGCGCTCCACCTCCGCCAGGCCCAGTTCATGCACTTGCTGCGGCGTCATGTTTGAAGTGGTATGCGAGCGCACGGCCCAGGCGTAGTAAGCCTCGCCGTTCGGCAGGCTCCAGGCGCCGTTGTTGGCGGTGGCCTTGGATTGCAGCGCGGTGAATGCGTCAATCAGTTTGCCGTAGGCAGGGTAGACCGCTTCCTGCACGGCTTTCTCGGTTTGCGCCAGCAGTGCGCTGCGCTCGGCATCGGACAAGTCTTTCACCTTGGCCAGCTTGTCGCGCATATTGGTCACCAGGACATGCTCCTTGACCGGCTTTGCGACAACGGCCTTCATCTCCACCAGTACTTTGTCGACGGTGAACTTCGGCGGCACAATGCCTTTGCTTTCGCTGAGACGGATCGATTCCACTACTTGGCCGAACTTGGACGGGAACAGGTTCAGGCGCGCGATATACGCTTCCGCTTCGCCCTTGTTGGTGACCTGGTGCACGTCGGTCATGAATTGCGGCAGCATGCTCTGGACGCCCATCATCTGGTTGACCGGGAAGGCGTGGTGAATGAACGGTTCGCCGTCAGCCTGGCTTTTCAGGAAGAAGCGCAGCGTTTCGTAGGACAGCTTACCCTCGGCATCGAGTCCGTCGGTGCTGTAGCTCTCCAGGACCGCAAGGTCTTGTTTGAGCTGGGCTACCTGCTTGGCGGTGTGGGCCGGGGAGGCGTCATCCAGTTTCTTGCTGTAGAAGTCCAGCCAGCCGGGCAGGATGCGCATGCTCGACAGCATCTCTGGACTGTCGATCGCATACGCTGCAAATACGCGCGTGTAGAACCAGTCCAGCTTGATGGGTTTGAAATACCAGGTGTGGGCCGCCAGTGCCAGTACCAGTACCACCAGGCCGAGCGCAATACCGCCCAGCCATTTTGCTGCACGCTTCATCAGGGATTCTCCGGGGTTGTTTTTCTCGTAACATCATGCCCCGGAGCGGGCGGGCGGTCAAGGTTGCGGCAGGCGTTCGAAGCGGAAGGCTTGCGGCACGCTGTCGCGCGCGATGGCTGCCAGCGGCACGCTGCGCTCGCCGACGCGCAAGGTGAGTGGCGACAGGCTGGCAGGATCGGTGGCAGCGGCGTCCAGCCAGGCCAGCAGCGCGTTGTCGCCCACCGGACGGCCGTTCAACTCCAGTTGCGGCAGGACTTGCGCGAAGTCGCGGTCGTCGAGCTGGGCCAGTACATTGCCGCTGCGCAGCAGCAGTTCGCCGGCCTCGGTCAGCCAGGCCGCATCCACATCGCCTAGCGGCGCGCCGGTATGCAGCACGAAGCGGTGGACTGGATCGGTGCGCGCGATGAAAGGCGTGGTTTCCAGGTTCAGGTACACGCGCTGCGGCCCGTTCTGGAAATACCAGCGGCCCTGCTCATCGCTCTGGTAATTGCGGGTGATGAAGCCGACCAGCGCCGGGTTGGTCAGCTTGTCGCCCGCTTCGTTGAAATGCTGCGCGCGCTCATCGCGCATGCGCCAGTTGCCGCGCGCATCGAGCGCCAGCCAGCCGTAGCAATGCGGCACATTCGGCCACTTGGCCATCGCTTGTTTGACTATTTCATCCATGGCTCAAGCCTCGGCCATTTCGGTGGCCTCTTTGGCGGTGAGGAAGTTCAGCATGCGCAGCGGCAGCCAGTCCAAGCTGCCCGGCAAGCGGCCGGTAGCAAAGCCCACGTGGCCGCCTTGTTCCGGGTAGTCCAATACCACCTGGCGCGAAGCCTTGCGCGGCAGGTATTCGCCCGGCATGAACGGATCGTTCTGCGCGTTCAGCACCAGGGTCGGCACCGTGATATCGGTCAGCACATGCTTGGCGCTGGCGCGGTCCCAATAGTCGTCCGCATCGCGGTAGCCGTGCAGCGGCGCGGTCACCACATTGTCGAAGGCGTGCAAATCCTGCGCCGCCATCAACGCATCGAGGTCGAACAGGCCAGGGAACTGCTGCAGCTTGGCCACGCATTTCGGTTTCAGCGTTTGCAGGAACATGCGCGTGTACAGGCGGCTCAGGCCGCGCGACAGGGCATTGCCGCCTTGCGCCAGGTCGAGCGGCGCCGATACTGAGCAAGCCGCGTCGACAAACTCGGCCTGGTGCTGCGACTCGCCCAGCCAGCGCAGCAGCACATTGCCACCGAGCGACACGCCGCAGGCGTAGAACTTGCCTGTTGCGTGCGGGTGCAGGCGGCGGATGATCCAGTCCAGTTCACCGGAATCGCCGGAATGATAGAAGCGCGGCGCCAGGTTCGGCTCGCCGGAGCAGCCGCGAAAATGCGGCACGGCGCCCGACCAGCCGCGGCGCCGGATTTCCGCCATCAGGGCGCGCGCGTAATGGCTGTCGGACGAGCCTTCCAGCCCGTGGAACAGCACCACGAAAGGCTTGCCTGGCTGGCCGTCGACGAAATCGACATCGATGAAATCGGCGTCCGGGGTATGCCACCGTTCGCGGCGGAAACGGACGTCGGGCTTGGCTATGCAGGTAGCCGGATAGATGGTCTGCAAGTGGCCGCTCGGCAGCCAGAAAGGAGCGATGTAGTTCATGGCGCGGCTGGGACCGGCCCAGCGGGCCTGATCCCCCTTTTTCAGTGCAGTATTTGAGCGCGCGGATCGACGGGAACAGGTCCCGGCGCTACAGACACATGATGCAACACAATGCGCCAACCCTTCGGTGTCTTAACGTACACATTGGTCGCAATCAGGTGCGCCGGCTCGCCGCTTGCCGCTGTGACGCCCTCAACGACAGTATGCACCGAACTCATCAGGTTGTGTGTCTCATGCAGCTGGGATGGGCGAATTTGCAACCCGCCGTGTTCCAAAAGTGCACTCCAGGAATCGCGGATGGCGCGATGCCCGATCAGGCGCGGGCCGCCGGGGTGCACGCAGACAATTTCCTCATCGTCCGCCCACAGCGCCATCAGGGCTTCCAGGTCGGCCCGGTTCAAGGCATCGTAAAAGGCCGCTTCGACTTCTGCCGCACTGCCATTCTGGTGTTTACGCGCTGCCATCCGGGCTCCGGTCTGGTGTGATTAATGGTGGCCGACTTCGGTGCCAGGCTTCAGCTTGTACTGGGTGCCGCAATATGGGCATTTCGCTTCGCCATGCTTGAAGTCCAGGAACACGCGCGGGTGCGAAGACCACAGCGGCATGGCTGGATTCGGGCAGTAGGCCGGCAGGTCTTTGCCATCGAGTTCTACTGGCTGGGTGGCGTTGCTCATTTTATAACACTCCGCGAGATCAAAAACCAAGATTTTATAGCATCCCGGCAGCGAAAAGCATTCGTCGGTAGAATGTCGGCTTTCCCTCGGTTGTCCCGCGTAGTTGCCCCATGAGTTCTCCCGATAGCCCGCCCGACGTCGCGGCCCACCACGAGCCTTCCTGGCGCGCCGGCCTGAAAGACGGCACCCCAACCCTGTTTGGCATTGCCGCCTGGGGCCTGGTGGTGGGCGTGGCGATGGTCAAGTCCGGCCTGACCGTGATGCAGGCGCTGGGCATGACCCTGCTGGTGTTTGCCGGCTCCGCGCAACTGGCCTCGCTGCCCCTGATTGCGGCGGCAGCGCCGATCTGGGTGATCTTCCTGACCGCAGTGGTGGTCAATCTGCGTTTCGTGATCTTTGCCGCCTTGCTGGCGCCGCACTTTGCCAGGCTGCCGCTGTGGCGCCGCTTCCTGCTTGGCTACGGCGCGGGCGACATGACGACCGCCATGTTCCTGCAGCACTACCCGACCGAAAAGCCGGCGGAAGGCAAAGTGTCCTACCTGCGCGGCTTGCTGTACCCGAACTTTGCAGCGTGGCAGACCGGCTCCATCGCCGGCATTTTCCTTGGCAGCGCCGTGCCCGCTGAATGGGGACTGGGTTTTGCCGGCACGCTGGCGATCGTCTGCATCACCGTGCCGATGGTGGCCAGCCGCCCCGCGCTGTGTGGCGCCCTGGTCGCCGGCGTGACCGCCGTGCTGGCGCATGGCTTCCCATACAAGCTTGGCTTACTGGCCGCCGTGATCGTCGGCATGGTCACCGCCATGGTGGTGGAAGGTGTCATCGAAGGAAGGAAAGCCGCCAATGTCTGATCTTGAAATCTGGCTGACGATCGGCGCCCTGGTGTGCGCTACCGCGATTACGCGTTCCTCATTTTGGGTAATTGGCGAGCACGTCTCGATCCCGACCCGCGTGCAGGAGATGCTGCGCTACGCACCGTCCTGCGCGCTGGCCGCCATCATCGGGCCCGACTTGTTCCTGGACCCGCAAGGTACGGTCGAATTCAGCTTCCACAATTACAAGCTGCTGGCCGGCGCCACAGCCATCGCCTATTACCTTGCCCGCCGCAATATGCTGGAGACCATTGTGTTCGGTATGGCATGCTTTACGGCCTTGCGCTTAATGCTCGGCTAGTCCTTTGAAGAGATGACGATGCGCTCGATGATGAGGTCTTTCAGCGGGTACCCATACAAGTGTTCGCGATCTTCCGGTTCTTCGTCGTCCAGACCATAAAATTGGCTGTTTTTGCGTGAGGAAAGCATGAATGAAATGCCCGGAAAGCCTTCGACGCAAAATACGCCGTCCCAACTGAAATGTGGACGGCCAAGCTTGGCCTGCACGTCGGCCAGGCTGGAGCCGATGCCGATGCCGCGGAAGGTGCCGTCGTAGTCACTGTGCAGGTGCAGGAAGAGCAGTTCTTGCTGCTTTCCTAAAATAAAATTCACCTGCTTGTATTTCAGGCAGGTACGCTCGCGCTTTGGCTTGTAATCGAATGCGGCCCGGATATCGCTTTCGCTCATGCCAAGCGTCCAATTGTCCGCACGCAGTCCCGGAATGATGCGCTGATCCAAATCTACCTCCTGTTATTTAAAAAGCAATGTATTCTACGGTTTTCGCGAAATCGCGCTAACACTGTTGAGAATAGCTATGGTGGAACTGGATCACATGATTTTGCGGGTGAGCGACCCGGCGGCATCGATTCGCTTTTATGAGGAAGTGCTGGGCTTTAAGCACGAGGGCAGGGCGGGGCCGTTCGAAGTGCTGCGCGTCAGCGCAGGCTTCACGTTGGATTTGCTGGCCGAGCCGCCCACCATGCGCCTGCACCTGGCCTTCCGTGTCGATCCTGAGCATTTCGAACGCGTGATGGTGCTACTGCGCGAGCGCCGCATCCCCTTCGGCGGCAACCACATGGACCGCACGGGCAGCCAGCCCCAAGCCCAATACGGAGCGCGCGGGCTGGCGCTGGCTTGCTATTTCGAAGATCCGGACGGGCATAACCTGGAAATTCGCTACTAAGCCTTCCACAGCTTGCGTGCTTCCTCCGTGATTGTACGAGATCAATGTTTGCGTGTTGATAATAAAATATCGGCCTTGCCCGAGCTTAACAAGCGGCTAAGGCCCCCCGGCTTAAGGTAAAATAGCGCTCTTTCCAACTGTGACCCCTGAGTAACCATGCTGAAATTCAACCGCCTGGAAGACCTCGTAGCGCAGAACGCGCTGCAGGGCAAGCGCGTATTTATCCGTGCAGATCTGAACGTGCCGCAGGATGATGCGGGCAATATCACCGAAGATACCCGCATTCGTGCTTCGATTCCGGCGATTAAGGCGGCCCTGGGCGCCGGCGCAAAAGTCATGGTTACCTCCCACCTGGGCCGTCCAACCGAAGGCGAATTCAAGGCCGAAGACAGCCTGGCGCCGATCGCCAAGCGCATGTCGGAGCTCTTGGGCCAGCCGGTTGAGCTGAAGCAGGACTGGGTCGATGGCGTGGAAGTCGCCGCTGGCCAGGTGGTGTTGCTGGAAAACTGCCGCGTCAACAAGGGCGAAAAGAAGAATTCCGATGAGCTGGCCGAGAAAATGGCCAAGCTGTGCGATGTGTACGTGAACGATGCTTTCGGCACCGCGCACCGCGCTGAAGCGACCACCCACGGTATCGCCAAGTTCGCGCCGATCGCTTGCGCCGGCCCGCTGCTGGCCGCTGAGCTGGATGCGCTGGGCAAGGCGCTGGGCGCGCCGGCCCGTCCGCTGCTGGCCATCGTGGCTGGTTCGAAAGTGTCGACCAAGCTGTCGATCCTGAAATCGCTGGCCGACAAGGTGGACAACCTGATCGTCGGCGGCGGCATCGCCAACACCTTCATGCTGGCTGCCGGCCTGAAGATCGGCAAGTCGCTGGCGGAAGCTGACCTGGTCGGCGAAGCCAAGGCCATCATCGACATCATGGCTGCGCGCGGCGCCCAGGTGCCGATTCCGGAAGACGTGGTGTGCGCGAAAGAGTTCTCGCCAACCGCAGCTGCAACCGTGAAGGCCGTGGCTGACGTGGCTGATGACGACATGATCCTGGATATCGGTCCTAAGACCGCCGCCAAGCTGGCCGCGCAAATCGCTGAAGCCGGCACCATCGTGTGGAACGGCCCGGTCGGCGTGTTCGAGTTCGACCAGTTCGGCGAAGGCACCAAGACCCTGGCCATGGCCATCGCCAACTCCAAGGGCTTCTCCATCGCTGGCGGCGGCGACACCCTGGCTGCCATCGCCAAGTACCAGATCACCGACAAGATCGGCTATATCTCCACCGGCGGCGGCGCCTTCCTGGAGTTCCTGGAAGGGAAGACCCTGCCGGCAGTGGAAATCCTGGCGCAACGCGCCCAGTAACACGGTAAAAGGCGCCCGCAAGGCGCCTTTTGAACTTTTTCAAGCTCACACGAAGGAAACCTTCATGGCACGTGGTACCAAGATCGTCGCAACTATCGGCCCAGCATCGACCGACCTGAACATCCTGATCCAGATGATCAAGGCAGGGGTCGACGTGGTCCGCCTGAACTTCTCGCATGGCAAGGCGCAAGACCATATCGACCGCGCCAACCTGGTGCGTCAGGCGGCTGCGGAGTGCGGCAAGCAAGTGGCGATCATGGCCGACATGCAGGGTCCGAAGATCCGTATCGGCAAGTTCGAGAACAACAAGATCGAGCTGGCCAAGGGCGACAAGTTCATCCTCGACGCCAAGTGGGGCGAGAACGGCGAGCTGGGCAACCAGGAGCGCGTGGGCCTGGACTACAAGAGCCTGCCGACCGACGTCAAGCCGGCCGACGTGCTGCTGCTGAACGATGGCCTGATCGTGTTGACCGTGGACAAGATCGCCGGCAGCGAGATCTACACCACCGTGAAGATCGGTGGCGAACTGTCCAACAACAAGGGCATCAACCGCCAGGGCGGCGGCCTGACCGCGCCGGCCCTGACCGCCAAGGACATGGAAGACATCAAGACTGCGATGTCGTTCCAGGCCGATTACCTGGCAATTTCCTTCCCGAAAAACGCCACCGATATGGAAATGGCGCGCCAGCTGGCCAATATCGCCGGCGAGCCGTTCGGCTTCAAGCCGATGATGATCGCCAAGATCGAGCGCGCGGAAGCGATTCCTGCCCTGCAGGAAATCCTGAACGCCTCCGACGGCATCATGGTGGCCCGCGGCGACCTGGCTGTCGAGGTAGGCAATGCCGCCGTGCCGGCGCTGCAGAAGCGCATGATCCGCATGGCGCGCGAATCGAACAAGATTGCGATCACCGCGACCCAGATGATGGAGTCGATGATCTTCAACGCCGTGCCGACCCGCGCCGAAGTGTCGGACGTGGCCAATGCCGTGCTGGACGGTACCGATGCGGTGATGACCTCGGCCGAAACCGCCTCCGGTAAATACCCAGTGGAAACTGTGGAAATGATGGCGGCCATCTGTACCGAGGCCGAGCAATCCGAATACAACAAACTCGATGCGGATTTCCTGAACGCCCGCTTCACCCGCATCGACCAGTCGATCGCCTATGGCGCCCTGTTCACCGCGCATCACCTGCGCGTGAAGGCGATTGTGGCCCTGACCGAGTCCGGCTCCACCGCGCTGTGGATGAGCCGCCACAACATCGACACCCCGATTATTGCGCTCACGCCGAGCACCACCACCCAGCGCAAGCTGGCTTTGTACCGCAACGTTTGCACCTATCAGCTGATGCAGGACGCGCCGACCGATGTCGTGTTGCGCGCTGCGGAAGACCTCCTGGTAAAACAGGGTATTGCCCAGAAGGGCGATATGATTGTGGTTACCTGGGGTGCACCGATGGGCAAGGTGGGCGGCACGAACGCGCTGCGTATCGTGAAAGTGGGCGAGTTCACCCACCGCGCCGATTCGGCACGCTAACGAGCGCTCAACGATTTCTTTATTGTTTGGAGTACTACCATGTCCCTCGTATCCATGCGTCAACTGCTGGACCACGCTGCTGAAAACGGCTACGGCATCCCAGCTTTCAACGTCAACAACCTGGAACAAGTGCAGGCCATCATGGCTGCCGCCGATGCGGTCAACGCACCGGTGATCATGCAAGCTTCGGCTGGCGCCCGCAAGTACGCTGGCGAAGCCTTCCTGCGCCACCTGATCGACGCGGCAATCGAAGCTTACCCGCACATTCCTGTCGTCATGCACCAGGACCACGGCCAGTCGCCGGCAGTCTGCATGGCCGCCATCCGTTCCGGCTTCTCGTCCGTGATGATGGACGGTTCGCTGCAGGCTGACGGCAAGTCGGTCGCTTCCTACGAATACAACGTGGAAGTGTCGAAGGAAGTGGTGAAGTTCGCCCACTCCATCGGCGTGACCGTGGAAGCGGAACTGGGCGTGCTGGGTTCCCTGGAAACCATGAAGGGCGACAAGGAAGACGGCCACGGCGCCGAAGGCACCATGACCCGTGAACAGCTGCTGACCGACGTGGCGCAAGCTGCCGACTTCGTGCAGAAGACCCAGTGCGACGCGCTGGCAATCGCTATCGGCACCTCGCACGGCGCCTACAAGTTCACCCGCAAGCCAACCGGCGACATCCTGGCGATCGACCGCATCAAGGAAATCCACGCCCGCATTCCTAACACCCACCTGGTGATGCACGGTTCCTCCTCGGTACCACAGGAACTGCTGGCCATCATCCGCGAATTCGGCGGTGACATGAAGGAAACCTACGGCGTGCCTGTGGAAGAAATCCAGGAAGGCATCCGTCACGGCGTGCGCAAGATCAATATCGACACCGATATCCGCCTGGCCATGACCGCTGCGATCCGCAAGTTCATGTTTGAGAACCCATCGAAGTTCGACCCACGCGATTACCTGAAGCCAGCCCGCGCTGCTGCGGAAGAAATCGTGAAGGCACGCTTCCTGGCGTTCGGCTGCGAAGGCCGTGCGTCGCTGATCAAGCCGATTCCGCTGGAGAAGATGGCTGAGCGTTACAAGGCCGGCGAGCTGGCCCAGATCGTCAAGTAAAACCGGCAGTGCGGTGTCTGACCCGCAGGGTCAGACACCGGTGTTCCACCGCCGCGTCGGGTGTCAGACCCTGCGGGTCTGACACCGGTTTAAAAAATTCAAAGTACCCCCGCCATGAACAGCCTGTACGAATCCTCCATCAAATCCCTCCCCCTGCTGGGCCACGGTAAAGTGCGCGACAACTACGCCGTCGGCACCGACAAGATCCTGATCGTCACCACCGACCGCCTGTCCGCGTTCGACGTCGTGATGAACGAACCGATCCCCGGCAAAGGCATGGTCCTGAACCAGATGTCCGATTTCTGGTTCGAAAAACTGGGCCACATCGTCCCGAACCACCTGACCGGCGTAACCCCGGAATCCGTGGTAGCTCAGGACGAGGTAGAGCAGGTGAAAGGCCGCGCCGTCGTGGCGAAGCGCCTGAAGCCGATCCTGGTGGAAGCGGTGGTACGCGGCTACATCATCGGCTCGGGCTGGAAAGACTACCAGGCGACCGGCAGCATCTGCGGCATCAAGTTGCCGGAAGGCCTGCAGCAAGCCGACAAGCTGCCGCAGCCAATCTTCACCCCGGCCGCGAAAGCCGACCTGGGCGAACACGATGAAAACATCTCCTTCGAAGAGATGGAAAAGAAAATCGGCGCCGAACTGGCCGCCAAGATCCGCGACGTGGCGATCAAGCTGTACACCACCGCTGCCGACTATGCCGCCACCAAAGGCATCATCATCGCCGACACCAAATTCGAATTCGGCCTGGACGACAACGGCGTGCTGCACCTGATGGACGAAGTGCTGACCGCCGACTCCTCGCGCTTCTGGCCGGCCGATTCCTACCGTCCAGGCATCTCGCCACCGTCCTACGACAAGCAGTTCGTGCGCGACTACCTGGAAACCCTGAAGGACTGGCACAAGACCCCGCCTGCGCCAGCGCTGCCGGCCGAAGTGATCGAAAAGACCCAGGCCAAGTACTTCGAAGCCATCGAACGCCTGACCGGCGAAAAGCTGAAGGTATAAGCCATGGCAGACAACAAACCGCTGGTCGGCATCATCATGGGCTCGTCCTCCGACTGGGACGTGATGAAGAACGCCGTCGACATGCTGAAGCAGTTCGGCGTGCCGCATGAAGCGCAAGTGATCTCCGCCCACCGCATGCCGGACGAAATGTTCGCCTACGCCGAGAGCGCCCGTGCGCGCGGCCTGCGCGCCATCATCGCCGGCGCCGGCGGCGCGGCCCACCTGCCAGGCATGGTGGCCGCCAAGACCATCGTGCCGGTGCTGGGCGTGCCTGTGCCGTCCAAGTACCTGCGCGGCGAGGATTCGCTGCTGTCCATCGTGCAGATGCCGAAGGGCGTGCCGGTGTCGACCTTCGCCATCGGCGAAGCGGGCGCCGCCAACGCGGCCCTGACCGCCATCGCGATCATTGCCACCACCGACGATGCGCTGGCTGCCAAGCTCGAAGAGTTCCGCGCTTCGCAAACCGCGGCCGCCAAGGCCATGACTTTGCCGTTGTAAGAGTATGAGTACAGATGTGAAAAATCCTCCGGCGTGGCTGGGCGTGATGGGCGGCGGCCAGCTTGGCCGCATGTTCGCGCACGCCGCGCAGAGCATGGGCTACAACGTAGCCGTGCTGGAGCCGGCAGCGGACTGCCCTGCGGGGCAGGCTGCCAATCGCCTGATCAACGCAGGCTACAGCGATGCCGCCGGCCTCGATGCGCTGGCTGCGCAATGCGTGGCGGTCACCACCGAGTTCGAGAACGTGCCGGCCGACAGCCTGTCGCGCCTGGCGCAATCGGTGTTCGTGGCGCCGAATGCGCACGGCGTGTCCGTGGCGCAGGACCGCATCGCGGAGAAGGCCTTCTTCGTCGCCAGCGCCGCCAAGTCGGGCGTGCTGCCGGCGCCGCACAAAGTGATCGCGAGCGACGCCGATATCGACGCCATCAGCGATGAGCTGTTGCCGGGCATCCTGAAGACTGTCCGCATGGGCTACGACGGCAAGGGCCAGGTCCGCGTGAAGTCGCGCGAGGACGTGCGCGCCGCCTTCGAAGGCATGGGCAAGGTCACCTGCCTGCTGGAGAAGATGCTGCCGCTGGCTTACGAAGTGTCGGTGCTGACCGCACGCGGCGCCGACGGCGCTTCCGTGGTCTACCCGATCGCCGAGAACGTGCATCGCGACGGCATCCTGTTCACCACCACCGTGCCGGGCCCGAACATCACCGCCGACTGCGCCCGCAAGGCGCAGTCCGCAGCGCAAGCCATCGTGGCGGAGCTGGGCTATGTGGGCGTGCTGTGCATCGAGTTCTTCGTGCTGGCCGACGGTTCGCTGGTGGTCAACGAGATGGCGCCGCGCCCGCACAACAGCGGCCACTACACCATCGACGCCTGCGTCACCAGCCAGTTCGCGCAGCAGGTGCGCGCCATGGCCGGCCTGCCGCTGGGCGATGTGCGCCAGCATTCGCCGGCCGTGATGCTGAATATCCTGGGCGACGTCTGGTACGAAGGAGAAGGCGACTCGGTGCGCGAACCGGCGTGGGACAAGATCCTGGCCCTGCCAGGCGCCAACCTGCACCTGTACGGCAAGGAAGAACCGCGCCGTGCCCGCAAGATGGGCCACCTGACCTTCGTCGCACCGACGCTGGCCGAAGCGCAGCAGCACCTCGACGCAGCCTGCGCCATCCTCGGGATCGAAGCATGACCGACGCAGCATCCCGCGATATCGCCGGCGCCGCAGCTGCGCTGGCGAATGGCGACCTGGTCGCATTCCCCACCGAGACCGTGTACGGCCTCGGTGCGGATGCTGAGAACCCGGCCGCCGTCGCCAAGATTTACGCCGCCAAGGGCCGCCCGCAGGACCATCCGGTGATCGTGCACGTCGCCCCGGGCGCCGACATCGACTACTGGACCACCGACGTCCCCGATGAAGCACGCGCCCTGGTGCGCGCCTTCTGGCCCGGCCCGCTGACCCTGATCCTGAAGCGCAACGCCCACATTCCAGACGCCGTATCCGGCGGCCAGGATACGGTCGGCATCCGCTGCCCGTCGCACCCGGTGGCCATGCAATTGCTGCAAGCCTTCAAGGGCGGCAAGGGCGGTGTGGCGGCGCCGTCGGCCAACAAGTTCGGTAATGTCAGCCCGACCACCGCCCAGCACGTGCATGACGAATTCGGCGATGACCCGCGCCTGGCAGCCATTCTCGATGGCGGTTCGAGCCAGGTTGGCATTGAATCAACCATCCTCGACATGTCGCGCTTGGCCAGCCACGGCCCGGTGCTGCTGCGTCCCGGCCACATCAGCGCGCAGGAAATCGCCGGTGTGATCGGCATCATGCCGCGCCAGCCCGACCAGGCCGCGCCGCGCGCCTCCGGCACGCTGGAATCGCATTACGCGCCGAAAGCGCCAGTGGCACTGTTGCCGACTGGCGACATCGAAAAAACCCTTGCGGAACTCCAGCTGCGTGGGCGGTGTGCAGCGCTGATCCACTACACGCCGTTTGTGTTGTCTCAACCAAATGTGGCGCTCCCGGCCGAGCCAAAAGGGTATGCTTATGGTGTGTATGCCGCGTTGCGCGCGATGGACCAGCAGCAGGTCGAGCTGATTCTCGTGGAAGCACCGCCGAGCGACGATGCCTGGCTGGGCGTCAACGACCGCCTGCGCCGCGCCGCTTTCGGTTCGACCGGCATTATTGAGCGTTTCCTGAAGTCGTAAACCGCAGCGGGGCCGCCCGCCTCCTGCGCAAGCGAGGAGGCAGCCATGTCCCGCAACACGGTTCACGTCACATGCATCGCCGCAGCTGCGGCGTTCTTTTTGCCAGCCGCGCAGGCCAGGGGCGGCGCCGAATCCGGCGCCATATCACGCTCGGCGCTGGCCGCGCCCCAACGCGGCACGCTGCTGTCCGGCCCCACTTTATCCCGCATTGAAACGGGCGTGTTCAGCACCTCCAAGCGCATCGAACCATCCATGCTGGCCGAGGCGCTGGAGAAAGCCGGAACAGCCCTGGCCGAAGTGGCCGGCAAGCCGCTCTGCACCATCACTACCTACAGCCTGCGCTACAGCACCATCGGCGGCAGCGGCGAGCCTACTGACGCCAGCACTGCATTGATCCTGCCTTCCGGCAAAGACCCCGCCTGCCAGGGGCCGCGGCCAGTGCTGCTGTACGCCCACGGCACCTCGACCGCCAAGGACCACAATATGGCCCGCCTGCGCGGCGAGGCCAAACTGGTGGCTGCCTTGTTCACCGCCCAGGGCTATATCGTCGTAGCGCCCAATTACGCGGGCTACGACGGCTCCTCGCTGCCCTACCATCCATACCTGAACGCGGAGCAGCAATCGGCCGACATGATCGACGCCATGCGCGCCGCCCGCACCGCCATGGCGCAGTTGAAAGTGCAGGTTGCGCCGCAGCTGTTCCTGGCCGGCTACTCGCAGGGCGGCCACGTGACGCTGGCCACGCAGCGCGCCATGCAGCAAGGCAGCGAATTCAGGGTCACGGCCGCTGCAGGCTTGTCCGGCCCGTATGCGATGGCGCGTTTTTCCGACACGGTGTTCAGCGGCCAGCCCAATGCCGGCATCACCGTCTACCTGCCGCTGATCGCCACTTCCGCCCAGCGTGCCGGCGCCGGCATCTACAACAAGCCGGAAGAGCTGTACGAGTTGCAGTACGCCAGCGGCATCGAGACCCTGCTTCCCACCAAGATGACGCGCAAGGAACTGGTCAAGCAAGGCAAACTGCCCAAGTCCGCCCTGTTCGCGCTCGACTCGCAGCCGCAGGGCAGGGGCGCTTCCGTCTATTTCAGCAATCCGCACCTGGTGCGCACCAGCTTCCGCGAAGCCTACTTGCAGGACCTGGCCGAGCATCCCTGCGACGGCGGCGACTGCACGCCTGCCAACAACCTGCGCAAATGGATGCTGCGCAACGACCTGCGCAACTACACGCCGCAAAGCCCGCTGCTGCTATGCGGCGGCAGCAAGGATCCGTCGGTGCCTTTCTATAACGCCACGGCGGCGGCTGAATATTTCAGCCAGCATGGCGCAGCGCCTACGGTGGTCGACCTGGAGGAGCAGGCGGCCCAGGATGAATTCAGCTCGGCCCGCCGCAGCTTTGCCCTGATCAGCATCGAGACGATGAAGAAGGCCGAGGAAGCGGCTGCCAAGAACGGCCGCGATGCCAAGGAGCTGCTGATGGAGAGCTATCATTCCCGCCTGGCCGGCGCGCCTTGCCTGCTGGCCGCCCGCAGCTATTTCAATTCGCTGTTGCTGCGGCAGGATGTGGCAGCAGCGCCTTGACTTGAACAGTGCCGGCTGCGCCCCGCAACGCACGCAGCGTTCCATTGAATTCCTGCAGCAGGAATTTGCCCATCCTCCCTGGCTGGATGAGCGGTGACTTGCAATGCTGATGCTTGGCTGCTACAGTCGCGCCCCTTGATAGTGCAAGCCTGTTGTTTTTACAAAATTCTACTTGTAACAAGCAAGTCCAAGCTGGCATATTAGTTCGGCAGCGAATAGCACGCACGTTCGCAAAGTACCTACAAAAACTATCCCTCTGGAGACACAATGCGTCATCTCAAACTTGCCATGACGGTCATGGCAGCGGCAGTTATTGCCGGTTGCGGCGGCAACGATCCACGCCCAGGCGATCAATCCCCTAAGCTCAAATATTCTTCCCAGGTTTCTTTCGGCGACAGCCTGTCCGACGTCGGTACCTACAAGGTCGGCACCGTGGCTGCCATCGGCGGCGGCACTTTCACCATCAATGGCAATAACACGGCCTCCAACCCGGCGCTGACCGGCAAGAACTGGACCGAGCTGATGGCAGCGCAAGTCGGCCTGCCTGCACCTTGCCCGGCCATGACCGGCCTGGACGGCGATGTCGCCAAGGGCTTTAACGTGCCGGTGCAAACCAAGGCCGGCTGCTTTGGCTACGCGCAGGGCGGCGCCCGCGTCACCAACCCGGTCGGCCCAGGCAATAAGCTGACCGGCAGCGCGCTGGGTGCATTGACCGTGCCGATGGTGACCCAGGTCAAGAACCACCTGGCAGCCGTGGGCGGCAAATTCAAAGGCGATGAAATCGTCTACGTCATGGGTGGCAACAACGACGTGCTGATCAGCCTCGAGCAACTGTCGGCTGGCGCCACCGCTGCCGGCACTGCGGCCGGCAACACCGCCTTTGCAACCAGCCTGGCAACCCAGCTGGCAGCTGGCGCGACCAACCCGGTCACCGCTGTGCAATCGATCTCGCTGGCCATCGCCACCGAAGCCGCACGTCCCGGCAGCACCAGCACCTCCATCGTGAATGCCGCTGTGAATGCCGCTGTTGCGGCCAACAATACCGCAGCCGCTTCGCCAACCGTTTATGGCCCGATGGTTGTCAAGGCGCAGACCGATGCCGCTGCTGCCGGCGCCAAGGCTGGTGCCGACTATGCTGCCGCACAGGCGCCGATCCTGGTGCAGAACATCGCCAAGGCTGGTTCCGAACTGGTGGCGCTGGTCAAGACCCAGATCGTCGCCAACGGCGCCAACTACGTGGTGGTGAACAATATGCCGGACATCGCCAACACGCCGTCCGGCCTGGCGCAGTCGACCAGCACCCGTGCCCTGATCGACAGCATGGTCAAGGCATTCAACGACACCTTGTCGGCTGGCCTGTCGGGCGATGCCAAGATTCTGCTGGTGGATACGTTCAGCGTGAGCCACGACCAGGCCACCAATCCGGGACCATACGGCCTGACCAACGTCACCGACACCGCCTGCGACCTGACGCCAGCCAAGAACCCGCTGGGCAGTTCGCTGGCCTGTAACGCCAACAACCTGAAAGCCGGCGACGTGAGCCACTACTCCTACGCCGACACCGTGCACCCGACCCCGTTCCTGCACCTGCTGCTGGCACGCTATGTATCGGAAAAAATGGTAGCCAAGGGCTGGCTGTAATCAAAGGACACTGGAGACACAATGACACAACGCATCAACACCGCTGTAAAGCTGCTGGCCGTGGTGGCCGCGCTGGGTGCAGCATCGGGCGCATCGGCGCAATCCAAGGGTGAATGGCTGGGCAAGATCGGCGTCAACCGCATTTCGCCTGACGTCACCTCGGGCGACGTGACCGCGCCTTCCAAGCCAGGCATCAAGGCGGAAGTGGGTTCCGACACCAAGCCGATCTTCAGCGTCGGCTACATGATCACCGATAACGTGAGTACTGAGCTGATGCTGGGCGTGCCGTACAAGCACACCCTGTACGGCGCCGGCACCATCGAAGGCACCGGCAAGCTCGGTACCGCCGAAGCGCTGCCGCCGACCGTTTTCCTGCAGTACCGCATGTTCGAGCCGACTGCCACCGTGCGTCCTTATGTCGGCATCGGTTACACCTATGCCTACTTCCGGAAGGAGACCGGTTCGGCGCAGCTGACCGCCGTGCTGAACACCGGCGGCGAGCCGGCAACCTACTCGCTGGACGCCAAGCACGCCGGCAGCCTGCTGATTGGCGCCACCGCCAAGCTTGGCGAGCGTTATTACGCCGATCTGAACGTGGTCAAGACCAAGCTCAAGACCCGCGCCCACTTCTCGACCGGCCAGACGCTGGATGTCAAGCTGGACCCGCTGGCCGTCAGCCTGTCGGTGGGCTACCGCTTCTAAGCCAGGCCCAAGCCACGAAAGCCGCCGCGAGGCGGCTTTTTTTCGCGCGCGCGATACGCAAGGATGCAAAATTTGCACTATGATCGTTGCTCATTTCGCAAATCACTGCCGAAAGGAACCCTGCATGAGATCAGCCTGGCTGGGCTTCGCTGCCCTGTGTTTCAGTACTTTCGCCGTGGCGCAGACCTGCGCCGAATCCGCGCCCTGCATGCGCGCCCGCGCCGCAGTGGAAGACCTGACGCGTATCGTTGCGCCGGAAGGCGTGCAGGAAACCTACAAGACCAGGATTGGCGGCATCGACCAGTGGATCAATGTGCGCGGCCAGGACAAGTCCAACCCGATGATCCTGTTCGTGCACGGCGGCCCCGCATCGCCCGCCATGCCGACCACCTGGCAGTGGCAGCGCCCGATCGAGGAATACTTCACCGTCGCGCATTACGACCAGCGTGCCGTCGGCAAGACCTTGCGTGCGAACGACAAGGAAACAGTGGCGGGGACGCTGCGCATCGACCGCTTCGTCGACGATGCGATAGAGTTGGCCGAGCACTTGCGCGCCAAGTACAAGAAGGACAAGCTGGTCATCGTCGGCCATAGCTGGGGCACCGTGGTTTCCACGCGCGCCGTGCTGAAGCGCCCGGACCTGTTCCATGCCTACGTCGGCATCGGCCAGATCGCCAATATGCGCGAGAACGAGCGTATCAGCTACGCGTTCGGCGTCGAGCAGGCAAAAAAGCACAACAACACCGAAGCGTTGAAGGAGATGGAAACCATCGCGCCATATCCGGGCAACGAGCCGATTACGCGCGAGCGCATCATCATCGCCCGCAAGTGGCCGCAGTATTACGGTGGCTTGAGCGCCTACAAGAATGACTCGGTCTATTACTTCCGCGCGCCGATGCTGTCGCCCGAGTACGACCAGGCCGACTGGGAAGCAATCGGCGAAGGCAGCCAGATGACGCTGGGCACCGTACTGAAAGAGTGGACGGAAGTGGACTTCTCCGGCATCAGGCAGTTCCCGATCCCGGTGGTGATGTTCCTCGGCCGCCACGACTACACCACGCCGACCGAGCCGGTCGTGAAATGGATGGCGCAGCTCAAGGCGCCATACAAGCAGAGTGTATGGTTCGAGCATTCCGCCCACATGATGCCGTGGGAGGAACCGGGCAAGACGCTGGCGAGCCTGATCACTTACGTGCGCCCGCTGGCGATGAAGCCCGGCAAGCGCAGTACTACGGGTTATACGGCCCCTTGACTTCGCCCCAGCCCCACTTCGGCATCGGCTGGTCGGCATCGACGGTGGCGCCGGGCTGGGAGTTGATGACGGCCAGCCGCGAGCCCCACTCCAGGTAGCCCACCAGGGCTGAACGGAATTCGGGATCGTCGGGCAGCGCGAGTTCGTCGGCGGTTTCCAGCAGCAGTGCCACCCAGCGGCGGCGCTGCTCCTGCGACAGGTGGCGGTTCAGGTGCTGGCGGATCATGTGGGCGTGGCCGCCATGTGCTTCGGAATAGGCGGTCGGCCCGCCCAGCACTTCGCCGAGGAAGGCTGCGACGTGTGCGGGGTGGTGGTCGCCCATGTGGGCAAAGACGGGGCCGAGCAGGGCATCGGCCTTGACGTGCTGGTAGAAGCGGGTGGTCAGGCGGTTCAGCGCTTCGCTGCCGCCGACCCATTCGTACAAAGTTGGAACAAGATCCTGGGCCATGGTGTCGGTCCTTTAAAGGAGGAGAGTAGCTTGCAATTTCGAACAATATGGTTTTCCGCTTTGCTGCCGGCATTTATCAGCCTCACCGGTTGTGCAGTGTATAGCGAAACGCGGCACAAGCAGGGCGAGGCTGCCAAGCAAGCCTGGAAGTCGGTCGATATCCCTGGCCAGCTTGCCGTAGCGCGCAAGGGCGAAGCAGCGCTGCTGGTTGAACAGCTCAAGACGGAAGAGGCGCTGCAGAAAGCCAGGCGCGATGCCTTGATTCGCGCGATGGTGTTTGAAGGCACCGTTGCGTCGCAATTGAAGGAGCCGATCGAGAAGCAGCTGCTGGCGCTGGCCGGTTCGCCGCAAGTTGCTGTCGCCTGGGCTGCGGCCCTCAAGAAGGAGGAAAGGGCGAAGAGCAACCTGCATGATGCGGAAATCGAGTTCACTCGTGCCGGCTTTGAAATGCCTGCTTGCAGCGCCTTGTCGCAGCAGTCGTTCGACGATTGGGGGCAGTCGCACGCCGGCGCACCGGCTTACCTGCGCGCAGCCTGGATGAGTGCAGCGGATGAATGCTCGGGCAGTGCGTTGACTGCCGGTTCCAGTTTTGAGTTCAGGGCCGGCGCGCTGGCGATTACCCAGAAAGAGGTGGCCGAGGCAAGGGCAGCGATTGGCGGCGCCAAGGCTGCCAGCCTGGCGGCGCGCAACCAGGTATCGAAGCTGTCGAAAGAGTACAGCGGCGAGCTGGAAAAACTGTCCACCGATCCGACGAGGGCGCAGGACAAGTTGAAATCCATCGCGAAAGAACTTGGCGATGCGCTGGCAAAAATCGAGAAGCTGCCGGACCCGCTCTCGCGCCAGTTTGTGTCCGAACAGCGGGTGAAAGCGCTCGATGCGGCCTTGGCCTCGCTGGCCGGGAACGTCGACAGCAAGGGCGAGAACAATGCCACCAGCGCGGCGTTGGCCAGCCTGGCCGAATGGTTTGACCAGTCGCGCGTGGCGCTGGTGGATGCGAAGAAGCCGCGCCTGGCAGCAGCCCTGTTGCTGCGCAACCTGGAGCAGGCCAAAGCGGATGCCGCTGCCAAAGACGCCCAGTTGCAGGCGATGGAGCTGCAACTGCTGGAGTCCAAGATGAACTGGCAGCTCGAGCAGCTGCGCTCCCTGAGCTATGGTCACCAGGCCTTGCAGTCCGTCAGCGCAGAAATGCTTGCGATGCAGGCCAGGGCGGCGCTGGCGCCGGTCGAATCGGCGAAAGCGACTTCCGGCAAAGCCTTTGAAGACAAGACCAAGGTGTGGAAGAGCGCGGCCTCCTACCTGGACGCCAACGGGCGCCTGGCCGCGGAAGTGAACAAGACCGGCATCCAGCGCAACGCGCTGGACCATGAGCGCGCTATCGCCTACGCGGAGGGTAACATCGCGCAGTGGAACGTGCTGATCTCGTCGACAATCAACCAGCTCGCGGAATATGGCGATGCCGGCGTGCGCAAGGAAGACATCACAGGCCTGGTGAACTCGATTGCACTGCTGTTCATTGCGAAAGGGGTTCAATAATGCGTATCGTCCTGATGCTTTCCGCCCTGATGCTGTGCGGATGCTCCACGCCCAAGCCCGCAATGGAGCAGGCGAACCACGGCGTGGGCCTGATCGCCCAGCTGGAATCATCCCTGACAGAATTCCGGCGCGTGGAGCGCAATTCCATGAAGGCCCGTGCCGACTCCCTGCTCGCCCAGCGCAAGGCAATCGCCTTGGTCGACCGCGAGAAACAACGCGACTTGCAGGCGCGCCTTGCGGCGGGAGACAAGCTGTCTGTCACCCTGATCGATAACCTGGTCGCGAACACGGAAGGACTGGCCTTGAGCCAGGCCGAGTACGCGAGTACCAATGCCAGCAACGAGGCGGCGGTGGCAGCCCTGCTGGCGCCAATCCCGGATACCCGCAGCGGCACTGCCGCCGCGCAGGCAAGGCTGGCGGAGATGGGCGAAGAACTTGGGTGGGATATCCGGCGCAGCGAACTGCAGGCCTTCATCAAGGCTGTAAAAGACAGTGTTGAAGAGGGCAAGAAGAAAATCGAAGAAGCTGAAAAGAAGGCTAACGACTAACGGAGGTGAAGATGGCGTCACTCACTGAACAATACATGCTGGACTACTTCGATTCCCTGCGGCGCCTTAAGGCAAAGCAGAACGAATTCGAAGACGCTGCCTCCGACCCCGGCAGCACCGACGGCGCGCGTGCCGCAGCCGCGGCGGCCTACCTCGACATGGCCAATATGATTGCGCGCTTCCGCGATGCGCATGAAGCGTTCATGCACCGCTTTGGGCCGGTGTCGCCCGAATCGCCGACGCAGAAGATCGTGGATGAATCGAGCCGCCTGCACAAGGAGCTTGGCGAAATCATCGCCAAGAAGAAGGAGCAGGTAGCGCTGCTGCACGCGCTGTCGGACTTTGTCGACCGCTGGCAAAAGCTCTCGACGGACGGCAAGAAGGGCGGGGCGAAGGCAAAAGCCGCTGCCGCAGCCAACCTCAACTTCCTGACGCAGCCAACTTGAGCGCCAAGTAAAAAGCCCCGCTCGGTAGCGGGGCTTGCTCAAAAAATGGGGTACGTCCCCATTTTTTTACTGGAAGGCCTGGATGCCGGTCATCGCGCGGCCCAGGATCAGGGCGTGGATGTCGTGCGTGCCTTCGTAGGTATTGACCACTTCCAGGTTCACCATGTGGCGGATGATGCCGAACTCGTCGGAGATGCCGTTACCGCCCAGCATGTCGCGCGCCACGCGGGCGATGTCCAGCGACTTGCCGCAGGAGTTGCGCTTCATGATGGAGGTGATTTCGACGGCGGCAGTGCCTTCGTCCTTCATGCGGCCCAGGCGCAGGCAGCCTTGCAGGCCGAGGGTGATTTCGGTCTGCATGTCGGCCAGCTTCTTCTGCACCAGCTGGTTCGCTGCCAGTGGACGGCCGAACTGTTTGCGGTCCAGGGTGTACTGGCGGGCGGTGTGCCAGCAGGCTTCCGCCGCACCCAGCGCGCCCCAGGCGATGCCGTAGCGGGCCGAATTCAGGCAGGTGAACGGGCCTTTCAGGCCGCGCACGTCAGGGAAGGCGTTTTCTTCAGGGCAGAACACTTCGTCCATCACGATTTCGCCGGTGATCGAGGCGCGCAGGCCGAACTTGCCGTGGATGGCAGGTGCGGACAGGCCTTTCATGCCTTTTTCCAGCACGAAGCCGCGGATTGCGCCTTCATCGTCTTTCGCCCACACGACGAACACGTCAGCCACTGGCGAGTTGGTGATCCACATCTTGGAGCCGGTCAGCGAGTAACCACCTGGCACCTTCTTGGCGCGGGTGATCATCGAACCAGGGTCGGAACCGTGGTTAGGCTCGGTCAGGCCGAAGCAGCCGATCCATTCGCCGGTGGCCAGCTTTGGCAGGTATTTCTGTTTCTGGGCTTCGGTGCCGAATTCATAGATCGGCACCATCACCAGCGAGGACTGCACCGACATCATCGAGCGGTAGCCGGAATCGACACGTTCCACTTCGCGTGCGATCAGGCCGTAAGCCACGTAGTTCAGGCCAGGGCCGCCGTACTGCTCAGGGATGGTCGGGCCCAGCAGGCCCAGTTCGCCCATTTCGCGGAAGATGGAGGTGTCCATCTGCTCGTGGCGGAAGGCTTCCAGGATGCGTGGTTGCAGCTTGTCCTGGCAATAAGCCGCGGCGGCGTCGCGCACCATGCGCTCGTCGTCGGTAAGCTGGTCGTTCAGCAGCAGGGGATCGTCCCAGTGGAATGCGGCTTTGCTCATGTTGCTTCCTGTCTCTCTTTGTTTATAAAAAATCAATCATTTCAACAGGTCCCGGAATTTCCCGCCGTGGAATACCAGCGGCGCGTTGCCGGCAAACTCGCAGTGTTCGACCTCGCCCACGAAAATCACGTGGTCGCCTTCCGGGTAGCGGCTACGGTTGTGGCATTCAAACCACGCCGTGCAACCCTTCAGGATCGGCTGGCCGGTGCGCGACAGCTCGTATTCGGCGGTGTCCCACGGGTCTTCCGCGCGGGTCGAGAACAGCTTGGCCAAATGGGCCTGGTCGGCGCTCAGCACATTGATCACATAGTGCGAATTCCCGCTGAAAATGGGCAGGCTATTAGCGCCAGTGCCCAGGCTCCACAGCACCAATGGCGGGTCGAGCGAGACGGAATTGAAGGAACTGGCCGTCAAGCCACGGAAACTGCCATCAGCGAGCCGCGTGGTAATCACGGTCACACCCGTGGCAAATTGCGACAGTGCCTGGCGAAAATGCACACTATCGAATTCGCGCGAGGTGGCGCGTGGGGAGCTGGTATTCATGCGGGACCTGTTTGTTTCAAAGAGATTATGCCAAAGAACGATAGTCTAACCTTTGGCGAAAGCGACGGGGATTTTAGCTAAGGCGGCACTTTTTGAGCAGTGCGCGCCGATTTGCGCTACAGTAATACTTCCGGTACGTGAGGAGGGCGATATGGCTGAAGTAGCAATCCTGGGCGGTGGATGCTTCTGGTGCACCGAGGCGGTGTATCTGGAGGCGAAAGGTGTCACGAAGGTCGAATCCGGCTACATGGGCGGCGCGCAGCCGAATCCCACGTATGAGCAGGTGTGTACCGGCGAAACCGGCCACGCCGAAGTGGTGCGGCTGGAATTTGACCCGTCCCAGATCAGCTACCGCGACCTGCTGGTCATCTTCTTCACGATCCACGACCCGACCACCCTGAACCGCCAGGGCAACGACGTCGGCACCCAGTACCGCTCGGTGATCTTCTACCAGGATTCCGAACAGGAAGCCACTGCGCGGCAGGTGATCGCCGAAATGGCCCACGTCTGGGATGCCCCGATCGTCACCGAACTGGCGCCGGCCGCGCCCTTCTACAAGGCCGAGGATTACCACCAGAACTACTTCGCCCAGCATCCGCTGCAGGGCTATTGCGCATTCGTGGTGGCGCCCAAGGTGTCCAAATTCCGCAAGATGTACGCGGACAAGCTCAAGACCTAGAACCTGTGCCCTATACCGGCCGTAACTGATCGGCGAGACTGCGCGTTTTTTCAGTCACCTCAGTGCCGGTATGCAAGGTCGATTTACGTTCGATCAGCATGATGTGGCACTCTTGTTCCGCGATGGGATTGTGCCTTACGCCTTTGGGTACGACGAACGTTTCGCCTTCATTCAGGAGGACTGTCCTGTCTTCCATTTCGATCTTCAACGAGCCTTTGAGTATGTAGAAAAGCTCGTCTTCATTTTCGTGGCTGTGCCAGGCGAGCGAGCCAAGGACTTTGGCAACCTTGACATACGAGTCGTCAAGCTCCGCTACTACGCGTGGTGACCAGTATTCAGCCAGGCTGGCGGCAACCCGATTCGGTGAGACTACTTCATTCATGGGACGTACCTCGTGGGCGATGCCCGGTTCCTTCACCGGGCGTGATGAACAGTACCTTGGCGCTGCTGGCGACGTTTGCCGTATGCCAGATGCCGCGCGGGACGAGCAGGAATTGACCGGGCTGTTCGAGCGTGACCTGCCGCTCGCCATCACTCATCTCCAGCAGGAATTCGAGCGCGCCTGAAATCAGTATGGCGACTTCTTCGCCGGCAGGGTGCCGCTCCCAGCTCGACCAGTCTTCGCTGAAGTCGTAAGTGGACACCAGCCTGCCTGGGCCAAGGTAGTCAAAGCCGCCCGAAGCCAGGTCCTGCCAGAACGATTCGTTGACCTCGAGCGGGATTGATGTCCCGCCCGGACCAAGGTGCAAGAAAGTGTCTACGGCTTTGAATGGTCCAACAGCTGTCAGCATGGCGAATACTCCTTCAGCGAAACGAATCACATCCCGGATATTGGACCGCAATACACGGCAGTCCTGCAAACAACCAGTTGCGCGCCCCCAAAGCCAGCACAACATCCGGCGAAAGTCATGGCGAAAGCAGAAGCGGGGGGCAGGGCACGATGCCGCGCATATAAAGCCGCAGCGACCGCCGCCAGCGCAAGGCCAGGCAGCGAGAACAGATGGCCGAGGCCCAGTAACCCTTCTGGCCGCGCCAGCGAGGCTTGCCACGCCCAGTAGCCGAGGAAGGTTGAGGTCAGCGCAACGGCCGCGCCCAGCGTAGACAAAGGCGGCGCCTTGGTAAGCTGGATCAGTCCCACCAGGCCGCACCAGGCGAGCACGTAATACCACGGCCCCAGATAGGCTGGATCACCGAAAATGAAAACTGCGGCAAGCAGCGCGGCGCCAAGGCCAAATGCCAGCGCGATGTCGAGTGTGCGTGTCAATTTGAATCCGATGCCAGCAAGAGTGCACGAACCTGTTTGTATTCCTCGATCCGCGCCAAGTCCTTCTCCGTCGGATTGGCGATGCGGCCAAGGTCCATATTTTCTGCGTTGTCAGCGAGCTTGACGGCGCGCGCAATCGGATTCGAGGCAGCGCGTGCTGCGGCCTGCATCCGCGTTTCACCGGGACGCTTGGTCAGCGCCTCGATGGCAGCGACGACTTCAGCGGGAAAGCCGGCCTCGGTCAACTGCGCCAGCGTAACCGGCGTGTCTTCAACCACGTCATGCAGCACCGCAGCCATGCGTTCGACATCGCTCGAGACGCGAAGCATTACGCGTAGCGGGTGCAGGACATAAGGCTGCCCAGCCTTGTCAACCTGACCGGCATGCGCCGCAGCAGCAATTTCGATGGCGCGTTCGAGTGTGGACATGGTGCGAAATTGACGAAATAGCTTAATCAAATTAAGCAAGGTGAAAATTAACGAGTTTTCAATTGTAAACCCTGCAATAGAATGCTTGCTGTTTTTTCAGGCTAATGCAAGCGAACGCTCACCGTTAATGCGACGATCATTGAATTCACTATTGGTCGGCTTGCTGAGTGCAGCCGTGGCGATGGCCACAGCGCAAGCAAGCAAGGCCGGCGAACAATTTGTGCCGACCAAACTTCGCAGCGAGTATTTGCGGATGCCTGTGGGCGAATTGTCGCCGATGCTCGACTGGATCGCTGGGGATCGCGCCACGACAGCCCGCGTCAGTCCGCTTTTGATCCAGGCCATGATATTGCAGGGGAAAAATGCGCAGGCCTTGTCGATAATCCAGGCGGCGCGCTCGGCCACGGGCAAGCCCTTGCAGCGCGATATGCTGTTCTTTACCGAGGGGCTGTTGGCCGAAGCACGCGTCAAAGGGTTGGATGCCGCCCAATTCACGACAACCGCCGCGCAGGGTGTTGCCGCCTTGCCTTGGCCGGCAGCGCGTAGCCGCCTGAAATCGATGCTCCGCACCCTGGACATTCCACCGTTCGAAAACACGTTGGCTGAGTCGGTTTACTCGGATCCAGCGTATCGGCTTGCCCCTTTCAATTCGCCGAAAAAGTTTGCTGCGAATATTGTGGAAACCCGTTTTTCCGGTGAGATCCTGGGCCCGTATGCAGCGATTCTGCGCGCCGTCATCAAAGACAGGCTGGATCATGCACCCAGCGGCCCCGGCTATTGGCAGCAACGCGCCTACCCGCCATTGCCGCAACAAGGGAAAACTGTTCGCGTGGCGGTATGGGAGCAGGACGGAGTCGATATCAGCTTATTCAAACATCCCGAAGCCGGCTGCCTGATTGTGGGGGCTGGCACGGATTGCCTGATCGACCCGCACGTCGACGGCGTGGATCGCTCGCGCGCATGGGCCTTCGTCAAGGGCATGCATGATGCCGGGGAGGGCGAACCTTCGACAGAGTCCCGCGCCTGGGAAGAATGGCAAGTCCAACTTGCGAAAGAGATTAACTTGCTTGGCAGTGACCCTCAGCGCCACGATCAATTGGTCAAGGCCATGCATCACCTGGGACAGGCGACGGTTGATTTGACGGAGGCAAGGCCAAGACTGCATGGAACACATGTGGCGGGCATCATTGCCCAGGACAACCCATTTGTGGAATTGCTTGCGATACGCGACGACACTCTTCGGGCGGGCGGCGCAAACCAGTTCGGCAGGATCGGCGATTTCCTGCGGGCCAATAAGGTCAGGGTCGTCAATATGAGTTGGGGGTTTGACGTCGATCGCATGCCGGCATCGGAAGCAGCGAGGCTGAAAAAGCGCATGCAAGACCTCTTGTCCGCCTTCCCCGAAACATTGTTCGTGGCTGCGGCAGGCAACGAGGACAATGCGATCGATATACGTCGTCTCGTGCCTGCCGGCCTGAGTGCACCCAATTTGTTGACGGTAGGCGCAGTGGACCAGGATGGACAGGTGACGTTCTTCACTAACGTCGGCGGCGGTGTCTCGCTATATGCCAACGGCGACATGGTGCGTAGTATCGGACCGACTGGCTATCCGCTGGTCATGAGCGGGACCAGCATGGCGGCGCCTCAGGTTTGCAATGTTGCGGCCAAATTGCTGAGCCAGCACCCGGACTTGCCTGTCACGGAACTGAAGCGCCTGCTGATCGAGGGCGCAGACGAACTGTCGGCCGGCGACCAGCTTGCCTCGCCAATCAGGATTCTCAATCCGGCTCGCAGCGCCGCGTTGAGCGAGCAATGATCAGCGTTGAGCAGCATGCCTCAGCAAATGCTGGACTATTAGCTGGTTGTAGCGAGTTGCATATTCGCCCTGCGCGTTGAAGACTGCCAGCGCTATTGCGGCCAGCCATTTGTACAAGCTTTTCATCATCGTCAGCCGCCCGCGCCCATGACGCGGTTGAAGTAGACAGTCGGATGGCCTGCACGAAGCCGATACAGCTGGGCCGGGCGATTACTGCCATGCCGCTGCTTGCCCGGAATCTCCTCGAGGAAGTCGCCCTCTTTGATCCGCTTCCTGAATGCGCTTTTCTCGACCGGCCGACCGAGGATGGTCTCATATACGCGCTGCAGGTCCGACAAGGTAAATTCCGCCGCCAGCAAATGCACAGGAATCGAGGTGTATTCAACCTTGTTACGCAAGCGCTGCAAGGCCACGTCGAGGATGGCTGAATGGTCGAAGGCTAAAGCATCCTTTTCTGTCAGGCCTTCCACCGGATGCCAACTGGCCGCATCGCTGCCCGCGCCATGGCGCAGCTCCATGCCATCCGAAGCGATCAAGGCAAAGTAGGCGAACGTCGCCGACCAGCCGCGCGGGTCGCGTGTGGCGCTGCCAAAGCCCTGCAGTTGTTCGAGGTAGGGCGCTTCAACGCCAGTCTTTTCGCGCAGCTTGCGCAGCGCAGTCGCATCGAGATCCTTGTCGCGATGAATATCAATGAAGCCGCCTGGCAGCGCCCATCGCCCCTTGTGCGGATGCTCTCCACGCTGCACCAGCAGCACATGCAATGCCTGCTCGCGAATCGTGAAGATGACGAGATCGACGCTGGTGAGCGGAACGTCAAAGTCGTGAATATTGTATTGCTTCAGAAATTCCTGCTCAGTTTCGCTGCCGCGCATGATGTCCTCGCCTGTTGAGAGGCCATTGTACCCGACTTAGTGGTAAATAAAAATAACTTAGTGTAATATGTTCACTAACATAAAAACAAAAGGCGACATCATGCAAGCAGAACAACTTGGCCTCGGCATCTTCACAGTGGATCGATTTCTCGACGAAACGGAGTGCCTGCACTACATCGACATGGGCGAACAAATGGGCTACCAGCCGTCCGAGGTCAATTTGCGTACGGGGTCGGTGCGGCGCGAGGACATTCGCAACAACGACCGGGTGATCTTCGACGATCCATGCCTGGCCGAGTTGCTGTTCGCACGTGCCGCGCCGCTCCTGCCCGCGACCATCGGCGAATGGCGCCTGCACGGCCTGAATGAGCGCTTCCGCTTTTATCGCTATGGACCTGGCGAATACTTCAAATGGCACAAAGACGGCTCGTTCGAGAAATCACCGGACGAGGTGAGCATGCTGACGTTCCTGATCTACCTGAATGCCGGCTTCGAAGGCGGCGATACCCAGTTCAGGTGGGACACCGTGCGGCCGCGGGAAGGAATGCTGCTGGTCTTCCCGCACAACCAGTCGCACCAGGGGGCGGAGATCAGCACAGGCACCAAATACGTGCTGAGGTCCGACGTCATGTACGAAAGGAAGAGTTAAGCGGGAAACGTGTCGATTTTGTGTATCGCCATCCGTCGTAGAGGGGAAGTACCGGTTGCCCATTCACCTTAACCAAGGAAGCGCTATGAAAAATCAGATCGTCCTCAATTTGGCAGTGAAGGACCTGGAGAAGTCCAAGGCCTTCTTTTCCGCGCTCGGCTTTACTTTCAATTCACGATTTAGCGGCGAGAACGCAGCATTCATGAACGTCGTCGGCGAGACCATCCAGGCCATGCTGACGACCGAACCCTTCTTCCAGTCCCTGATCGACAAGCCCGTCGCGCAGGCCAAGGAAGCGAACGAAGTCGTCATCTGCCTGATGTGCGACAGCCGGGAAGAAGTCGATTCCCTGATCGCCAAGGCCGTAGCCGCCGGTGGCCGCACCCCCCACCCACCGGAGGACCATGGCTTCATGTACGACCAGGGTTTCGAGGACCTCGATGGCCATCTGTGGAACCTGGTGTGGACGGCGCCGGAGGCCTGGCAGACTATTTAGTACTAGCTCGAAAAGGCAATCTTTCTTCGCGAGGCACTCACCAAAGATCCGAATTACTGCCGGTTTCGTAGCTGATCGAAGAAAAGAACGGCCACTCGGACGAGTCGCGTCCGGTGAGTTCAGCCCAGGCCTCGCGGTGCGGGTAAAGAAGAGTTTCGCACCACTGTTCAATCGATTGGGGCATCCGAGTTGGATCAGCTTTTACTGCCTCAAAGAACTCGCGGCCTTTCGCGACCACATAGCACCTGGCATAAAGAAAACCATCATCCGAGCCGCCCGATTCACCAGCATTCTCCGCGTAGACTTCGCCGTCGATGGCGTATAGCTGCAGTGTAAGTTGTTCCTCAAATGCGAAAAGTTCCTCTTCAGGCTTATTAACCAAAGCCTTGTACAGAGGGCGAATGGCTCCGTCTTCGTTACCTTCATCGAGCGCTTTAACATCTATCAGCTCAATCAATTTCCAGAATTCAGTTTCGTTCATGGGAGTTCCTGTGGTAGCGCACCGTGGGCAAGGGACGCAAATGGTAGCACGCCGCCTATGCACGGCTCTCCGTGGTCAGACGTGAATCCCGCACACCTGCCGCCAGTTGTCTTCTGCTGACGACGCCCCAATCGAACATCGCTTGAGGTAACTCATCAATTCCGAAATACTCCTCCTTTGCAGTAGTTGCACAGTTTCGACCTTCAACAACCTTCCAACTAACAAGGCACGGAATGACTACGCATACCCCCCTGAAGCTCGCGCTCGCGAGTGTGCTGATCCTCAGCGCTGTGAATACCCTGGCAGCAGAAAACAATAGCAAGCGAAACATCCCGGTGCAGGCAAGCGGCGCCTACTGGCGCGACGCCGGCGAGGCCGACGTGCAGCGCGTGCATGGCAAGCGCGCCAATGCGGCTGCGCTGCCGCGCAAGTATCATGCGGCGACGCTGGACCGCGCAGGCATCGCACAAATGCTTGCGCGTGCGCCGCACGAACGCGCGCAATCGGCAAAGCAAAGCGATGTCATCATCTCGCTGCCGCATCCGCAGGGCGGCTACCAGCGCTTCCGTGTCGTGGACTCGCCGGTGATGGAGCCGGAACTGGCAGCAAAGCACCCGGAGATCAGGACGTACGCGGGACGCGGCATCGACGACCCATCCGCCACCCTGCGCATGGATATCTCGCCGCTTGGCTTGCGCGCCTCGGTGCGCTCCCCGGATGGCGCTTGGTACGTCGACCCTGCCCACCACCTCGACGACAGCGTCTACACCAGCTACAGCGCGCGCGACCTGTCGAACCGCCACGGCCCTTTCAAGGAAGGTGAAATCAAGGCGCCGCAGGTGATCCTGACGCGCAGCTTCGTTCACGCGGGAGATGAGGTGGAGGTGCGCGGCGCCGGCTTCGCGCCAGGCGCCTCGGTCACACTCACGGTGCGCAATGAAGGGTCGGACTTCGGTCCGGTGCACAGCATGGTGGTATCGGCAGACAAGGAGGGCGTCGTATCGGCGACCTTCGCCGCTGACCCGACGCGCGGAGTTGGCGCCTATTCGGTCACGGCGACCGATGGCGCCAGCGCGACAACCAGCTCCTACCACGTGGTGCAGGAGGAAGTCAGCGCCGCCGCGGCGACAGGCGCGCAACTGCGCACCTACCGGCTGGCGTTGTTGACCGATCCCTCCTACGCCACCTATTTCGGCGGCAGCGCCAACGTGACAGCGGCCAAGGTCAGCCTGATCAACCGCGTGACGCAAGTCTATGAAGATGAAACATCGATCCGACTGGTATTGATCAACAACACCGATGCGCTGAACCTGGATACCGATGCGCAGATGACGGGCGCTAACGGCCCTTGCGGCGCCACCGCCTGCTTCACGCCGGCCGAGGCGTCCGGCTGCAGCGGCTCCACGCTGACCCGCAACCGCACGGTCGTCGGCTTGCTTGCCGGCGCCGGCAACTTTGATGTCGGCCATATCGCACTTGGCCTGAACGGCGGCGGGATCGCCAGCCTGGGCGTGGTCGGCGGCAGCTACAAGGCGCAAGGTTGCACTGGCATCCCGACGCCAGTGGGCGACTTCTACGCGGTGGATTACGTGGCGCACGAGCTGGGCCATCAGTTTGCCGGCAACCACACCTTCAACGGTACCACCGGCAGCTGCTCTGGCGGTAACCGCAATGCGACGACATCGGTGGAGCCGGGCAGCGGTTCATCCATCATGGCCTACGCAGGCATTTGCGGCACGGACAACCTGCAGACGCACAGCGATGCGTACTGGTCGCAGCGCAGCTTCGACGAAATCACTGCCTACACCTCCGGCACCGAATCGAACTTGACGTCGGTGCAGATGGGCGTGCTGCGCGGCTTCACAACCAATGGCCAGCAGTTCACTCTGTCATACAACGGCAATGCTTCGGCGCCGATCATCCGCGGCTCGAACTACACGACGACCGGCATCAAGTCGGCTATCCAGTCGATTCCTGGCTGGCCGTCGACTGCCAGCGTCACGGTCAGCGCCGTCAGCGACGCCGGCTTCACTGTCACCTTTGGCGGTTCACTGGCCGGCGTGACAGCAGGCGTACTGCAACTGTCCAACTGCACCGGTGGCTGCAGCGGCCATGTGAATGAAATTGTGGCTGGCGGGCCGACCAGCAAGCGTGGCATGGTTACGCAGACCGGTAGCAGCGTGCCTGTGGTGAGCGTGGCACCGACTTACACCATTCCGATTCGCACGCCATTCGCATTGACCGGCAGCGCAAGCAATGCCGAAGGCGAACAAATGACTTATATGTGGGAGCAGAACGACCGCGCCGGTACCGGCGGCACTGCCCTCATGAGCAACAGCAAATCCAATGGGCCGCTGTTTCGCCAGTTCGGTGTGCAGGCGGTCGTCAGCGACAGTGATGCCTTGCTCTATGGTTCGCCGGGCGAGAACGTCGTCAGCACCGACCCGACCCGCGTATTCCCCGATATGGCGCAAATCCTCGCCAACAACACCAATGCGGAGACGGGTTCCTGCCCGGCGCCCGCATCGCCGCCGACCGCAGCCAATATCGCCTGCTATTCGGAATTCCTGCCGACCGCCAGCTACACCGGATACGGCAAGGTCAATGCGCGGCCGGCGACGCTGAATTTCCGCCTGACGGCGCGCGACGGCCATGGCGGCGTGGGTAGCGCGGCGACGGCACTGGTGCTGGCAACGGGAGCGGGGCCATTCCTGGTAACTGCTCCCAATACCGCCGTGTCGGTATCGCGCGGTTCGCAGTTGAACGTGACCTGGAATGTGGCCAATACGGCTGCAGCACCGGTGAATACGGCCAATGTCAAAATCAGCCTGTCGACGGATGGCGGCCTGACGTTCCCTTATGTGCTTGCGGCCAGCACGCCAAACAATGGCAGCAAGGTGGTAACGCTGCCGGCCGTTTCGACTACCGCAGCGCGCATCAAGGTGGAAGCGGTGGGGAACGTGTTCTTTGACGTGTCGAACGCCAACTTCACCATTAACTAAGGCGGATTGCGCGGGCCCTGGACATCGCCATGGGTCCGCGCTCCTGTCTCCTCGTCAGGCGAATGATGAGTCTATTAAAGAATTGTCGCGCCAGGAATATGCGGTTGGTCCACCAAGTGCAGCCACATATGGACCTTGGCTTTGTAGCCATCGCTGGTCCGTATCGCCATCGGTTCAACCCCGAAGCAGCGGAAGCCCGCAGCCTGGTAGAGGGCCGTTGCAGGTTGGTTGTTTTCGGTAACTGTCAGCATGATGACTTCGACTCCCGCCCTGCGTCGCGCGTAGGCGAGGGCCGCTCCGAGCAGTTTGCGGCCAATGCCTTTGCCACGCCATTCGGGCAGCGTGTACATGGCGATCAGATGCGCCTTGTGGCTGGTTTTGGAACGGACTGAAAACTCCAGGCCTACGGAGCCCACCAGCTTTCCGCCCGTGATGGCGCCGAACACAATGCTGTTCTGCTGTGGATCGTCGATGCGTTGCTCCCACCAGGAGAACGGCAGGGCGGCGCGCTCCGCCTGCGTCGAGGTGAACGCGTCCGGTTCGTGTTCAAAGCCGTGCAGCATCAGCTCGCGATATTGCGCGGCATGCTCTTTGGACAGCGGGAGAATGTGGAGGTCCAGCGCTTCAGGTGTTGGGGAGTTCAAGGCTGTGGTCCGATGGTTGCGGAGTGACGCCGAGGATCTTGAGGTGGTCGGAATTTTCGAAACGGTGCCAGTGGTTTTGCGGCACCACCAGCAGCTCGCCGGCATTCAAGCGAATCCGCTGTTGTTCGCCATCCACCAGGACGATAACGGTGGTCGTGCCTTCCAGTGCCATCACGATTTCATCGCCCACAGGGTGGCGTTCCCATTCGCTGCTGCCCGAGTAGTAACCAACCGAGATGCCGCCTTCGCGGAACGGCGCCACTTCGGCGAAGGCCTGCTCGGCTATGCCGTCGAAGGCCATCTCGGGCGTTCGGTTCGGCAGATGGGTAAGCTGGCGGAGGATGCTGGCGAGGTTCTTCTTTTCGATCACTGCATATCCCGAATGGAGGAAAGGGCCCCGCAGGGCCCCGGCGTGTTAGTCGAAGCGGTCCAGGTTCATGACCTTGTTCCAGGCGGCCACGAAGTCCTTGACGAATTTATCACGACTATCGTTGGCGGCATAGACTTCAGCCACGGCGCGCAGTTCGGAATTCGAACCGAACACCAGGTCCACCGGCGTCGCCTTCCACTTCAGCTCACCGCTGCTGCGGTCGCGGCCCTCGTACAGGCCTTCCACGCCTGGCGCCTTGTTCCACTTGGTGTCCATGGTCAGCAGGTTGACGAAGAAGTCGTTGCTCAGTGTGCCCGGCTTTGCGGTCAATACGCCGTTGGCCGAGTGACCGTAGTTGGCGTCAAGGGCGCGCAAGCCGCCGACCAGCACCGTCATTTCCGGCACGGTCAGCTTGAGCAGGCTGGCCTTTTCCACCAGTGCCTCCGCAGGCGGCAGTTTGCTGCCGCTATCGTAGTAGTTGCGGAAGCCATCAGCTTTCGACTCCAGCACGGCGAAGGACTTCACGTCGGTCTGTGCCTGGGACACATCGGCACGGCCCGGCTTGAAGGGCACTTGCACGGTATGGCCATCGGCTTTCGCAGCCTGCTCGATGGCCGCGTTGCCGCCCAGGACGATCAGGTCGGCCAGCGAAACCTTCTTGCCGCCTTTCTGCGCCTTGTTGAAATCGGCCTGGATGGACTCCAGCTTTGCCAGCACCTTGGCCAGTTGCTCCGGCTCGTTCACCGCCCAATCCTTCTGCGGCGCGAGACGGATGCGGGCGCCGTTGATGCCGCCGCGCTTATCGCTGCCCCGATAGCTGGCGGCGGCGGCCCATGCCGTCTTCACCAGTTCTTGCGTGCTCAGGCCGGAGGCCAGGATTTTTTGCTTCAGCTGCGCCGCATCCTGGCTGCTGATCGCGGCATAGCTTGGCGCAGGAATCGGGTCTTGCCACAGGAAGGTCTGCTTCGGCACGTCGGCGCCGATGTAGCGCGCGCTTGGTCCCATGTCGCGGTGGGTCAGCTTGAACCATGCGCGGGCGAAAGCATCGGCAAACAGCTTCGGGTCTTGCTGGAAGCGTCTGGCGATCTTGTTGAACTCGGGATCTTCCTTCAGCGACAGGTCGGTGGTGAACATGATCGGCGCGTGGCGCTTGCCGGCGATGTGCGCGTCGGGCACCAGGTTCGCTGCGTCAGGCGTGCTGGGCACCCACTGCGTCGCACCGGCCGGGCTCTTGCTCTGCACCCAGTCGAAGGCGAACAGGTTGTCCAGGTATTGCGTGGTGAAGGCAATCGGGTTTGACGTCCAGGAGCCTTCCAGGCCGCTGGTCACCGAGTCCTCCGCATTGCCCTTGCCGCATTTGTTTTGCCAGCCCAGCCCTTGCTGCTCCATCGCGGCGCCGGCGGGATCGGCGCCCACGCATTCTTCAGGCTTGTGCGCACCGTGCGCCTTGCCGAAGGTGTGGCCGCCGGCGATCAGGGCGACGATTTCCTCATCGTCCATGGCCATGCGGCCGAAGGCCTGGCGAATATCGGCTGCGGCGGCGATCGGATCAGGCTTGCCTTCCGGGCCCTCTGGATTCACATAGATCAGGCCCATCTGGGTCGCGGCCAGCGCGCCCTTCAGCTCACGCTTGCCGCTGAAACGGTCGGCGCCAAGCCACTTGTTTTCGGCGCCCCAGAATACTTTGTCGGCCTCCCAGGCGTCGGTGCGCCCGCCGGCGAAGCCGATGGTCTTGAAGCCCATGTTTTCCATCGCCACATTGCCGGCCAGGACCATCAGGTCGGCCCAGGAAATCTTGCGGCCGTATTTCTGTTTGACCGGCCACAGCAGGCGGCGGGCTTTGTCGAGGCTCACGTTGTCGGGCCAGCTGTTCAGCGGTTCGAAGCGTTGCTGCCCACTGGCTGCACCGCCGCGGCCGTCGCCGACGCGGTAGGTGCCGGCGCTGTGCCAGGCCATGCGGATGAAGAAGGGACCGTAGTTGCCATAGTCGGCAGGCCACCAGGGCTGGGAGCTGGTGAGGATGGCGTTGATGTCTTTCTTGACTGCCTTCAGGTCGAGGCTCTGGAATTCTTTGGCGTAGTTGAAGTTGGCGCCGTAGGGATTGGATTCTGCGGAATGCTGGCGCAGCGGTTGGAGGTCCAGTTTTTCGGGCCACCAGTTCTGCCCTCCCGCTACCTTGTCGGCAGCGTAGGCGAGCTGCGGTTCGAAGAGGGGAAGCAGGCCTGCCAGCATGGCCAGCAGGGCGAGTTTACGATTGCTCATCGCGGTTTCTCCATGTTGTTGTCGGGGAAACCTTAGGCTAAAGCAAGGAACGCGATTGATCTAATTGATTGTAATTATGAAATCTATAGTGTAAACACTATTAATCTTCCGCTTTCGATGGCACGGCCGAACTGCTCCCGGCAAAGCGCGGCAAATCGTCATGGATGTCAAACCAATGGACTTGCGATGAGGTCCAGACATGATCCTGAATTTCGGCGCGGCCCGGCTCATCGAGGCTGCCAGCACATACCTGCACACGGTCGGCAAGGACTTCTTCGCGCATGCCTATGGTGCTGCCGCAGGTCGCGCAAAAGCCGCGTTCCGCGAAAGGTGATGAGCGATACCAGGCCGGTTCCGCGTGCAGCCATGAAAATGAAGCCTTCGGGAAGTGGATGAATGCAAGTGCTGGCGCCCCCGAGTGCTTGCGGCACATTTCGCAATGGCAGATGACGCCACGCAGCGGCTTTGCCGTGGCGCGGTAGCGGATGGCGCCACACAAGCAGCCGCCTTCGAAGTGTTCAGTTTCCGGCATACATATACCGGCGCGACCAGGGCAGGGAAGACGGATGCCGCCCTGCCTTGCCACAAACGATCTGGTAAAGGCTGATCCAGTCCTGGTCGAAGGCATAGGCGCAGCCGGCGAGGTAGACGTGCCAGATGCGGAAGCGTTTGTCGCCCGCCAGCTCGCGCACCTTGTCTTCGTGGTCTTCGAAATTTTCAGTCCAGATGGCGCAGGTGCGGGCGTAGTGGCGGCGCAGGTTTTCCACGTCGTAGGCTTCGAGCTGGCCCTCCTGCATGGCGCGCAGTACCTGGCCGATGTGGGCCAGTTCGCCGTGCGGGAAAACGTACTTCTCGATGAATTCGCCGCCGCCGTAGGGCGTTTCGCCGTTGTCCGGATCGGTCGAGGTGATTCCGTGGTTCATCACCAAGCCGTCGTCGGCCAGCAGCTTGTTGATAATTCCAAAGTATTCCACAAGGTGTTTCACACCCACGTGCTCGAACATGCCGACGCTGGTGATACGGTCGAACTGGCCGCGCACGTCGCGGTAATCCTGCAAGCGGATCTCGACCAGGCCAGTCAGCCCGGCCGCACGCACCCGTTCCTGCGCCAGCGCATGCTGGTTCTCGCTCAGCGTGATGCCGACGCAGCGCGCACCGTACTTCTGCGCGGCGCGGATCACCAGGGCGCCCCAGCCGCAGCCGATATCGAGCAGCGTCTGCCCGGGCTGGAGCTGGATCTTGGCCAGGATATGGTCGATCTTCTTGATTTGCGCGGTGGCCAAGTCCTCGTCGCCGTTTTCGAAATAGGCGCAGGAATACACCATGTTCGGGTCGAGGAACTGCTGGTAGAACTCGTTGGATACGTCGTAGTGGTAGCGGATCGCTTCCGCATCGCCCTTGCGGTTGTGGTGGAAGGTGCGCGCGATGCGCGCCAGGCTGCTGGTGTCTTTCAGCGAGCTGCGCGCCAGCGCGTTGACCACCTTGATCATGTCGACCGCGCGCCCGGTCACTTCGATGGCGCCTTCAACATAGGCGGTACCCAGGCTGGACAGCGAGGGCTTGAGCAGGTAGCGCGCCGCAGAGGGGCTGGGGACGCGGATCGTCACGCGCGGCGCTTCCTGCGAGAAGTCGAAGCTGCGGCCATTCCACAGTTCTATTCGCAGGGGCAGGGCGACTTGCGGGGCAATGCTGCTGATCCAGCTATTGATGCGGTTTTGAACAAACATGCGCCTGCCCCTTCCCTGTGAGAGGACGATCAGGGCTGGATGCGCTCCTTATGCCAGCTACCGTCCTGCAAGTCATAGACTATCCTGTCGTGGAAACGCGAGGCGCGCCCTTGCCAGAACTCTACGCGGTCCGGTACCAGGCGATATCCGCCCCAGTGCGCAGGCCGTTGCGGCTTTTCGCCGCTGGCCGCCTCGGCGGCGGCGTAATTCTCTTCCATTGCTTCGCGGCTGCCGATTGGCCGGCTTTGCTGTGAAGCAATCGCCGCCAGTTGGCTCTTCACCGGGCGGCTGTAGAAATACTTGTCGCTCTCTTCGGCGGAAGTCTTCTCGACGCGGCCTTCGATCCTGACCTGGCGCTCGAGTTCGGGCCAGAAGAACAGGATTGCCGCGTGCGGGTTTTCCGCGAGCTGCTGGCCTTTCTGGCTCTCGTAATTGGTGTACCAGGTGAAGCCGCGTTCGTCGTACTGCTTGATCAGCACGATGCGCGAGCTGGGGCGGCCATTGCTGCCGACCGTGGCCACGCTCATCGCGTTGGGCTCGTTCACCTGCGCCTTCATGGCTTCGTTGAACCACTTGGCAAACTGCGCAATCGGGTCGGCCAGGGTGTCGGCTTCCGACAGGCTGGCGCGGCCATAATCCATGCGCAGGTCCGCCAGGGCGATTCCGCCGGCGATGGCCGCCGGCAGGATGCCGCGGCGCTGCTGCATGGCCTCGCCCAGGATGGTCATCTGGGCGGGATTGAGTATACGTTTGGCCATGGGCGCGATGTGCGCCTCTTCGGTTTCCATATGCGAAGTATAGGCTTGCACGAAGCGCTCTACGTCGGCGGCATTCAAGGCCGCGCTGGAACCGTTGGCAATCTTATCAAGTTGCGAATTGAGTATATCCCAGTCCTGATCCATTTGCTGATGCTGGGCGAGAATTTGCGGGCCCAGCTTGGCCAGCAGGGCCGCGTCCTCGCCTTGCGCTGCGGCGGTCAGCAGCGGGAACAGGTCGATCTCCTCGTCCGCGTGGTGCAGGTGGGCGGCCTTGCTGAAGTATTTCTGCACGGCTTGCGCGGCTTGCTGGGCGGCGGCGTCGGCGCCGTGCTGCGGCAGGTGGCTCAGCAGGTTTTGCAGGGTCTGCAATTGCTTGCGGATTTTGTCGTGGCAGTGTTTCAGGACGGCGATCGGCTGGTCGTAGCCGGGTGCGGTATCGATCAAGGAAGTGCTCATGGTGCGGGTCTGGTGAACTTGGCAAGAGAAAACATTGTAGCCCGGCTCCGGTAAAATGACGGGATGAATTCCCCGCAAATAGTTGATCCAGTTCTGGAAGATATCGATTTTGACCGCCGTTTTGGCGGCATTGCCCGCCTGTACGGCGAAAAAGCGCTTGCACGTTTCCGTGGAGCACATGTCTGCGTGATTGGCGTGGGCGGTGTCGGCTCGTGGATTGTGGAAGCGCTGGCCCGCTCGGCGATCGGCAAGCTGACCCTGATTGATCTCGACAATGTGGCCGAGTCGAATATCAATCGCCAGATCCAGGCGCTGTCCGGCACCATCGGCATGGCCAAGATTACCGCGCTGGCCGAGCGCATTGCGCAGATCAATCCGTTCTGCGAAGTGGTGCAGGTGGAGGATTTCATCACGCCGGATAACCTGGACGAGATGGTGGGGGCGCACAACTTTGACTATGTGGTCGATGCGATCGACTCGGCCAAGTCGAAGACGGCGCTGATTCACTATTGCCGCAGCAAGCAGATTCCTTTGATCGTGATCGGCAGCGCGGGCGGGCAGACCGATCCGACCCGCATCGAGGTGCGCGACCTCTCCAAGACTGAGCAGGAGCCTTTGCTGAAGAAGGTGCGGCGGCGTTTGCGCAGCCAGTATAACTATCCGCCGAACTCGAAAAACAAGCTGGGCGTGGATGCGGTGTTCTCGATGGAGCCGCTCAAGTTTCCTGAAACGGGCGAGGCTTGCACCGTTGACGGTGATGAGAAGGCCGCGGCCAAGCCGGGACTGACCGGTATCAATTGCGCGGGCTTTGGCTCGGCGATGGTGGTGACGGCCACTTTTGGCATGGTGGCGGCGGGGCATTTGTTGCGGAAGCTGGCTGAGCAGGCTG
>DASWTB010000049.1:0-4128 GCA_036402315.1 Pseudoduganella sp. | reverse complement strand
CACGGTCTACCTGATGCGCAGCGCGGCGCGCCGCAACGCCGCCGCCGACTACCAGCTGAAAGTGGACCTCAAATGAAGCGTGCCCTGGTCCTGGCCGCCGCGCTGCTGGCCGGCTGCGTCAGCATGCGCCAGAGCACCGCGCCGGCGCCGCAACTGCTGCACGACGGCGTGGTGCTGGAGCGCTCGCTGCCGGCCAAACTGCCGGCCGAAAGCGCCGCCTTCCCCGGCAGCCAGGTGGTGCTGGTGTCGACCGACAGCGCGGCCGGCCTACTGGTGCCGGTGCCCTTCGTGGCCGACGCCGTACTGGCTCCCATGCGCCAGCACCAGGCGCACGCGCTGGGCGCCCGCTTCAAGGCCATCGACCCTTACGCCAGCATGCAACAAGCCATGGCCGGCAGTCCGCTGCTGAGCGCGCACGGCAAAGGCCTGGCGCTGCGGCCGCTGGCCTACCTGGTCGACTGCAGCGATGCCCAGTACCGGCTGGCACTGGTGGCGCGCATCGACACGCCGCACTGGATGGGGCGCTATATGACGCACTTGCCGACCACGCTGCCGCGTGCCGCGCTGCAGGGCGAGGGCAGCCTCCTGCCCGCCGCGCTGCCGCAGGAAATGGCGCAGGCGGCCGGCATCCTGCGCACGCTGCTGGAACGCGATGCGCGCGGCGAGCTGGACCAGGTGCTGTACCGGGCCGATGTCGGCAGCTACCACCTGGCCTGCTCCACCATCTCCGGCATGCTGTCTCCCAAGCTGATGTTGGCGCGCAATGCCGCCGTGGTGGAAGACGGCGCCGACCACATCATCGTGCGCGTGGCGGGCGACCCCAGTCATTCGGGACCGACCGGCGGCCTGCTGTATGGCCTGCACTATCTGCGCAAAGACCAGCTGCATACCCTGCAGCGCAAAGCCCCATGACGCGGCGCGCGACGCCAGCTGCGGCGCGGCCGCGCCTGCGGCTGGACCTGGGCAGCGCCCTGCTGGTGCTGGCGGCCTGGCTGCTGCTGACGGTCGGCACCGGCCTGCTGCTGGCACAGGCGCCGCAGCAGGCGCTGGCCGACACCGTCAGCGGCGGCGTCGGCCTGCCGTGGGTGCTGGCCCTGCTGCTGCTGGCCGGCGTGGCCTGGGCCCATGGCGACCGCCGCGCGCTGGGCCTGCAGGCGCCCGCGCCGCACAGCTGGCGCCTGCTGTGGCTGCCGTTCGCCTATGCCTGCGCCATGCTGGCGCTGGACGTCGCCAACGGCCTGCCGCCGGCGCGCGTGCTGCTGTTCGTGGCCATCAACACTGCCCTGGTCGGGCTGTCGGAAGAACTGATGTTCCGCGGCGTGCTGTTTGCCGGCTGCCGGGCCCGGCTGGCGCTGTGGCCGGCCATGCTGCTGAGCTCGGCCCTGTTTGGCGCCGCGCACGCGCTCAACGTGCTGGCCACCGGCCAGCTGGAAGCGGCGCTGCTGCAGTCGGCCTGCGCCTTCCTGCAAGGCTTCGGCTACCTGGCCATCCGCCTGCGCACCGGCTCGCTGTGGCCGGTGGCGCTGGTGCACGCGCTGTGGGACTTTGCCCTCATGGCAGGGCTGCTGGCGCCGCGCGCCGGCGCAGCGCCGGCCGGCGACGTGCTGCTGGGCCCGTTACTGGTGGCCCTGCCCATGTTCCTGTACGGCTTGTTCCTGATGCGCGGCCGGGCCGCCCCCACTTCCCTGTCCATGGAGAGCAAATCATGAGTTTGATTGCAGCCGTGGTGATGGCCATGTCCGGCGCCGGCCAGGCGGCTGGCGACGCCCCGGCCGAAGACTTGCAGCTGGTGTGCTATGGCGGCGCGCAGAAGACCACCAGCCAGGTCAACAGCCGCTTCGAATGGGATGCCGACCAGCACAAATACGTGCCCAAGATGCGCATCGAGACCGGCAAGGACAGTTTCGACACCGCCATCAATGTCTCGATCCACGGCGTGCGGGGCACCATCAAGCTGCCGAAAAGCCTGGTGCCGCCGATCCATTCCGGCGCCAGCGCGGAGGGCTGGCCGATCGAAGACCTGATCGTCGGCCACAACCAGATTCGCGGCAAGTTCCGCCTCAACGCGCTGAACCAGCCCACCCTGGCCATCGACCGCCGCAGCGGCGTCATGACCATCGAGGGCTTGATCAAGTTCAGCGGCCGCTGCGACGCCGACGAGGGGCACCGGCGCTTCTAGGCGCGGCAGGCTTGCCTGGGCATTTGTTAGCAAGTACACTACATTTCTTTTAAGCTAACAATTTTGCCCGGCCAATGCTGCTCGACCACCCCGACTTCCCTTTGATCGACCTGGCAGGGCAGGCCGCGGCCCGGGCCTACCAAGCCATCCTGCAAGGCCAGCCGGCGCCGCTGGCGTTGTGCGGCAGCGATAGCCACGGCCAGGCCCGAAGCACGCAGCCGGCAGGCACGCTGGCCGACTTGCGCAGCGCGCTGCATGCGCCCGGCGCGACGGGCCTGGCCGGCCAAGTGCTGCTGTTCGAGCTGGACGCGCGTCTTGACGATTGCCCGGCCGAACGCGCCCTGTTTGTCGAATTCGGCGCCGCCACCGGGCTGCTGCACGGCCTGCTGCTGGCCCTGCCCTACACCGTCAACCGGCAAGGGCAACGCATCCCCGGCATGATCCAGCTGCGCCGCTGCCCCGAGCGGCTGCGCCCGCTGGCCGACGACCTGCTGCCGCGTTTTTGCCATGTCCTGCGGGAGAGCGAGGGCGGCAATGAATGGCTGCGGGCGCTGGAATACGACCGCGCGGCACCACCGTCGCAGGCGGCGTTCGAGGCCACGCGGCGCGCGGTCGATGCGCTGTGCCCCGCGCTGCGGGCCGACGACCCTGGCGGCGATTGCAACGTGCTGGCCCACCGCCACATCGACGCCCTGTTCGAACGCTATCCCTTCCAGTACGGCATCGCCTACCGCAAGACGCTGTACCAGCTCGGGCTGGACCTGACAGCGGCCAGCCTGCTGCGCATCGACGACCTGCTCGAGCAACTGAAGCCGAAACTGGCCATGCCGGAAGCCGACTTCCTGGCGCGCCCGGCCAACCGCAATTTCCTGCACGCGCTGGCGTTCTATGTGGGCGCCGTGGTGGCGCAGGAATCGGGCGCGCAGATCGACTGGTTCACGGCGCAGCAGTTGCAGCGGGCGCACGGCGTGGCGCTGGACGCGGCCGCCCAGCCGCGCCTTGGCCTGGTCGGACTGCTCAACAAGAGCGAAGTATGCTTCCCGCTGCACCTGCTGCTCGAGCGCCTATTCGGGCCGTGCAGCAGTGCGCAGTTCCGCGCGCAGCTGAAGGCGCTGGGGCGCAAGGCGGCCGCCACGCGGGCGCCGCGCCTGCAGGACGACATGGCGCAGGTGCAGCGCCGCATCGACGCGATGCGCGGCGTCGATCCCGGCTACCTGGTGCCGCAGCGCCCGAGCTGGGCCGACGGCGACGATATCGACCTGTGGTTCCAGAATGTCGGCGCGCTGTTCCACGGCGGCCGCCTGGTCTGGGGCCTGATCACCCAGGCCAACTACCTGATGTGGCAAGAAGGCAGCGCCGGCTGCCCCGGCGAAGTGCTGTACGACCTGCGCGGCATCCAGGGCGCGGACGAACTGGTGCCGCTGGCGACGGCGGTTTCCGCCTACAAATGCACGCGCCCGCTGGACCACCGGCTGGCCTTCCTGGCCGACCACATGACCGCGGAAACCACGCGCAGCTTCGGCCTGCCGCTGCCGCTGCGCCTGTCCAGCGCCGACCTGCGCATGACCACCATTTTCTTTGAACGCAAGCACTTGCCTGGCGGTTACCTGCACAGCAGCCCGGTGCCCCTGCTGATCCACGACGCCTACCCGGGCATCGTGACAGTGCTGCCGCACCGCTTCTGGACGGCGGAAGTGACCGCACACGCCCGGCGCTACGAATGGCAGGTATGAAAGCAACCATGACGATCTGGCACACCCTCGGCATCGCGCCGACCCAAGACACGCAAGCCCTCAAGCTGGCCTATGCGGCCCGCCTCAAGCTGGTCAAGCCGGCCGACGGCCCGGGCGCCGTGCAAGCCCTGCGCGCCGCCTACCAGCAAGCGCTGGCCGGGCTGGCCACGCCGGCCGCGCCGGCCGCACCGGCCGCGCAGCCGAGCCAGCCCGGCC
>DASWTB010000048.1:0-9300 GCA_036402315.1 Pseudoduganella sp. | reverse complement strand
TTCCGGCGTGGTGTGCGAACCGCGTGGCTCGGACGTGCTGGTGGGGGCGCTGCTGTGCGAGCCGCATGCCCCCAATTGTGCAGCAGGCGTCATCTTCTTCAACAATGTCGGCTACCTCGGCATGTGCGGCCACGGCACCATCGGGCTGGTGGCATCGCTGGCTTTCATGGGCCGCCTGAACGCCGGCCTGCATCGCATCGATACACCGGTGGGTGTGGTGGAAGCGCAACTGCATGACGACGGCAGCGTGACCGTGAACAATGTGCCATCGTGGCGCAAGGCGACTGGCGTACCGGTCGACGTGCCTGGCTATGGCGTGGTGCGCGGTGATATCGCCTGGGGTGGCAACTGGTTCTTCCTGGTGTCCGACCACGGGCGCCAACTCGAACTTGGCAATGTGCGCGAGCTGTCGGCGTACACCACCGCGATCAAGGATGCGCTGGAAGCACAAGGGATCACCGGCGATAACGGCGCGCTGATCGACCATATCGAACTGTTTGCCGATTCCCGCAGCGGCTTGGGCGACAGCCAGAACTTCGTGCTGTGTCCGGGCAACGCCTATGACCGGTCGCCTTGCGGCACCGGCACCAGCGCCAAGCTGGCCTGCCTCGCGGCAGACGGCAAGCTGGCGGAGGGCGAAGTCTGGCGCCAGGAAAGCATCGTCGGCAGCGTATTCGAAGGCTCGTATCGCCGCGATGGCGACCGCGTGCTGCCAAGCATTCGCGGCAAGGCTTGGGTGAACGCCACGTCCACCCTGGTGCTGGACCCGAGCGATCCATTTGTCTGGGGCATTCGTTGAACATGAAGCCGGACGTCCTGATCGTCGGCGCGGGCATCATTGGCGCCGCGTGCGCCGATGCCTTGTCGGCGAAAGGCTTGCGCGTCACCGTGATCGAGCGCGATGCGGTCGGTAGCGGTGCGACGGCGGCCGGCATGGGCCACCTGGTGGCCATGGACGATAACGCTGCCGAACTGGCCCTGAGCTCCCACTCGCTGGAGCTGTGGCAGGACCTGGTGGAGGGGCAGCAGCAGCGTCACGAATACAGCCGTTGCGGCACCATCTGGGTCGCCGCCGACGATGAAGAACTGGAGGCGGCGCGCGCCAAGGCGGTCACGATGAAGGCCCACGGCCTGGCATGCGAAGTAATCGGCGCCCAGGAGCTGTACCGGCTGGAGCCGAACTTGCGGCCGCACCTGGCAGGCGGCTTGCTGGTGCAGGGTGACGGCCTGGTGTATCCGCCCAAGAGCGCCCGCATCCTGCTGGCACGTGCGGTGGCGCGCGGCGCGTCGCTGGTGATGGGGGAAGTCGTTGCGCTGGAAGATGGCGGTGTGGTGCTGGCGGATGGTTCGCGGCTGGCGGCGGGGCAGGTGGTGCTGGCTGCTGGCACGCGCTGCCTGGCGCTGGCGCCGGACCTGCCACTGCGCCCCAAGAAGGGCCACGTCATGATTACCGACCGCTATCCGGGCTTTGTGCGCCACCAGCTGGTGGAGCTTGGCTACATCAAGAGCGCGCACGCATCGGAAGGCGAATCGGTGGCGTTCAACCTGCAGCCGCGGCCTACCGGCCAGGTGCTGATTGGCTCCTCGCGGCAGTTTGATACGGTCGACCTGGCGGCGGAGCCGTCGATGATGGCGCGCATGCTGGCCAGGGCCGTTGAATACACGCCTGCACTGGCGGGCCTGAATGTGTTGCGCTGCTGGACGGGCCTGCGCGCGGCGACGCCGGATGGCTTGCCGCTCATCGGCCCTGACCCGTCGCGCCGCAACGTGTGGCTGGCCACGGGCCACGAAGGCCTTGGCATCACGACTTCGCTCGCGACTGCCGAATTGCTGGTGGCGCAGATGACGGGCGGGCAGGCGGGAATCGATGCGCGCCCGTATCTGCCGAGCCGCTTTATTGCGCAGGGGAGGGCTTATGGCTGATTTCATCACCTTGACCATCGATAGCCGGGCTGTGAGCGTCGCCCCAGGCACCACGGTTGCCGCCGCCATTGCTGGCGTAACGCGCCTTTCGGTCAGCGGCCAACTGCGGGCGCCTTTGTGCGGCATGGGCGTGTGCCAGGAGTGCCGCGTGACCATCAACGGACGTGCGCACGTGCTGTCCTGCCAGACGCTTTGCCGTTCGGGCATGGATGTGCAGACCGGAGCAGCAGCATGAACCAACTCTTCGACATCCTGGTCGTAGGCGCCGGCCCGGCCGGCCTGGCTGCGGCGCATGCGGCAGCGGGTGCCGATGGCACGCGCCGCGTCGCCATCATCGACGACAACCCGCTGGCAGGCGGCCAGATCTGGCGCGGCGGTCCGGCCAAACAGCAGGACCAGCGCGCACGCCAGCTCTGGCAGGCGCTGGAGGCGGCAAGCAATGTGACCTTCCTGCCCGGCACTCGCGTGCTGATGCAGACCCAGCCCGGCGAACTGCTGGTGCAGGACGCCGAGCAGGCCCGTACGCTCCGCTACAACCAGTTGATCCTGGCCACCGGCGCGCGTGAATTGCTGCTGCCTTTCCCAGGCTGGACTTTGCCAGGCGTGACCGGCGCCGGCGGCCTGCAGGCATTGACCAAAGGCGGCTATCCGGTGCATGGCAAGCGTGTGGTGGTTGCGGGCAGTGGCCCGCTGCTGCTGGCCGTCGCGGCGACCTTGAAAGAGCGCGGCGCAATTGTCGCCGCCATCGTCGAACAGGCAGGTATGCCGGCCTTGGCGCGCTTTGCCGCCGGCCTGGCGCTAACGCCATCGAAGGCAGTCCAGGCTGCGAAACTTGGCGCTGCCCTGCGCGGGATTCCTTACTACGCCAACAGCTTTGTCACGACCGCCCGCGGCGACGTGCAATTGACCTCCGTGCAAGTCCAGCGTAAAGGCGAGAAGCTCGACATCGACTGCGACTACCTCGCCTGCGGCTACGGCCTGCTGCCTAACACTGAACTGGCGCGGGCACTTGGCTGCGACATCGAGCAGCGCGCGGTCAAGACCGACCCCTGGCAGCGTACCTCCGTGCCGAACGTGCTGTGCGCGGGCGAAGGCACCGGCGTCGGCGGCGTCGACCTGGCCCTGGTTGAAGGCCGTATCGCAGGCCTGGCAGCGTGCGGCGAAGGCGTTCCCCAGGAACTGCTTGCCGAGCGCACCCAATGGCAAGGGTTTGCCGCCCGGCTGGCCCGCACCTTCGCCTTGCGCGAAGAACTGCGCACGCTGGCGCAAGCTGACACCATCGTCTGCCGCTGCGAAGACGTCTGCCACGACGAACTGCGCGAGCATGCGAGCTGGCGCAGCGCCAAGCTGCAAACCCGCTGCGGCATGGGCCCGTGCCAGGGCCGCATCTGCGGCAACGCAACCGATTTCCTGTATGGATGGCGTCCGGACGCCGTGCGTACACCGATCTCGCCGGCACGTGCCGGCAGCATTATCACCCTCGAACCTCACAAGGAGACTTGAAATGGCAGCAATCAAATGGGAAGGCGTATTCCCTGCAGTAACCACCAAATTCCACGCGAATGAGGAGCTGGACCACGCAGAAATGGAGAAGCACTTCTCCTTCATGATCGACAGCGGCTGCCATGGCCTGGTGACCTGCGGCTCCCTGGGCGAAGCCAGCACCCTGTCGTTCGAAGAGAAGCTGGCTGTCGCCAAGACCGCCGTTAAAGTAGCCAACGGCCGCGTGCCGGTGCTGGCCAACGTCAGCGAAACCCGCACCGCCAACGCCGAGCGCTATGTGCAGGAAGCGCGCGACCTGGGCGTGGACGGCTTCATGGTGATGCCTTCCGTGCTGTATGCAGCCGACGCTTATGAAGCCAAGGCCAACCTGCGCACCATCGCCAAGGCCGCCAAGCTGCCGATCATGGTGTACAACAACCCGGTGACCTACAAGGTCGACCTGACCCCGGCCGACTTCAAGGAACTGTCGGACTGCGAAGAACTGGAAGCGATCAAGGAATCGACCGACAATATCCGCCGCGTAACCGACCTGCGCAACGCCGTGGGCGACCGCTACGCCATCTTCATGGGCGTGGACGACCTGTCCTTCGAAGGCCTGGCCGTTGGCGCCGACGGCCTGCTGGCCGGCCTGGTGGTGGCCTTCCCGAAAGAGACCGTGGCCCTGTACAAGCTGGTGAAAGCCGGCCGCCTGGCCGAAGCCCTGAAGCTGTACCAGTGGTTCATGCCGCTGCTGCACCTCGACGTTTCGACCAAGCTGGTGCAAAATCTGAAACTGGTGGAAGCACTGGTCGGTGTCGGCAACGAGAACGTTCGCCGCCCACGCCAGCCACTGCGCGGCGCTGACCGTGAATTCGTGGTGCAGGTAGTGCAGCAGGCACTGGCAACGCGTCCTGACGTCAGCGGCCTGGTGTAAGGACCGTACCATGACGAGGAAGCATGCCAATCAACTATGTCAGACGCCTGACGGGGCGCAAGCGCGCCGCACGCCGTAACCGCCACCTGGGCGTGGCATTGGCCGCCGTCGCCGGCGCCGCCAATGCCGGCGGCTTCCTCGCCGTAAAGCAGTACACTTCCCATATGACCGGCATCGTCTCGGCCGGCGCCGACAACCTGGCGCTCGGATCGCTGGAGGCGGCCGCCGACTGCGCCGGGGCGCTGCTGGCCTTCATGGCCGGCGCCGCCTGCTGCGCGTTGCTTGTCAATTATGCACGCCGGCGCCGCCTGCAAAGCGAATACGCCTTGCCGTTGATGCTGGAAGCGCTGCTGCTGCTGGCCTTCGGCGAACTGGGCGCGCGCCTGCAGCAGATCGACGTGATCGTGCTGCCGGCCACCATCCTGCTGCTGTGCTTCATGATGGGGCTGCAAAATGCCGTCATCACCAAGCTGTCCAACTCTGAAATCCGTACCACCCACATGACCGGCATCGTCACCGACCTTGGCATCGAGGCCGGCAAAGCCTTGTACGTCAACCGTACTGCAGCCTTGGCGCCGGTGCATGCCGACCACCGGCGGGTTGGCGTCCTGGCATCGCTGCTGGGCGCCTTCTTCCTGGGCGGGGTGGCCGGGGCGCTGGGCTTTGCCCATATCGGCTACCAGGCCACCATCGTGCTTGCCCTGGTACTGGTACTGCTGGCCATCGTCCCCATCTTCGACGACCTGCGCGCCCGCTGGCGCCTGGCGCGCCGCCGGCGTTAGCGTGACCCTGACCTTACTGCCAGGGCCAGATCGACCGATTGATCAGGTCCCGGATCCAGGGAATACGTATTCAGTTGGTTCTTCTTCAGCGTCGAGACTCCCTTAAAGGCGGCTGTTAGTTTTTTCTGCTGTATGCTGCTGCCGGAGACGCCTGTGACGCCACTTGCTTCGTCACTTTCGCCAGTCTCGCTCAGGCGCTCCAGAATACCGGGATGGATCGTCCAGGCACCTTGCAGATCACAAAGGCCTGGCTAACGCCAGGATGGCGCGCAGCAGCTCCAGCGGGGTTGGCGGGCAGCCCGGCAGCAAAGCATCAACCGGCAGTACCGCAGCCACACCGCCTCGCACTGCATAGCTGTCAGCGAAAATTCCGCCATCGCAGCCGCAATCGCCGGTCGCCAGCACCAGGCGCGGCTCCGGCATGGCCTCGTAAGTGCGGCGCAAAGCTTCTTCCATATGCAGCGTCACCGGTCCGGTCACCAGCAGCAGGTCGGCATGGCGCGGGCTGGCCACGAAGCGGATGCCGGCGCCTTCCAGGTTGTACAGCGGATTGTTGAGGGCATGGATTTCCAGTTCGCAGCCATTGCAGGAACCGGCGTCGACATGGCGGATCGCCAGCGCGCGCCCCATGATCGCTTGCAGTTCGCGGCCCAGGCGCTGCACTTCCTGCGCGGCGAGATCGGCTGGCGGCGGCGCGCTGGCCAGGCCGTCGCGTCCAATGATGCGGATCACGCGCCAGATCATAAGTCGACCCCGGCGTAGCACAGATTGAAGGACTTATTGATGAGCGGGAAGTCCGGCACGATATTGCCGTGTATCGCATATTCCAGTGCCGGCCAGTTATGCCATGACGGGTCATGGCAATGGCCGCGCGCGATGCGGCCGCCTTCCAGCTCCAGCGCCACCAGCACCGGGCCGCGCCAGCCTTCCACCCAGCCGATGGCCTGGCCTTGTTGCGGCGCCGTGAAGGATGCCGCCGGCTGCGGGGCCTGCTCGCCCAGTTGCTCGCACAGCAGGCGGATCAAACGCAGCGACTCCTCAATTTCTTCGAAGCGCACGGTGACGCGCGCCGCCACGTCGCCATTGCGGTGGCAAGCCATGCGCGGCGCCAGCGCGGCATAAGGCGGCCATGGCAAGTCGCAGCGCAGGTCGCGGCATTGGCTGCTGGCGCGACCGGCCAGGCCGCACAGGCCCAGGCGCGCGGCCAGCGCTGGCGCCACGCGGCCGGTAGCGATCAAGCGGTCCTGCAGGCCGGCGTGGCCGTCGTAGATGGCGTGCAGCTCGCGCACAGAGCGTTCCAGCTGCAGGCAATCCTGCACCAGTTGCGGCCAGGCGGCCGGCGGCGGCACGCGCGCTACGCCGCCCGGAGCCAGTACGTCCATGGCGAAGCGGTGGCCAAACAGTTCGCCATTGCGGCGCAGCCACGCTTCCTTCAGCAGCATGAACTGGCTGAGGCCGAAGGCGAAGCCAGCGTCGTTGGCCAGCGCTCCCAGGTCGCCCAGATGGTTGGCCACGCGCTCGCGCTCCAGCATTACGGCGCGCAGCGCTTCGGCCGGCGCCGCTACAGCCAGGCCGGCGGCCGACTCCAGCGCCATGCAATAGGCCCAGGCAAAGGCCACGGTCGAATCGCCGGCCACGCGGCCGGCCAGGCGCAAGCCGCGCTGTACCTCGCTGCCGGCCAGCAGGCGGTCGATGCCGCGATGCGTGTAGCCCAGTCGCTGTTCCAGCCGCAGCACTTTTTCGCCCACCACGGCGAAGCGGAAGTGGCCCGGCTCGATCACGCCGGCATGCACCGGGCCTACCGGGATCTCATGCACGCCTTCGCCCGCCACCGGCACGAAGGGATAGTCGTCCGCCGGGCCTGGCGCCACGGGCGCGGCGCTGCTGCGCAGCGGGTAATGCCCGGCAGGCCAGCAGCCGTGCGACAGCCAGGGCCGCTGGTCGGCCATATCGGCGTGCACGCCCAGCAAGTCGGCCTGCGCGCGCTGCATGCGCGCCGCAGCGGGGAAGGCGGCTTCCAGCCCAGGATAGCAGGGGGCCTCGCCTGGCAGCGCCAGTTCCAGCCAGACCAGGCCTTCCGGCAGCGCGTAGGCCGCTGCAATCGCATAGCCGGCCGGGCGCTCGCTGGCCCACAGCGTCAGCAACTGGCCGCCGGCAGCCAGCACCTGCGCCGGCGCGGCGCGCCACTGCCACGCCTCGACCGGGGCCCGCCACATGGGCAGCACGCCGGGCTGGCGCTGGAACGGCAGGTCGAGTGCGGCGGGCGTCATCCTCAGCCCCCCATCATGCGCGCCGCCTGGCCGTACCACGTGGCCAGGTAGGGCGGCACATACAGGCCAAGCATCAGCGCCAGGCCAAGATGCAGGAACACCGGCAGCAAGGCGGGACGGTGGCGCGGCGGCGCCACGCCCGGCGCGCCCAGCACCATCGGCTGCACCTGGTGCAGCACCGCGCCGAACGCCACGGCCAGTGCCAGCAGCAGCAGCGGTGCGGCCCACGGCAACTGGTGCATGGCGGCGGTCAGGATCAGGAATTCACTGGCGAACACGCCGAACGGCGGCATGCCGAGGATGGCCAGGGTGCCCAGCATCAGGCCCCAGCCGACCGTGGGACTGGCCGCCAGCAGGCCGCGGATGCGCGCCATCTCCTGGCTGCCGGCTTGCTGGCTGGCGTGGCCGACCGCAAAAAAGATCGCCGACTTGACCAGGGCGTGCACCGTCATGTGCAGCAGGCCGCCCAGGTTGGCCAGCGGGCCGCCCAGGCCGAAGGCAAAGGTCATCAGGCCCATATGCTCGATCGAGGAATAGGCGAACATGCGTTTGATGTCGCGCTGGCGCAGCAGGAAGAAGGCCGCCACCAGCACCGACAGCAGGCCGAAGCCCTGCAGCATGCGGCCTGGCAGGCCGTTGTCCAGCGCGCCGTCGGCCAGCACCTTGCAGCGCAACAGGGCATACAGCGCCACATTGAGCAGCAGTCCCGACAGCACGGCGGAAATCGGCGTCGGTCCCTCCGCATGGGCGTCGGGCAGCCAGTTATGCAGCGGCACCAGGCCGACCTTGGTGCCGTAGCCCAGCAGCAGGAAAACGAAGGCCAGCGCCATGATGGTTGGTTCCAGCTGGCCTTTGACGGCCGCCAGGCTGGTCCACAGCAGGGCGTCGCCGCCGGCGCCGAGCACGCGGTCGGCCGCCAGGTACAGCAGGATGGTGCCGAACAGGGCCTGCGCAATGCCCACCCCGCACAGGATGAAGTATTTCCACGCCGCCTCCAGGCTGGCGGCGCTGCGGTACACCGACACCAGCAGCACGGTGGCCAGGGTAGCCGCCTCCATTGCCACCCACAGCAGGCCGAGGTTGTTGGTGGTCAGGGCCAGCAGCATGGTGGCGGTAAACAGCTGGTACATGCTGTGGTACAGGCGCATGCGGCGCGGCGTCATGCGCCCATGGTCGCGCTCGAAGGCCATGTAAGGGCCGGAAAACAGCGCCGTGGTGGCGGCCACGAAGGCGGTCAGCGCCACCAGGAAGGCATTCAGCGGGTCGATGAAGAATTGGCGTCCCAGCGCAAAGCGGGGGCCATCAGCCACCACGCTGGCCGTCAGCAGCGCGGCGGCCGCCAGCGTGGCCAGGCTGCAGGCGCTGTTCAGGCGCGCCGCCCAGGGCCGGTGGCCCCAGGCCGCCAGGGCGGCGGCGCCGGCCAGCGGCAGGGTGAGCGTGAGCAGCAGCAAGTCCACTAATCCTCCTTCAAGCGTTCCAGGTGCTGCACGTCCAGGCTGTCGAAACGTTCGCGCAGCTGGAACATGAATACCGCCAGGATCAGGATGCCCACCAGCACGTCGAGGGCGATGCCCAGTTCGACCACCATCGGCATGCCATACACGGTGGCGGTGGCGGCGAAGAACAAGCCGTTTTCCAGCGACAGGAAACCGATCACCTGGGGCACCGCCTTGGCGCGCGTGATCATCATCATGAAGGACAGCAGCACACAAGCCAGCGCAATGCCCAGCGTACCGCGCAGCACGGTGGTGGACAGGCTGGCCACCGGCGCCGCCAAGTGGAAGGCCAGGATCACCACCAGCACCCCCAGCAGCATCAGGGTCGGGATATTGAGCAGGGTTTCGGTATCCCAGCGCACGTTCAGGCGCTCGATCAGGCGGTGCAGGATCAGCGGGATGGCAAGCACTTT
>DASWTB010000047.1:0-2427 GCA_036402315.1 Pseudoduganella sp. | reverse complement strand
AACTGGCCGCGCGCCAGCTTGCGCCACAGGGCGGGGTCGCGCAGGCGCGCCCAGTAATAGTGCTTGAGGGTGCTGCGCGCCAGGCCCGCAGCGCTGCGCGCCCAGGGGTTGAGCAGCACCAGGCCGGTGACGCGCGGGTCGCGCCGGCCATAGAACAGGGCGGCTGCGGCGGCATCGCACAAGCCCCACAGCACCACTTCCTGCAAGCCCGGCACGGCGGCCTGGAAAGCGTCGATGGCGCTGCGGATGTCGGCTGCCACGTGTTCGAAAGTGCGGGCGGCGCCGCTGCTGTCGCCCAGCCCGCGGTAATCGAAGCGCAGCGCCGGGATGCCCTGCGCCGCCAGCTGGCGCGCCAGCAGGGCGAACTGGCGATGGCTGCCGGCGCGGTACTGCGGGCCGCCGACAATCACCAGCACGCCGCGCCGCGCCGCGGTGGCGGCGGGACTGAGGATGCCGACCAGGGTCTCGCCTTCGCAGTCGAACGCCAGCGCGCACTCGTCAAGCATGGCAAGCCTCCTGCAGCATGGCGCAGGTGGCCACCAGCAGCGCCGGCGCTTCGGCGATTTCCTGGGTCGCCCAGAACTGCGGCCCGGCGACGCACTGGGCGCGGGCATCGACCCCGGCCGCCTGCCAGCCTTGCAGCACGCGCTGCGACAGCGGCGCCAGCGGGCGGCCTGCGGCCGGCGCCACTTCCAGCCAGTTGACGGGGCAGGGCGGCGCCAGGCGGCTGGCATCCAGGCCGTCCAGCGCGGCGGCCAGGGCCGGCGCCAGCGTGTAGCCGGCCACTTCCAGCGCGCTGCCGCCGGCCAGCGCGGCGCGCAGGGCGTCGGTGCCGCCCTCGCGATGGCCCGCGCCCTCGCCCAGCATCTGCGCGGCCACGCGCAGGCGCAGGAACTGGGTCAGGTGGCTGGCGCCCTGCAGTACCGGTTGCCACAGCAGCAGTTGCGACGGCGCGCGGCCGGCGGGGCGGGCGGCATAGTCGAGCGCCAGCAGGGCGCCCAGGCGCAAGCCCCACAGGCCGGGCGCCTGCGGCAGTTGCTGGCCCAGGGTGGCCTGCAGCCAGTCCAGGCCAAGCGCGACGTCGGCGCGCCAGCTGTCCCAGCTGGCATCGCCAAAGTCGCCCGCGCTGTCGCCGCAGCCGTGCAAGTCGAGTTGCAGCACGGCCCAGCCGTCGGCGGCCAGGGCGCGTGCCTGCAAGGCGGCCATGCGGCGCGCCTTGTTCATTTCCTCGGCCCACGGGTGCAGGTAGAGCCAGGCGCCGCGGCACGGCGCCGCCGGCGCATGGTACAGCGCAAAGCGCGCTGCCGCGCCATGCGCCAGGAACAAGGCTTGGGGCGCCGCGGCCATGGCTTTATGCCGTCAGCTTGTGCTGCACGAAGGCGGCCAGGCTGCCAAGGGTGGCGAAGGTGGTGGCGCTGATCTCGTCGTCGTCGATGCTGAAGCCGAACTGCTCTTCCAGCGCGCCGATCAGTTGCACGACGGCCATCGAGTCCAGCTCCGGCAGGCTGCCCAGCAGGGCCGAGTGTTGGTCCAGCGCCTGGCCGGCAGGGCCCAGTGCCAGGACGTCGATCAGGATGGTTTTTACTTCTTCCAAATACATGTGATGCTCCAGGATTGCGGTCAGTGCGCAGTATACCCGCCCCCGGAAGCGCCGCTGTGCCATTCCGGGCAAAAAATAAATTATTGCCGATTTCGCATGTTTATTGTTGTTTTTGGAATAAAATAAGGCGCCAATACTATTCTTTGCTGAGGAAGAAGGCCGAGTGGTAAGCTTAGCTGATTCAACTAGCCCGGTGGGCGCCCCGATGCTGGAGTTTTTGCGTTTCGACCCGTCTGCCTGCCACTTCCCGGCGCCGGCCGTGCCGGTGCTGCCGGGGCTGCGCCTGGGCGATTTGCGCCTGCTGGCCGGACCGGCCTGGCCGCCGCATGGCCAGCACTTCGTGCGCGGCCGCTACGCGCTGGCAGCCGCCTATGCCGCGGCCGGGGTCGGCGCGCGCGGCGCCTTGCTGGCGCCGGCTTATCATTGCCGTACCATGCTCGACCCGGCGCTGGCGCTGGGCGGCGCGGTCCGCTTCTACCCGCTGCAAGCCGGCCTCGGCCCCGATCTCGAGGCACTGGCGGCGCGCCTGGCCGACGGCGGCGTGGCCGCGCTGCTGCTGACCCATTACTTTGGCTTGCCGCAGCCTGCCGCCACCGTCGACGCGGTGCATGCCCTGTGCCGCCGCCACGGCGTGGCGCTGGTGGAGGACTGCGCCCATGCCTGGCAGGTGGCGTTGCAGCGTGCCCCGCTGTGCCAGCCGGGCAGCGGCCATTATGTGGTGGCCAGCCCCTCCAAATTTTTTGGCTGCGCCGATGGCGGCCTGCTGTGGGGCGCCCCGCAGCAGGCGCTGGCGCCGCGCGGCTGGCTGCAGGAAGCGCGCGGCTGGC
>DASWTB010000046.1:0-11726 GCA_036402315.1 Pseudoduganella sp. | reverse complement strand
CCAGACAGGCCGGGGGATTACAGCGTGACGCGCACGCCCAGATACCAGCGGCGGCCGATCGCATCGTAGGTACCGGCGTTGGTCTCGGTGCCGGTATCGTTACCCGGCAAGCCGGACGGGATCAGCGGAGCCTTGCTGTCGAACGCGTTGTCGACGCCCAGGTAGAACTCGGTCTTCTGCCACGGCGCGTAGGTCAGCTGCAGGTCCTGGTAGACCTTCTTGTTCACGCGGATCGAGTTGCGCGACAGACCTTCGCCGGACAGGAATTGGTCGTCCAGCGCCGACTTGCTGATGAAGGTGGTGGCGCCGCTGATGCCCCAGTTGCCCATCTTGTACGCCAGGTTCAGCACGCCCTTGTTCTTGGCGGCGCCCACTTCGCCGGCGAAGTGGTCCTTGTCTGCACCCGGCAGCGGGATGGTGTAGCCCTCGCGCAGCCAGGTCCAGGCCAGGCGCGCGCTCAGGCGGCCAGGGCCCACTCTATCCGCCCAGGACGCGGTGATGTCGACACCCTCGGTGGCCAGGCCGCCGGAATTGTTGACCATGGCATCGATGAACTCCAGCGAGCCGGCGCTGTTGGCGCCTGCAGCGGCAGGGCGGCGGGTGATGGTGTTGCAGAAGGTGCCGTCGCCGCCGTAGCAGTTGTCCAGCGCGAACTGGCGCGGCACCGGCACGATGGCGTCCGAGATCTTGATGTCGAAATAGTCCGCCGTGAAGGTGAACTTGTTCAGCGCCGGGATCGAACGCGGGGTCCAGACGATGCCGAAGGTGGTCGAACGGCCCTTTTCCTCCTGCAGGTTCGGATTGCCGCGGTCAAAGCCGGAAATGCCTTGCAGGTCGGCCTGGTTCAGCGTAAATACGCCGCCGTTGGCGTTGATGTTGGCCATGACGCCTGGCGCGGCGCGGCAAGCGGTATCCCTTGCGCCTTGCGAGGTGGCGGTCACGCCTTCGCATGGATCGGAAATATCGGCCGGGAAGGTCTGCTGCGGCGGCTGGAACAGTTCGTTGATGTTCGGCGCACGTGTCGACAGGGCGCGCGTGCCGCGGAACTTCACATCGCTGACCGGCGACCACTCGAAGCCGGCGTTCCAGCTGGAAGTCTTGCCGACGGTCGAGTAATCGCCGCGGCGGAAGGCGCCCAGGAAGTTCAGTTCCTTGACCAGCATCTTGTCCTTCAACAGCGGAACGCGCGCTTCCAGGAACAGTTCCTTGACGTTGAAGTTGCCGTAGGTTGCTGGCAGGGCGTTGCCGGCGTTCAAGCCGGCCTGGGTCAGGGCGTCTGGCTCGGCCGAGGACTCTTCCTTGCGGTATTCAAAGCCTGCTGCGATCGCCAGCGGACCGGCCGGCAGCTCCCAGGCTTCGCCGCTGACGGAGGCGCCGGCCAGTTTCTGGGTGATCTTGGTATTCAGGCTGCCCGGCGCGGTGACATACGCCAGCGCGGCAGGCGAGATCGAGTTGAAGCCGAACACATTGATCGGCACGCAGCCCTGGGCGCGCGCGCTGGCGTCGCGGCACACGACGTCGCTGGTCGAACCGTTGCCGTTGACGTCGTTGATGTCCTGGATGGCTTCCAGCGCGCTGCGGAAGTTCAGCACATTGACCTGGCCATTGGAGGTCTGCGATTCCTTGGTCTGGCCATAGGAAACGTAGGTTTCATAGTTCCACTTCTGGCTCAGTGCACCCTTGATGCCGGTCGCGAGACGGAAGGTGTCGCGGTCGGCCTTGGACGTGCGGTTGCCCACTTCGGACATGCGGCGGGTGAAGAAATAGTCGCGCAAGCCGTCGCCGTCATTATCGCTGATGCGGTCCCACAGGTATTGCGGCACCAGCGGGTTGCGCACCGTGGTGAAGACCCCTGGCGCGGTCTGGACGTAAGACTCGGCCGGCACCTGGCCGCCAGAGATGGCGTCCTGGTAGATGTTGTCCGAGGACAGGGGGAATGGCTCGATATTGGTCTTGACGCGGGTGGCGGCATAGGTGCCTTCGAAGAAGGCGCTGTGTTTTTCGCCCAGCGCCAGGTTGCCGTTGGTGGCGAACAGGTAGCGGTCGGTCGGCACCGCGATGGCCCGGTATTCCGAGCGGTTGAAGCCGGTCGCCGCGGCGCCGCCGGTGCCGTTGGTGTTCCATGGGATCGGGTTGCCGGAGCGGTCGTAGGTATAGCTGCCGGTATCGTGGAAGAAGCGGCCCTGCGGCGCAAAGCTCGAGTAGAACGGGCGGGTGACAGCCCATGGATCTTCCGGGGTGAAGGCGGTGAACTGGTCCACTGCCGACATCGGCCGGTCCTTGGACATGACCGCGCCCTGCTTGGAGTAGCCGAAATGGCCCATGATGTTGCTGCCGCCGTCGGCGCTGGAGGTGCCGAAGGTCAGGGACAGCTTGCGCTTCTTGTCATCGCCCTTGGTGCTTTCGCCGCCCTGGGCGTCGATCAGCACGCCGTTGAAATTCTTCTTCAGGATGATGTTGACCACGCCGGCCACGGCGTCCGAGCCGTAGGTTGCCGAGGCGCCGCCGGTCAGCAGCTCAACGCGTTCGATGAAGTCGGTCGGGATCGTGTTCAGGTCGACAGCGGCTTCGCCCGGGATGCCGGACACATAGCGGCGGCCGTTCACCAGCACCAGGGTGCGGGCGGTGCCCAGGTTGCGCAGGTCGACGGTGGCGACACCGGCGCTCGAGGTCGAGAAGTTCGAGTTGGTGCGGCTGACGGAAGGCGTACCCATGGTCGGGTTCTTCAGCAGCAGGTCCTGCAGGTTGGTGGCGCCGGAGGCGGCGATATCGCTGGCCGACAGCACTTGCAGCGGCGAAGGCGATTCGGCGTTCGGCGAGGCGATGCGCGAGCCGGTAATCGTCACTTGTTGTACAGGTGCTTCGCTCTGGGACAGAGCAGGCAGGCTGGCTGCGGCCAGGCTGCCGACGCATAGCAGGCGAATCGAACGTGCGATGACGGTTTCTTTGGTCATTCCCTACTCCTATCAAGTTTCGTGAGAGCATCGGCGTGATGCCGTCGCTGCCGACACTTTACTTAAAGGACTAGCAAGCTGGCCAATTTCGCATGTAACACGCCTGACATATGTAGAGGTATTACAACACTTTCATTTCGAAATCTAGGCGTCGGGATTTGCTGTTAAGCGGGATATTTAACCAGGTGTTTCGAAAATGCTCCGCCATAACTGCGTGACTTGCGCTGCATGGCGCGCCACCCGCGACAGCTCGATGCGCGATTGCTCCTGGCCCTGCAGGCGCAGCTGGTGCTGCCAGCGGCGCATGTCGCGGTAGGCGTCGGCCACGGCGCCGGCCAGCGCGGCATCGACCAGCCCCAGCCGGCCGGCCAGGTGCAGCAGGGCGATATTGCCGATGTTGCCGGTCAGTTCGGGGTACTTGGCCGAATATTGCAGCACCAGGTATTGGACGATGAACTCGATATCGATCATGCCTCCCGCGTCCTGCTTGAGGTCGAACAATTCGCTGCGGTTGGGGCGTGCGTCGCGCATCTTCTGGCGCATGGCCAGCACTTCCTGCTTCAGGGCGGCGGCGTCGGGGCGTTCCTTGCGCAGTACCTGGCAGCGGATCTGTTCGAAGCGTTGGCCGATGGCCGCATCGCCGGCGCAGAAGCGGGCGCGGGTCAGCGCCTGGTGTTCCCACAGCCAGGCGGAGCCCTGCTGGTATTTTTCGAACGAGCCGACGCTGGAGACCAGCATGCCGCTGGCGCCATCCGGGCGCAGGGCAGTATCGATGTCGAACAGGATGCCGGCCGGGGTGTGCGAGGTCATCCAGGTGATGAAGCGTTGCGCCAGCTTGGCGTACAGGCCCGGTGCGTCCTGGTCTTCGTCGTCATACAGGAAAATCACGTCGAGGTCGGAGACATATCCGAGTTCCTTTCCGCCCAGCTTGCCATAGGCGATGACGGCGAACTTCGGCACTTCCACGTGGCGCTTGGCGACGGTTTGCCAGGCCGCTTTCACCACGGCGGCCACGATCACGTCGGCCAGGGCCGACAGGTGGTCGGCCAGCTTTTCCACTGTCAGCGAGCCGGCCAGGTCTTGCGCCAGCAGGTGGAACAATTGCGCGTGGTGCACTTCGCGCAGGATGTCGAGCTGGCGTTCGGTGTCGCCGGGGGCGGTGGCCAGTTGGCGCTCCAGTTCGGCCGCGGCGGCGGCCGGATCGAAGGTCGCGCTGAGGATGCGGTCGTCGAGCAGCTCGTCGAGCAGGATCGGGTGCTGGGTCAGGAATTTGGCGGCCCAGCCGCTGGCGTGCATCATGGTGATCACGCGCTCCAGCGTGTGCGGATATTCGGTCAGCAACGACAGGTAGGAGGAGCGGCGCGAGATCGCTTCCAGGAAATCGAGCAGGCGGCCCAGCGTGCCGAGCTGGCTGCCGGCGCTGTTGCGTTCGGCGGCACGGGCGATCTGGGGCAGGGCGGCGTTGACCAGGGCCACCAGGCGCTGGCGGCTGGCGTCGGGCAGGCTGGCCAGCTTGGGGGCCTGCCAGGTGGCGATCAGGCGCTGGGCGGCGGCGGCCGGGTCTTCGTAGCCGAGGCTGGCAAAGCGCGCTTCGATGGCTTCGCGGTTGTCGGGATCGGCGCATTCGTTGCTGGTGGCCGGATCGACGTCTTCGCTACCGTTACCGCTTTTATCGGCGAAGATCGCGTCAAATTGCTCCGCCACGAACTGGCGATGGGCATCCATCTCGGCCAGCATGGTGGCCGCGTCGGGCAAGCCCATCATCTGTGCCACGGCCAGCCGGTCGGCCTCGTTGGGCGGCAGGGTGTGGGTCTGGGCGTCGTCGAGGTATTGCAGGCGGTGTTCCAGGTTGCGCAGGAAGGTGTAGGCCTCCAGCAGGCGCGCCACCACGTCGGCGCCCAGCAGGCCTTTTTCCGGCAGCAGGCGCAGCGTGCCGCGCGTCGAGCGGCCGCGCAGTTCGGGGTCGCGCCCGCCACGGATCAGCTGGAAGACCTGGGCCAGGAATTCGATTTCGCGGATGCCGCCGCGCCCCAGCTTGACGTTGTGGCTGCGCTCCGGATGCAGCCTTTCCTGGCGCGCCACTTCGGCGCGGATCTGGGCGTGCATCGAGCGGATGGCGTCGATCACGCCGAAATCGAGGTAGCGGCGGAAGCAGAACGGACGCACGATGGCGTCCAGGGCCGCGATGTCCTGCGGCCGGCCGGTGACAGCGCGCGCCTTGACCCAGGCATAGCGCTCCCACTCGCGGCCTTGCACGATCAGGTAGTTTTCCACCATGCCCAGGCTGGCGGCCAGCGGGCCGGATGCGCCGTTCGGGCGCAGCGCCATGTCGACGCGGAAGGTAAAGCCGTCTTCGGTGATTTCCGAGATGGCGGCGATCAGCTGCTTGCCGAGGCGCACAAAATACTCGTGGTTGGAGAGCTGGCGCTGGCCGGGACCGGCGGCGGTTTCGCCGTCTTCCGGATAAACGAAGATCAGGTCGATGTCGGATGACACGTTGAGCTCGCCGCCGCCGCCTTTGCCCATCGACAGCACCAGCAACTGCTGCTCGGTGCCCGATTCGGCGCCGACTGGCACCCCGTGCGCCGCCCGCATGGCTGCATCCAGCTGCGCCAGGTGGCGCTGGATCACGAAATCGGCCAGCCGGGTCATGGTGGTCACCACCTCGTCCAGGTCGGCCTTGCCTTCCAGGTCGCGCCGGATCAGGGTGGCCAGCACCAGGTTGCGCAGGCGGCGCATGGCGCGTGCCAGCGGCAGCTCACCCTGATCGCTTGCCAAAACATCGGCAAAGTTAAGCGAGGCAAGCGATAATTGCGCTAGAGCATCTATTTTGGCCTGGCGGGAGGGATCGGCGGCCAGCCAGCGCTGGTAAAAGCGGGATGCGGAAACGAGTGCGGAAGTGCTCATTGACAGATGTTAGAGAGTGTAAAAAGCCTGCGAAACCGTGCCTATTGGAACATAGTTTAACGGGGCGGTGCGGTAAAATGCTGTATTGATAAGGGCCTGGCTTGAGCGTATTGAAGGACAATCTGGTGGAGCAGATCGAGGCAGTCGAGGCCCCGCTCAAAGAGCGCTGGCATCGCCTGCAGGCTGCCTATCGCTTCTGGAACCTCGCCACCCATCACGTGCTCGGCTTCACCATCAAGCTGGCGCTGCTGCTGTACTTTGCCTTCACCATGCTGTTCCTGGCGCTGCGCTGGGTGATCCTGCCGAACATCGACCATTACAAGGCCGATATCGAACGGCTGGCCAGCCGGGCGGTTGGCAACCCGGTGCTCATCGACCGCGTTTACGCTTCCTGGAAGGGCCTGCGCCCGCAACTGATCCTGGGCGACGTGGTCATGCGCGATGCACGCGGCCAGCAGGCGCTGCACCTGCCCAGCGTGTCGGCCACACTGTCGTGGTGGAGCGTGCCGGCCGGCGGCCTGCGTTTTGAATCGCTGGAATTCCACCGTCCCGAAGTCGACGTGCGGCGCGCAGCCGATGGCAAGCTGTACGCCGCCGGCATCTACATCGATCTCGACAAGAAGGGCGATGGCAAGAGCGCCGACTGGCTGCTGTCGCAGCGCGAAGTGGTGGTGCGCGACGGGCGCATCGTCTGGACCGATATGCAGCGCGGCAGCGCACCGCTGAAGCTGGAAAATGTCACCGCCCTGATGCTGAACAAGTGGCGCCGCCACCAGTTCGCCTTCAAGGCCACGCCGCCGGCCGCCATGGCAGCGCCGCTCGATGTGCGCGCCGATTTCAGCCACCAGCCGTTTTCCCGCATTTCCGACGTCAAGCTGTGGAAGGGCGAGGTGTATGCCGAACTGCGCCGCGCCGACCTGGCCGGCTGGAAGCCTTACCTGCCGGGCAAGCTCGATGTGCAGTCTGCCAGCGGCGGCGTGCGCGCCTGGCTGAGCATCGATAGTGCGCGCCCGGCTGCCGTGACCGCCGACCTGGCGCTGGACAATGTGGTGGCCACCCTTGGCAACGACTTGCCGCAACTGGATGTGGCAGCCCTGCGCGGCCGCGTCACGGCCAGCGAAGACCATGCCGCCACCCTGGTGACCACGCCCGGCACGCCGCCGGCCATCACGCGCACGCTGGAATTGAAGGACTTGACGCTGCGCACGCGCGATGGCGTGGAGCTGGCGCCGACCACCGCCTCGGCGCGCCACGTGGCGGCCGCCAACCAGCCGGCCTGGACCGAAGTGAAGGCGGCCGCGCTGGACCTGAAGATCCTGTCCGAGCTGGCCACCCGCTTGCCGCTGCCACAGGTGCAGCGCGACCTGCTGGCGGAAGCGGCGCCGCGCGGCCGCGTGCGCAACCTGGTGGCTGCATGGCGCGGCCCGCTGTCGGCGGCCAAGGATTACAAGCTCACAGCCGATCTCGATGGACTGGGCCTGGAGCCACTGGCGGCGCGCGCCGCCGTGCCGCGTTCCGCCAAGGCGTTGCCGATGCCGGCGCTGCCGAATATCCCGGGTTTCGAAAAATTGAGCGGCCATGTGGAAGCGGGCGAACAGGGCGGCAGCGTGGCGCTGGACGCGCCCGGCTTCACGCTGGCCATGCCGGCCTGGTTCGATGACGAGCCGATGGCATTCGAGCAGTTCAAGCTGAACGGCAGTTGGTCGCTGGCCGATGCCAGGCAGCTGGCGGTCAAGCTGGAGCAACTGGACCTGGTGCAGGATGGCATGAAGCTCAAGCTCTCCGGCAGCCACGCGCTGCCGCGCGGCCCGGGCGCCAAGGGGGCCGGCGTGGCCGATTTCAGCGGCACCATCGACAACTTCACCATCAACCGCATTGGCCGCTACCTGCCGATGCAGACGCCGGAACACACCCGCCAGTGGCTGGTGGGGGCGCTGGAAGACGGCATGCTGCAGGAAACTTCGCTGCGCCTGCGCGGCGACCTGTCGCACTTCCCGTTCAAGGACGGCTCGCCGGACAAGGCCAAGGGCGAATTCCGCGTGGCCGGGCGCATCGTGGACGGACGTCTCAATTACGAACCCGGCTATTTCGCCAAGGATGGCAAGACACCGGTCTGGCCGCTGGCGGAAAAGATCCGCGGCACCATCGTGTTCGACCGCGCGCGCATGGAAATCAAGGCCGAAAGCGCGCGCACCCTGGGTGTCGCCCTGTCCAATGTGAAAGCGGTGATTCCCGACCTGAGCACCCACGACAGCATGCTCGATATCGATGGCACGGCCGCCGGCGCCATGCAGGACTTCCTCAAATACGTGGCGGCCAGCCCGGTTCTTGAGTGGATTGGCCACTTCACCGATGAAACCACGGCGAGCGGCAATGCCAGACTGGCGCTGAACCTGCACCTGCCGTTGTCGCACATTATCGATGCCAAGGTGCAGGGCGCCTTGCAGTTGCAGGGCAATGACGTGGTGCTGTGGCATGACATGCCGACCGTTGCCGGCACGAGCGGCAAGATCGAGTTCAATGAAAAAGGCGTCAACCTGAACAATCTGGCCGGCAACTTGCTGGGCGGCCCGCTGTCGGTCACCGGCGGCAGCCAGAAGGATGGCAGCATCCAGGTGCGCCTGGCCGGCAGCGCAACGGTGGACGGGCTGCGCAAGCAATACCCGACAGCCGCCGTGCAGCGCCTGGCGAATCACCTCGGCGGCGGCGCCCGGTTCACCGGCCTGATCACCGCCAAAGAGCACAAGTACGAAGTGGCGGTCGATTCGAGCATGCAGGGTGCGAGCTTCGATTTCCCGGCGCCGCTGAAAAAGGCTGCGGCGGAAGCCATGCCGCTGCACTTCCAGCTGAATGGCGGCAGCGCCAACGAGCAGGGAGTGGCGCGCGACGATATCCGCATCTCGCTGGGCAATTCCTACGCCGCACGCTACCATCGCCAGCGCACCGGCAAAGGCCCGTGGAAGCTGGTCAACGGCGGCATCGGCGTCAATGTGCCGGCGCCGGAACCGGACAGCGGCATGATGATCCATGCCAGCCTGAAGTCGCTCAATGTGGACCACTGGATCGACCTGGCCAGCGAAATCGCCGGCGAGGATGAGCATGACGCACCAGGCAAGCCAGCCGCGCAAGGCGCGGCCGACGGCGCCGATATTGCGCAGTACGTGGTGCCGGAAACCATGGCCGCCCGCGCCTCCGAACTGATTGTCGGCGAGCGCAAGATCGATAACGTGGTGGCCGGCGTCACGCACAGCAAGGGCGTATGGCAGGCCAGCATCGATTCGCAGCAGGCGGTCGGCTATATCACCTGGAACGAATCGCCGACCGGCAAAGGGGTGGGCAAGGTGACGGCGCGCCTGTCGTCGCTGATCATCCCCGAGTCGCAGGCGGCGGAAGTCAAGGATTTGCTGGAAAGTTCGACCAGCGCGCCGACCATTCCCGCACTTGATATCGAAGTGCAGCGCCTCGAATGGTTCAACCGCCCGCTGGGCCAACTGGAACTGCATGCCTACAACGCGCTGATCACCTCGGCGCGCGAGTGGCGCATCAGCAAGCTGTCGCTGGCTAACGCCGACGGCGAACTGAACGGCACCGGCCGCTGGCAGACCAAGGATGGCCAGCACAACACGGCGCTCAACTTCAATATGGACATCCATGATGCCGGCAAGCTGCTGGAGCGCTTCGGCTTCAAGGACACGCTGCGCAACGGCAAGGGCAAGCTGAGCGGCGATATCGCGTGGACCGGCTTGCCCTACCATCTGGACTTGCCAAGCCTGTCCGGCACGCTGGCGCTGAACGTGGAAAAAGGCCAGTTCCTGAAACAAGACCCGGGCGCAGCCAAGCTGCTCGGCGTGCTGAGCCTGCAAGCCTTGCCGCGCCTGCTCAAGCTCGATTTCAACGACGTGTTTTCGGAAGGCTTGCAGTTTGACGGCATCACCGCCAACGCCACCATCAACCGCGGCATCGTCAAGACCGACAACCTGAAAATGCACGGCGTGCAGGCCACGGTGCTGATGGACGGCACGGCCGACATTGCCAATGAATCGACCAACCTGCGCGTGGTGGTGATCCCGCAGGTCAACCTGGGCACGGCGCCGCTGGTGTATGCGCTGGCGGTCAACCCGGTGATTGGCCTCGGCAGCTACCTGGCGCAGCTATTCCTCAGCGCGCCGGTGATGAAGGCGCTGACTTACCAGATGCAGGTGACCGGGCCGTGGAAGGCCCCGGTCATCACCAAGATCGAGAATCCCAAAGAGCCCACGCCATGACCAAAGTCTCAGCGATCCAGATGGTATCCACCCCTGCCGTGGAACAAAACATCGCCACCGCCACCCGCCTGATCGGCGAAGCTGCCGCGCAGGGCGCGCAGCTGGTGCTGCTGCCCGAGTACTGGGCCATCATGGGCATGAGCGACAGCGACAAGGTGGCCAGGGCGGAAGCGCTGGGCCAGGGCCCGATCCAGGACTTCATGTCGGCCATGGCGCGCGAACATGGCATCTGGCTGCTGGGCGGCACGCTGCCGCTGGCGTCCGACGATCCCGGGCGCGTCATCAATACCACGCTGGTCTATGATCCGCAGGGCAAGCATGCCGGGCGCTACGACAAGATCCACCTGTTCGGCTTAACCAAGGGCACTGAATCCTACGACGAGGCGCGCACCATCGTGCCGGGCAAGACGGTTGGCACGGTTGACACAGCAGTGGGCAAGGTCGGCATGTCGGTCTGCTACGACTTGCGCTTCCCTGAGCTGTACCGCGCCATGGGCCCGCTCGACCTGATCGTGGTGCCGGCCGCCTTTACTTACACCACCGGCAAGGCGCACTGGGAAATCCTGTTGCGCGCACGCGCCATCGAAAACCAGTGCTATGTGCTGGCCGCGGCGCAAGGCGGCAGCCATGTCAACGGCCGCCGCACCTGGGGCCATTCGATGCTGATCGACCCGTGGGGCGAGGTCAAGGCTGTGCTGGCCGAAGGCGAGGGCGTCGTCACCGGCGTGCTGGACCCGGCCTTTGTGCATGGCGTCCGTGAGAGCTTGCCAGCACTGAAGCACCGAATCCTCTAAAATCCGGCTTAAGTACCACCACAACACAAGATTCCGATATGAAACCATTCGACCCCAACCTGTCCGCCATGGCTGCAGCGCAAGACATCCTGCTGACGCCGTTTGGCCTGGATGAAGGCAAGCTGCTGAAAGCTCTGGGCAGCATGTTCACCCACAAGGTCGACTACGCCGACCTGTACTTCCAGTTCACCAAGAACGAGGGCTGGAGCCTGGAAGAAGGCATCGTCAAGACCGGTTCTTTCTCGATCGACCAGGGCGTTGGCGTGCGCGCCGTGTCGGGCGACAAAACCGCCTTCTCCTATTCCGATGAGATTTCCGAATCGGCACTGCTGGATGCCGCCGCAGCCACGCGCACCATTGCGCGTGCGGGCGCCGGCAAGATCAAGGTGGCCGGCAAGATGACGCCGGTCGGCGGCCGTTCGCTGTACATGCCGCACGACCCGCTGGTGTCGCTCGATGCGGCCTCCAAGGTCAAGCTGCTGGAGCGCGTGGAAAAGCTGGCGCGCGCCAAGGATCCGCGCGTGGTGCAGGTGATGGCGGGCCTGGCCGGCGAATACGATGTGGTGCTGGTGGTGCGCAGCGACGGCGTGCTGGCGGCCGATATCCGCCCGCTGGTGCGCGTGTCGGTGACCGTGATCGTGGAACAGAATGGCCGCCGCGAAGTCGGCTCCTCAGGCGGCGGCGGCCGCTACGACTACGGCTACTTCAGCGACGAGCTGCTCGACAAGTATGCGACCGAAGCCGTGAAGTCGGCCTGCGTCAACCTGGAAGCGCGCCCGGCCCCGGCCGGCCCGATGACCATCGTG
>DASWTB010000045.1:0-8169 GCA_036402315.1 Pseudoduganella sp. | reverse complement strand
CGCGGCGCGCCGACCTGGATCGCCATGACCTGCAGGTTCTGGCAGGCGGCAATGCCCTGCGCTCGCTGGCCGGCAACCGCCGCCAAGCTCTGTGGGATGCGGCGGGCGCGGTGCCGGATAAGGATTTGCTGCGACCGACCGAAGTGGAAGAAGTGGCGCCGCAACTGGTGCCACCAACCGAAGGCGAAGAAATCCTGGGCGACTATCGCGCGCAAGGCCTCACGCTGGGGCGCCATCCGCTGGCGCTGCTGCGTCCTGCGCTGCTGGCCAAGCGCTTCCTGCCGGCCGAGGTGCTGAACACCTTCAGCAACAACCAGCTGGCGCGCGGCGCCGGCATCGTCACCGGCCGCCAGCGGCCCGGTACTGCCAAGGGCGTGCTGTTCGTCACCATCGAAGACGAGACCGGCTATGTCAATGTGATTGTCTGGCCTGACCTGGTGGAAAAGTACCGCCGCGAGGTGCTGGGTTCTTCGCTGCTGGGCGTGTATGGCGTTTGGCAGCAGGAGGGCATCGTGCGCCATCTGGTCGCGCGCCGCCTGGTCGACCTGTCGCACCTGCTTGGCCGCCTTCCCACTGCCAGCCGTGATTTCCAATGATGGCGAAACAGCCCGCAGGTGATTTTTGACGACAATGTGCGCAGGGTGGCGGTGCTACCATGCCGGCATGAAAATAATTGTCAAGAAGTGGGTGATGCTGCTCGCCATGGCGGTCCTGACGACTGCCTGCCAACGCGCCAAGGAAACGCAGCCTGTGCCAGCAATACAAGTCAAAACGCCAGCCGCCGCAACACAGGAAGCCGCCGCAGTGGCCAGTGCACCGCAGGACCCGGAAGAGCTCCGCATGATGGAACTGCTGCATATTGTCTACGGCACTCCTCTCAAAGGGCCGGTCATTACCGACCTGCCGGATATTAACAATCGCAACGAAATGAGCAGCTACCGGATAACGCCGCTCGATATGCGCGAGATCGGACCGGGGCGCGTGGCCCTGGTTGCAAGCGCCAACTATGTGGATGACGATAATCCGAGCCATGGCCAGCCCGGGCTGTTAAACGTCTACGTGCTGCAAAAACGAGGCGATCAGTGGAAAGTAGAGCGTCGGTTAGAAAACGTTGCTGCCATGGGTACCTGGGGCAATCTTGGCAGCGTCGCGTGGGTTGAACTGGGCGAGGGACGGCCGGGTTTTGCGATCGAGTGGGGTGGGACATGGCAAGGCACCACTGTCGGGTATTGGGCTCTGTTTGACCTGGCTGACCCGAAGCTGCGCGACCTGGCAAAGAAAATGCGTGTCACCAGTTCCGATAATGAGGGCGATTGCGATGAACGCAGGCATCGCTGCTGGAATGTCGCAGGCCAGTGGCGTTTCGAGCGCAAGGCGCAGCAAGCCTACGATGACTTGGTGTTCGATTTCAGCGGATATACCGAATCGCGTCCCGAGGATTCCGCAGAAACAGTCGAACGCACCCGCACTGTCGTGAGCAATACAGCACGATATGCCTTCCGCGAGGGAGAGTATGTCCTGGCCAGCGGTGAACATTCAGCTCCAAGTCCTTGAACATGAAACGACGACAAACCACCTTGCTGCTTGCCGCGGCATTGGTCCTGGCTGCCTGCGCCAAAAATGATGAACCTGCGCCCGCGGACCAGGCGCGCATGATGGACCTGATGCGCGCCATTTATGGGGCTGCAGAGGAGGGCCATGTGATCGCCACCTTGCGCAACGGGGAGAATATGTCCTGGTCAGTGGCGAGCTGCCTTCGGTGCCGGGGCTATGATGGGTAACACGCAGAAGCTTGCGCTGCTTGGAGTGGCGCTGATCCTCTCGGCATGTGGCAACAAGGAAGTCCCACCAGCGATCGCCAAGCCGGTTCCCGCACCGGTTGCCGTGACCGGGACGAAGAAGCCAGTGGGATCGAAGACCGCTCGCATGATGGAGTTGCTGCGCGCCGCCTATGACGCCGAAGGGGGAGACGACTACCTGCTGGTTGAACTGCCTGACGTTGAGCAGCGCGAGGTGCGCGGCTCCTACCGCCTGGAGCCGGTTGCGATGCGGGAGTTGTCAAACGGCCGGGTGGCGTTGATCGCCAATGCCCAACCGGCGAATGAACAAGGCGAGGCAATGTCTGCGCATGCCACGCCGGGACTTTTGAATGTCTACGTGATGCACCGGGAGGCGGGCGGATGGGACCTCGATAGTCGTCAGGAAAACATCGCTTCCCTCGGCTCCTTCGGACATTTTGGCAAGGTTGAATGGGTGTCGCTGGGGAATGGCAAGCCCGGATTCACCGTCCAGCATGGCGGCACCTGGCAAGGCCAGACGATCAGCTACTTGTCCGTATTCGACCTGACGGAGCGCGCCATGCACGACCTGACCCAGGGCCTGCCGCTGTTTTCGAGCGATGAAGGCAATTGCGGTGATGAGAGTTTGTCCTGCACGTCGGTCAAAGGCGAATGGGCTTTCGAAAAGCGCGAGGGCGCGGGTTATGATGATCTAGTGATGCGCTTTACCGGCCATGAGGAAAGCAGGGCCGGCGACGCTTCGGCCGGCACGCGGCGGGTGCGCAAAGGCTTGAGCGGAATGGCGCGCTACAAATTCGATGGCAAACGCTATGTTTTGATTGAAGGTGAAAATATTGTCCCGGAGATTTGATGTGCGGCCCGCCGACGCCGAAGATGCGTCGGCGATCAGTGCGCTGATCCTGTCCCTGCAGCCCTACCTGACTATCGAGCCAGATGGCAGTGGGGCGGAGGAATTCCTGATATCGCTGTCGCCCGATATCATCCGCCGCAACCTGCACGACGAGAAGTACTGCTACCAGCTGGCCTTCGATGGCGAAGCGCTGGCGGGCGTGGTCGCGGTGCGCGACAACACCCACCTGTTCAGCCTTTACGTGGGATCGCCATGGCATGGCCAGGGCGTAGGCAAGCGGCTGTGGGAAGTCGCGCGGGATGCGGCGCTGGCGCGCGGCAACCCGGGCAGCTTTACGGTGAACTCGTCAACTTTCGCCGAAGCCATGTACCGCCATCTGGGCTTCACGGCCACTGGCCCCGTGGCGGAAATGCACGGAATACGTTTTATTCCGATGCGGCTCGATCTCTAAGGCGCGCCGCCGCAAAGAACGCGGTACTGGTGTGGACTCACCCCCAGCTTTTCCTTGAAAACGGCGCCAAGATGGGATTGATGCGAGAAGCCGCAATCCAGGGCAATGGACGCGATCGGCTCCTTGGTTGAACGCAATAGCGCCCGTGCGCGTTGCAGCCGACGCTCGGTAATATACGCATGTGGCGTGGCGCCAACCGCATTGGAAAAACTGCGCAGGAAACGTAGCGGCGACATGCCGGCAAGTTGCGCCAGTTGATCCAGATCGAGCGGTCCGTCAATCGCATCGTCAATGAATTCCAGCACGCGCGAGTGGGCATGCCGGTCAAGCTCATAACTACTGGGGAACTGCGGCGCCTGTTTTAGCAGGGCGAAGCCGCGCTCCAGGAACAGGGCAAGCTGTTCCTCGATAAGCCCAGCGTCAGGCTGTGCGGCCAATAGCAGCCGGCGCAAGCGCGCGCCGAGATCGACTGCGCGCCGGTCCCCGCGAAACACAGTACGCGGCGGCGCGGATGAAGAATCCTGCGTCGCTATGCGCACAGCCAGGTACTCGCCACCGATTGCGGATTCGGAAAAGATGTTGACGTCCGGCGAAGTCAAAGCCAGATCCCCGGGCCATGCGTCGAAATCCCGCCGCCGATCGCTTGCGATGGCATCCACGCCCCGCTGCCGTTCAAATGCAAGGCCCAGTATGCACAAGTGCGACGCATCGCTGACCGAATACGGCGCCGAGGGGAAAAGCTCGATGTTTGCCCAGCCGAGTTCCATCTTGACCGGATCGGGATTCGACTGAAATTTCCTGATAGAGGTGGGCGCCATAGGAAATTATTCTAGCCCAACCTGAACAAACCTTCCTCGCCGAACCATGTCTTACGCAATCGACCCACTGGTCCTGTTCGTCCTGGCATCCACCATCACGCCGGGTGGCGCAACCACGCTGGCTGCCGCATCGGGTGCGCAGTTTGGCTTTCGCCGCTCCTTTCCCCTGTTGACCGGCATCAGCATAGGGCTGTCAACCCTGGCAGCGGTTGCTGCAGCAGGTTGAGAACGACACTGCAATGGCATGTTGTCAACGCCGCGCTGGCTTTGCTGCTGGGCGCTTCCATCCTTCCGATGTGGACGTAATCATGAAAACACTTGGACTTATCGGCGGCATGAGCTGGGAATCCACCGTCCCGTACTACCGCCAGATCAACGAAACGGTCAAGGAGCGCATGGGCGGCTTCCATTCCGCGAAAGTGATCCTCTATAGCATCGACTTCCATGAAATTGAGCGGCTCCAGCGTGACGGGGACTGGCAAGCTGCGGGCGTATTGCTGGCTCATGCAGCGCGTTCGCTGGAAAAGGCTGGCGCGGATTTGCTGGTGCTGTGCACCAACACCATGCATAAGATTGCCCCGGCGATTGAGGCGGCGGTTGGCATCCCTCTCATTCATATTGCTGATCCAACTGCGCTCGAGATGCGGCGGGCCGGGTATTCGAGCGTAGGCCTGCTTGGTACGCGTTTCACCATGGAGCAAGACTTTTATCGCGACCGCTTGCGTGAGCGCCATGGCCTCACGGTGCACATCCCTGCGGCGGAAGACCGGAAGATCGTGCATCGGATCATCTATGAGGAGCTTTGCATGGGCAAGATCGTGCCGGAATCCCGTGCTCAGTTCCGCCGGGTCATGGCCGGCCTGGCGGCGCAGGGCGCGCAAGCGATTATCCTCGGCTGCACCGAGATTTCGCTGCTGGTGGGTCAGGCCGATTCACTGGTGCCGCTGTTCGACACGGCAGCCATACACGCGCGCACCGCCGCCGAGCTGGCAATGGCATAAAGGGACGCAGGCAATCCTGGCCGCTTCGGCAAGCGGCCAGGATGCTGTCCGGGCTTCAGCGCGAACTCTGGTCCAGGTGGCTGGGGCCGCTGGTTGAGCCGCTGGTGCCGTAGAAGTTATGCAGCTCCGTGGCCCAGGTCTGGTTGGCCATGTCCGGCCAATGGCTTTTATCGAAACCGGGCGCCTGCTCGATGCGCTCCTTCTCGATATTCAGCGTCATGCGGTGGTTGGACGTGTCGAGCGACAGCGCCTCGAACGGCACCGCAAACAGCTTCTCGCCGATGCCCAGCACGCCGCCGGATGCCATCACCACATAGGCGATATGCCCGGTCTGCATGTCGAGCATGATTTCCTTGACCGTGCCCAGATGTTCGTTCTTCAGGTTATGGACATGGTCGCCGATCAGGGTGTCCGCGCCCATCAGGCGGGGACCTGGGCCCTGGTGGCCAGTGTCGACATAGTTGCCATATTCGTCGCGTTCCAGACTCATGGTGGCCTCCTGTTGAAATAAAGTCATTGTTGCTGCTTGGCGGGGCTGGGGTCTGTTCGGTGGCGCACGCATTTGCTTCCAAAATGAGCTATAATTTCAATTTCCCGCTGCGCGCCTCCCCGGCGCCGATCTCGCAATGACCAAATTTGTCTTCGTCACTGGTGGCGTTGTGTCGTCCCTTGGTAAAGGGATTGCCGCCGCCTCCCTCGCCGCGATCCTCGAATCGCGTGGCCTCAAAGTCACCATGCTCAAGCTGGACCCGTACATCAACGTGGACCCAGGCACCATGAGCCCAATGCAGCACGGTGAAGTTTTCGTTACCGATGATGGTGCTGAGACTGACCTGGACCTCGGCCACTACGAGCGTTTCATCTCCACCCGCATGCGCAAGGTGAACAATTTCACCACCGGCCAGATTTACGAATCCGTGATCCGCAAGGAACGCCGCGGCGAGTACCTGGGCAAGACCGTGCAGGTGATCCCGCACATCACCAATGAAATCCAGGATTACATCCGCCGTGGCGCGGAAGGCTACGATGTCGCCTTGTGCGAAATCGGCGGCACCGTCGGCGATATCGAATCGCTGCCATTCCTGGAAGCCGCCCGCCAGCTGTCGCTGCGCGCCGGCCGCAAGAATTCGGCTTTCGTTCACCTGACTCTGGTGCCGTACATCGCATCGGCCGGCGAACTGAAGACCAAGCCTACCCAGCACTCGGTGCAGAAGCTGCGCGAAATCGGTATTTCCCCGAACGCGCTGCTGTGCCGCGCCGACCGCAAGATCCCGGAAGACGAAGTGGCGAAGATCTCGCTGTTCTCGAACATCGAAGAGCGCGCTGTGATCTCGGTGTGGGACGTGGACACCATCTACAAAGTGCCGCAAATGCTGCACGACCAGGGCCTGGACGCGATCATCTGCGAGGCGCTGGATCTGAACCCGGCCCCGGCCGACTTGTCGATGTGGGCAAAGCTGATCCACAACCTGGAAAACCCGAAGGCGGAAGTGTCGATCGGCATGGTCGGCAAGTATGTCGAGCTGACCGAGTCGTACAAGTCGCTCACCGAAGCGCTGCGCCACGCTGGCCTGCACACCGAGTCGCGCGTCAACATCGAGTACATCGACTCCGAAGAGATCGAAACCAAGGGCACCGCCGAACTGTCGAAGTTCGACGCGATCCTGGTGCCGGGCGGCTTCGGCAAGCGCGGCGTGGAAGGCAAGATCAAGGCGGCGCAATTCGCCCGTGAATCGAAGGTGCCTTACCTGGGCATCTGCCTGGGCATGCAGGTTGCGCTGATCGAATACGCGCGCCACATGGCCGGCTTCACCAAGGCCAATTCCACCGAGTTCGAACCGGACACCGAGCAGCCGCTGGTGGCCCTGATCGACGAATGGCAGAACGAAGACGGCAAGATCGAGAAGCGCGACGCCAATTCGGACCTGGGCGGCACCATGCGCCTGGGTGCGCAGACCTGCGAAGTGAAGCCTGGCACCCTGGCTTCCGAGATCTACGGCAGCGTCGTGACCGAGCGTCACCGCCACCGCTACGAAGCAAACAACCATTACCTGGCCCGTGTTGAAGAAGCCGGCCTGGTGGTGGCAGCGCGCACCCCGAACGAGAACCTGTGCGAAATCATGGAACTGCCGCGCACCGGCCCGAACGCCCACCCATGGTATATGGGCGTGCAGTACCACCCTGAATTCAAATCGACCCCGCGTGACGGCCACCCGCTGTTCACCTCCTTCATCAAGGCAGCACTGGCGCATAAAGCGGCAGCAGGCAAGCCAGCCCTGAAGGCAGTCGAAACCAAGGAGAATGTCGCATGAAGCTGTGTGGATTCGATGTAGGCCTGGATAAACCGTTCTTCCTGATTGCAGGCACCTGCGTGATCGAGTCGCGCCAGATGGCGTTTGACACCGCCGGCGCGCTGAAGGAAATGACCGCTGAACTGGGCATCCCGTTCATCTACAAGTCGTCCTTCGACAAGGCCAACCGCACCTCCGGTACCTCGTACCGCGGTCCGGGCATGGAGAAGGGCCTGGAAATCCTGGGCGACGTGAAGCGCGAGCTGCAGGTTCCTGTGCTCACCGACGTGCACACCGTGGAAGAAATCGCCGCCGTGTCGTCCGTGGTCGACGTGATCCAGACCCCGGCCTTCCTGTGCCGCCAGACCGACTTCATCACCGCCTGCGCCGAATCCGGCCTGCCGGTCAATATCAAGAAGGGCCAGTTCCTGTCGCCGCACGAGATGAAGAACGTGATCGACAAGGCGCGTGCCGCCGCTAAGGCCAAGGGCCTGAATGAAGACAACTTCATGGCGTGCGAGCGTGGCGCTTCCTTCGGCTACAACAACCTGGTGTCGGACATGCGTTCGCTGGCCATCATGCGCGAAACCGGCGCACCGGTGGTGTTCGACGCAACCCACTCGGTGCAGCTGCCGGGCGGCCAGGGCGGCTCGTCGGGCGGCATGCGCGACATGGTGCCTGTGCTGTCGCGCGCTGCCGTGGCGGTGGGCGTAGCCGGCCTGTTCATGGAAACCCACCCGGTTCCCGCACAAGCGCTGTCGGACGGCCCAAATGCCGTGCCGCTCGGCCGCATGAAAGAACTGCTGTCCGTTCTGATCGAACTGGATCGCGTCACCAAGAAGGCTGGCTTCCTCGAGACCAACTTCAACTAAGTATTACCCAAAAGGGCCGCATTGTTTGCGGCCTTTTTTTTAAACCGGGTGAACCAGTGTCTGACACAAGTGTCAGACACTGTCTGA
>DASWTB010000044.1:0-30369 GCA_036402315.1 Pseudoduganella sp. | reverse complement strand
TCGGTCGGCTTCATCTTCGTGTTCACCATGGGCGGCTTCACCGGCCTGATGCTGGCGGTGACCCCGGTCGACATCCAGCTGCAGGATACCTACTACGTGGTGGCGCACTTCCACTACGTGCTGGTGGCAGGTTCCCTGTTTGCGCTGTTCGCTGGCTTCTACTACTGGGCGCCGAAGTGGACCGGCCACATGGTCAACGAAACCATGGGCAAGACCCACTTCTGGCTGTCGATGATCACCTTCAACATCACCTTCTTCCCAATGCACTTCCTGGGCCTGGCGGGCATGCCGCGCCGCTATGCCGACTACCAGGCGCAGTTCACCGACTTCAACACGATTGCATCGATCGGCGCCTTTGGTTTCGGCCTGTCCCAGGCATTCTTCCTGTTCGCCGTGGTCCTGCCGACCATCCGCGGCGGCAAGAAAGCCGAAGCCAATCCTTGGGAAGGCGCTGAGGGCCTGGAGTGGACCGTGCCGTCGCCGGCGCCGTTCCACACCTTCGAAGTGCCGCCGACTGTGAAGTAATACCCGGGGCAGGCGCGCGAGCGCCTGCCTTTGTTAAGGAAGTACCATGTCTGACCCGAAGAAGCCGAATAGCAACCTGCGCCTGGCCCTGATTTTGTTGTCGGTCGCTGTAGTGTTCTTTGTTTCCGTCATCGGCAAGCAATGGATACTGGGGCACCACTGAAATGAGCAACAGCGGAAGCAACAGGAAGCTGCTCGGCAAGCTGGTAGTCATCGCCGTCATGATGTTCGGCTTTGGCTACGCGCTGATTCCGGTGTACAAGCACCTGTGCGAGGTGCTGGGCCTGAACCTGATCGATGGCAAGCCGCAGGAAGTTGCCAACAACAGCCAGGTCGACATGAGCCGTGAAATCACGGTGGAGCTGGTCAGCAATGTGCAGGGCACCTTGCGCTTCCGGGCCACCCAGAATAGTGTGACCGTACACCCTGGCGAAATGACGACGGTGGTGTACGAGGTAGTCAACAGCGTGGACCGCACGGTCAAGGCGCAAGCCGTCCCGAGCTACACGCCGATGGAAGTAACGCCGCATTTCAAGAAGGTGGAATGCTTCTGCTTCAAGGAGCAGACGCTGAAGCCGAAAGAGGCGCGGCAGATGCCTGTGGTGTTCTTCATCGATCCGGCGGTGCCGAAGAGCGTGAAGACCGTCACCCTGTCGTACACCTTTATCGAGGCAGGCGGCCTGGGCAACCAGACCGCAGCCAACTAAGGAAGACAATGGGATCGTTTTTGTATTCGATGAAAGCAGTGATCTGGTCGTTCTTCGGCCTGCGCCGCAAAAGCGATTTTGACCAGGACCAGGAGAAGATCAAGCCGGTCCATGTCATCGTCGCCGGACTGCTGGGCGCGGCCCTGTTCATCGGCGTGCTGGTTTCGATCGTCAAACTCGTGGTTTCAAAGTAAATTATTGCAGGATTTTAGGGAGAACAAGATGAGCTCTAATAACGCCGCGGCACCGTACTACTTCGTGCCTGGTCCTTCCAAGTGGCCGATGATGGCAGGTATTTCCCTGCTGGTGACCATGACCGGTGCTTCCGCCTGGGTCAACGATGCTTCCTGGGGCATGGCGGTCTGCCTGGTTGGTATCGCCATGACGCTGGCCGTCCTTTACGGCTGGTTCGGCGACGCCATTTCCGAATCGGAAAAAGGCCTGTACTCCAAGCGCATCGACGTGTCCTACCGCTGGTCGATGGGCTGGTTCATTTTCTCCGAAGTGATGTTCTTCGGCGCCTTCTTCGGCGCGCTGTACTACGCCCGTTCGATCACCATGCCTTGGCTGGCCGACCTGGACCACAAGCTGATCTGGCCTGACTTCGCTGCCAGCTGGAGCGGCAACGTCGGTCCTGCCGGCACGGTGGACAACTACACCCCGATGGGCCCGTTCCCGATCCCGACCATCAACACCGCGCTGCTGCTGGCGTCGGGCATGACCCTGACCATCTCCCACCACGCGCTGCAGGCTGCCAACCGCTCCAAGGCGATCTTCTGGCTGGCTGCTACCGTGCTGCTGGGCGCAATCTTCATGGGCTTCCAGGCGTATGAATACATGCACGCTTACAGCGAACTGAACCTGAAGCTGACCTCGGGCATCTACGGCTCGACCTTCTTCATGCTGACCGGTTTCCACGGCTTCCACGTGACCATGGGCGCGATCATGCTGTCCGTCGTGCTGTACCGCCTGATCCGCGGCGACATGAGCGCCGAACACCACTTCGCCTTCGAAGGCGCAGCCTGGTACTGGCACTTTGTTGACGTGGTCTGGCTCGGCCTGTACGTGGTCGTGTACTGGATGTAAGACGCAGGTATAATTTACCCGCCACAAAAAAGCCGCATCGGCCAGAACGCGCCCCAGGTCGCGCTCTGTGCAGATGTGGCTTTTTTGCTTTTAGCGGATGCCGGTCGGTTTAATATAGCCCAGCTTCGCCAGCACCAGGATGGTGATGAACAGCGCGATCGAGAAGCCCACCCGCAGGGCGAAGGCGCGCACCATCTTCGGGTTGGCCGATTTGCTGCGCATCATGCTGATAAAGGCCGATGCCAGGCTGCCGATGATCAGCACGAAGGCTACGGCGACGAAGTATTTCATGGTATTTAGGCGGTTTCAGAGGAACAGTTATTGTATGGCATTCCGCTTCCGGTTGATCCCTTTCCTGGCCACGATGGTGCTGGTGGCGATCGGCGTTTCCGCCGGTCGCTGGCAGGATGGCCGCGCCGCCCAGAAGCTGGCGCTCGAGGCGCGCCTGGCTGCCGGCAATGCCGCCGCGCCGCTGGTGCTGGGCGCCGCGCCGGTCGTCGGGGCCGAGGTAGAGTTTCGCCGGGTGCGGCTGCAGGGCGAATGGGTCAGCAACTGGCCGGTCTACCTCGACAATCGTCCCCACGCCGGCAAGCCCGGCTTCTACCTCCTGATGCCTTTGCGGCTGGCCGGCAGCAATATGCACGTGCTGGTGGCGCGCGGCTGGCTGCCGCGCGATATGGCCGACCGCAACAAGTTGCCATCCTATGCCACGCCGGCGGGCCCGGTGGCAGTCGAGGGCATTGCGCGCCTGGCGCCGGGCCACGTGATGCAGCTGGGCGAGGCGCCCAAGCTGGCCCCAGGCGCCATCGTGCAGAATGCGGATGCGGCGGCCGTGGCTGCGGCGACGGGGTGGAAGTTCCAGCCGCTGGTGGTCGAGCAGACCACGCCCGATGCGGCGGCCGCGCAGGGCGGCGCCGAGGCGCTGCTGCGCGACTGGCCGGCGCCGGCGCTGGGCGCCGACAAGCATAAAGCTTACGCCTTCCAGTGGTACGCACTGGCGGCAATGGCAGGTCTTTTCTTTGTATTTACCGGATTGAGAAAAAGTGGAAAACGCTAAACAAGACGACAACCAGCGCCGCCGTGGCCGCTGGAGCATGTTCGCGGTGCTGCTGGTGTGCGCTGCACCGATTATTGCTTCCTATATCACCTACTACTTCATCAAGCCGGAAGGGCGCACCAACTACGGCGACCTGCTCGACCCGCGCATGCACCCGATCCCGGCCATGGCCAGCACCACGGTGGATGGCAAGCCGCAGACGCTGGAAGACTTCAAGGGCAAATGGCTGATGGTGAAAGTGGGCGGTTCCGCCTGCGACCAGAAATGCCAGGACATGCTGTTCATGATGCGCCAGCTGCGCACCATGCAGGGCAAGGAAGCCGACCGCATCGAGCGGGTATGGCTGATCACCGATAACGAGCCGCTGGAGACCTTCATGCTGCGCGTGAACGACGGCACCCGCTTCCTGCGCGCGCCGGGCGACGTGGTGGCCAGGTGGCTGCCGCTGGAGAAGGGCGGCAAGGTGGAAGAACATCTCTACCTGATCGACCCGATGGGCCACCTGATGATGCGCTTCCCGAAAGACGCTGACCCGGCCAAGGTGAAGAAGGACCTGGCCAAGGTGCTCAAGGCTTCGGCCATCGGCTAAGGCGGGCGCAATGGACCACAATTCCTTGGCCCATATGGCGATTACGGCGCTGCTGGTAGCGTCGTTGCCGCTGTCGGTGGTCTGGATTTCCAGGGACACCAACAAATACCGCAAGCTGGTCTGGATCGCGGTCTTCCTGACCTTCGACCTGATCGTGTTCGGCGCCTTCACACGCCTGACCGATTCCGGCCTCGGTTGCCCGGACTGGCCGGGCTGCTACGGCGAAGCCAATCCCTTTATCGCGCATGAGCAGATTCGCGCCGCCGAGTCGCTGATGCCGACCGGCCCAGTCACCATGATGAAGGCCTGGATCGAGATGATCCACCGCTACCTGGCCATGGGCATCGGCGTGCTGATCGTCGCCATGATGGGTGTTGCCTGGTGGCGCTCGACCGGCAGGGGGCGTTCCGGCGCCGGCGCCGGCATGGCGCGCCGCATTCCGCCGGGCTATCCGACTTTCCTGTTCTTCTTCATCCTGCTGCAAGGCGCGTTCGGCGCCTGGACGGTGACGCAGAAGCTGCAACCGATCTTCGTCACCGGCCACCTGGTGCTGGGCATGTCGCTGCTGGCGCTGCTGGCCTGGTTCGGCGGCCGCGAGGACCAGCTGCACGCGCCGCTGCCGCGCGCGGCGGGTTCGCAGCTGGCGCGCCTGGGCCGCATCCGCCTGCTGGCGGCGCTGTCGGGCGCGGTGCTGCTGGTGCAACTGGCGCTGGGCGCCTGGGTCAGCTCGAACTACGCGACGCTGGCCTGCACCGAGTTCCCGACCTGCGCCGGGGCCTGGGTGCCGCCGATGGACTTCGAACACGGCTTCCACCTGTGGCGCGAGCTGGGCAAGACGGCCGCCGGCCACTACCTGCCATTCGAGGCGCTGACGGCGATCCACTGGGTGCACCGCAATTTTGCCGCGGTGGTGGTGCTGGTGCTGGGCGTGACAGCCTGGCAGGCATGGCGCGTCGAAGGCCTGGGCAAGCATGCGCGCTGGCTGGCGGCGGTACTGGCACTGCAGGCATTTTCCGGCGTGGCGACCATTTATTTCAACTTCCCGCTGGCCATCGCGGTGGTCCATAACGCGGGGGCGGCAGCCCTGGTGTTGTTGCTGACCATGATAAACTACAGGGCTAAGTACCTCGCTGCGCCCGCCTACCAATAACAATGAAATCCTCGACCTCCCGCATTGGCCAATTCTGGGCCCTGACCAAGCCGCGCGTGACGCAGTTGGCCGTGTTTTGCGCCGTGATCGGCATGTTCCTAGCGAGCGAAGGCATGCCTGACTGGCGCGTGGTGATCGCGGCGACTGCCGGCATCTGGCTGCTGTCCGGCGCGGCGTTCGCCGTCAACTGCCTGGCCGAGCGCGAAATCGATGCCCGCATGGCGCGTACCGCACGCCGCCCGATGGCGATGGGCGACATTACCGTGCCGCAGACCGTGGTGTTTGCGCTGGTGATCGGCGGCGCCGGCATGTGGATCCTGCACCAGCTGGTCAATCCGCTGACCATGTGGCTGACCTTCGTCACCTTCGTCGGCTACGCCATCATCTACACCATGATCCTGAAGCCGGCCACGCCGCAGAATATCGTGATCGGCGGCCTTTCCGGTGCGATGCCGCCGGCCCTGGGCTGGGCCGCCATCGCCAACGAGGTGCCGATGCAAGCCTGGCTGCTGGTGCTGATCATCTTCGTCTGGACCCCGCCGCACTTCTGGGCGCTGGCCATGTACCGCAAGGCCGACTACGAGCGTTCCGGCCTGCCGATGCTGCCGGTGACGCACGGCATGGGTTTCACCGCCTTCCACGTCTGGCTGTATTCGATCATCCTGGCTGCGACCACGCTGCTGCCGTTCGCCGTGAAGATGAGCGGCCTGATTTATCTGTTCAGCGCAATCGCGCTGAACGCGGTATTCTTGTACTACGGCTGGCGCATCTACAAGCATTACAGCGATATCGTGGCGCGCAAGGCTTTCACCTGGTCCATCATCTACTTGTCGCTGCTGTTTGCGGCGCTGCTGGTCGACCACTACTTCAAGTTCTGAGTCATGAAAAAACTGTTTGCAGTGCTGTTCATGCTGCTCGCGCTGGTTGCCTGCGGCGAGAAGCAGCTCAAGTTCGAAAACACCGACCTGACCGGCCTCGATTACGGCAAGGGCTTCTCGCTGAACGACCATACCGGCAAGCCGGTGACGCTCGACACCTATAAGGGCAAGGTGGTGGTGCTGTTCTTCGGCTTTACCCATTGCCCGGACGTGTGCCCGACCACCATGGCTGAAATGTCGGCCGTGATGAAGGAACTGGGCCCGGACGCCGACAAGGTGCAGGTGCTGTTCGCCACCCTCGACCCTGAGCGCGATACCAAGGAACTGCTGTCGCAATACGTGCCGGGCTTCGACCCGCGCTTCGTGGGCCTGTACGGCACGCCGGAGCAGGTGGCCGCCACCGCCAAGGAGTTCAAAGTGTTCTACCAGAAGGTGCCGGGCAAGACTCCCGGCAGCTACACCATCGACCACACGGCTGGCAGCTATGTGTTCGACAAGAACGGCAAGCTGCGCCTGTTCCTGCGCCATGGCGGCGGCCCGGCGCCTGTCGTGCACGACCTGAAGCTTCTCGTCGCCAACTGATTCCTGATAAGCTAAGGGCATGGAACAACGATTTCAGCCCTATAGCCGCCTGGCAGCCATTGTCTTCCTCGTCATTGGCTGCCTGTATGTCCTGCGCCCCTTCCTGGCCGGCATCCTGTTTGCCGCCGCCATCGCCATTTCCTCCTGGCCCCTGTACCTGCGCCTGCTGGCCCGCCTGAATGGCCGCCGCACCCTTGCAGCGGCGGTGATGACCGTGAGCCTGGTGCTGGTCATCGTGTTGCCGCTGACGCTGGTGACCTGGAACATCGCCGACAGCGTGACCCACTTCTACCGCGGCGCTCGCGAGGCGCTCGATGCAGGCGGCTTCGAACCGCCGGCCTGGCTGCGCCAGTTGCCCGTGGTGGGAGAGGTTGTGGATTCCTACCTGCGCCAGATCATGAGCAGCAAGGAAGAACTGCTGGCCGTGGCCAAGAAATACGTCGAACCGGCCCGCGCCATCCTGCTGAACAGCGGCATTGTTCTGGGCGCCGGCGTGGCGCAGGTCAGCCTGGCCGCTTTTGTCTCGTTCTTCCTGTATCGCGACGGCCATAACATCGTGGCCGCCCTGGAAGTGGGCATGAACAAGATCATGGGCGAGCATGCGGTCGAAGTTGCGGAAACCGTCAGCCGCACAGTGACCGGCGTGATGTACGGCATGCTGGGCACCGCCCTGGCGCAAGCTGCCGTGGCGGCTGTAGGTTTCCTGATCGCCGGCGTGCCTGCGGTGGCCTTGCTGTCCGTGGCTACCTTCATTTTCTCGCTGGTGCCGGTGGGGCCGCCGCTGATATGGGGCGGTGCCTCGATCTGGCTGTTTTCGCAAGGAATGACCGGCTGGGGCGTCTTCATGCTGATCTACGGCGTGGTTATCATCAGCGGCGTCGACAACGTGGTCAAGCCGATACTGATCTCGCGCGGTTCCAGCCTGCCGTTCGCGCTGGTGCTGCTTGGCGTGATGGGGGGCGTGCTGGCCTTCGGCTTCGTCGGCTTGTTCATCGGCCCGACTTTGCTGGCCGTGGCGCTTGGCTTGCTCAGGAATTGGACTAACGTCAAGCCAGTCGTTTAGGCGGGCCGGGCCGGTTTGGACTCGCCAGGCAAACTGCCTAGCGTACCAGCATGGCCAGCGCCCGTTCGGGGCTGGTATGCCGTTCCATGATGGTTTTGACGGTGCCGTCTTCGCGCATGGCACGCAGTGCCTGTTCCAGCCTGCTGGCCGAGGCATCGGCAACCAGGCGGGAGATGACCAGCGATCCCTGTACGTTCTCGCGTGGCACCAGGTCCAGCACGCGGAACTGTGTGCGCAACTGCGCATCGCGGTGCAGGGCGTCGATGTTGCTGCTTAGCTGGAGGATAGCCTGCACGCGGCCATACTGGAATAGCCGCAGCAGCGTGCTGTAATCCGGCGTGTCGTACACGCGGCCCTGCTTGCGCAGGCGGTCCAGCCAGGCATCGTAGGTGGCGCCGTGCCGGAAGCCTTTGATGACGGCGACCTTCAATTCCGGCCGTGCGGCAAATTGTTCGAGCGTGGCAGCAAGCCGTGCTACCTCATTGCGCACCAGGAGCATATTGCGCGACTGAAGGTAAGGTGTGAAGCGCGCAAAGCCTTCGCGCTCTGGCGTGGATATGCCGGACATGGTCATGTCCAGCGTGCCTTCCTTCAGCATGGTCCAGATGCGGATGCGCGAGTCGCGCGTCATGCGCAGCTCGCAGCCTGTGCGGCGCGCCAGCTCGTCGACAATGTCCTTGTCGATGCCGGCCCATTGCTCGCCGCTGCGGTAGTACAAGGCGCCGTGTTCGTACATGGCGACGGTGTAGGGGCCGCAGGGCGCTGCTGCGGCGCTGCCGGCCAGGCAGGCCGCAGCCGCAATCAGGACACTGCGCAGCAGCATATCAATCCTGTTCGTCGGAATCCGGTGGCAGGTTGCGCGGGATTACCTTTACCAACAGTATACGCGGGCCGTTCATCTTTTTCACGACCAGGTCGAAGGCGTCGAATTCGACACGCTGGCCCTGTTTCGGGATGTCACCGAGCTTCAGCATGATCAGGCCACCGACCGATTCCACTTCGCCCAGGCCCAGTTCTTCGTTCTCGATGTCGACCCCGAGGATGCGCTCCAGCGAGAAGATCGGCAGGCTGGCCTTGCCGATGAGCGAGCCGTCCGGCTGCTTGAGCCAGTCGTTTTCATTGAGGCGGAATTCGTCGTGGATCTCGCCGACCATGGCGCCCAGCAGGTTGTCCAGCGTGAGGAAGCCCACCGGACGCTTGCCCTTTTCGCCAATCAGGGCGAAGTGCGGTGCACCGTCCTTGAAGCGGCGGAACAGTTCCAGTGCCGGGGTACGGGCCGAAATGGTTTCCACCGGGCGCAGGAAGCCTGACAGGTTTTTCAGCTCCTTGCGCGACTGCAGGGCGAAGAACAGGTCTTTCAGGTGCACCACGCCCAGCACGGTGTCGCCTTCTTCGTCGAAGTAAGGGTAGCGGCTGAAACGGTTGCGCACCACCGTATCGAGGTTTTCGTCGATCGAGCGGCCGGCGTGCAATGCGATCACTTCATTGATCGGGCGCATCAGGTCGGCCACGCGCAGTTGCGAGAAGTCCAGCGAGTTGGCCAGGATGTTGCGTTCATCCTTGTTGAAGGCCTCGCCGGGCTGGCTGGTGCGCAGGATCAGCTTCAGTTCATCGGTCGAATAGTGCGATTCGTGGCCGCCGGCATGGCCCAGGCCGGCCAGGCGCAGCACCGCGTTGGCGCTCTGGTTCAGCAGCCAGATGGCCGGGTACATGGTCCAGTAGAAAGCGTACAGCGGGATGGCGCTCCACAGCGCAACCGCTTCGGGAATACGGATGGCAAGCGATTTCGGCGCCAGCTCGCCGACCACGATGTGCAGGAAGGAGATGGTGACGAAAGCGAACACGAAGGAAATGCCGTGCACGATTTCCGGCGAGGTGATGCCAATGAAAGTGAGCAGGGGTTCCAGCAGGCGGGCAAAGGCAGGTTCACCGATCCAGCCCAGGCCGAGCGAGGCAAGCGTAATACCCAATTGGCAGGCGGACAGGTAGGCATCAAGCTGGCCGTGGACCTTGGCAAGGATGCGGCCGCGCAGGCCCTGGGTCTTTTCGATGGCACGCACGCGGGTGCGGCGCAGGGTGACGATGCTGAATTCGGCGGCGACGTAGAAGCCGTTCAGTGCTACGAGGAAGAGTGCAAAAATGACTAGTAAAAGGTTGTCCATATGCGCCCTAAGGCGGAGAGTCGAAAACCTCTATCTTATCCGACCCAGGGCGCGCCTCGCGCAAATCTGATAATTTCTTGCTAGAAAGCTATGGTTGCGGGGCCAGTCCGCTGGCCTTGCAGATGCCGACCAGGCGCAATGCAAGCTCGGCGTCGCTGGCGGCGCGCTCGCGCTGGACGGCGAGCAAGGCGCGCTGCGCTTGCAGTACCGGCAGCTCGTCGCTCAGGCCGCGGCGCGCGCGCAGGGTGGCCAGCTCCAGCGTGGCGCCGGCGCTGCTCTCCCTCGCGGCGAGTGCCTGCTGGCGCTGGCGCGCGGCGGCGTAGGCAGACAGGGCGTCGTCCATTTCATGCCAGGCTTTCAGAACGGTTTTCTGGAAGTTGATGGCGGCCTCCTGCTCTTCGAGCTTGTGCAGTTCCACTGTCGCGCGGCGGCGGCCATTGTCGAAGATCGGCAGTTGCAGGCTGGGGCCAAGCGACCATTGGCGGCTGCCCCAGTCGCCGAACTTGCCCGCCTCGAGCGATTCGAAGCCGAGCGACAGGCCAAGCGTGATGCGCGGGTAGAGATCGGCCAGCGCGACGCCGATCCTGGCAGTGGCGGCCTGCAGGTGGGCTTCCGCTGCCTGGATGTCAGGGCGATGCCGCATTACTTCGCCCGGCACGCCCAGTGCCAGGTCTGGCCCGAGGGGGGCCGCCGGGCCATGCTGCGCGGCGATTTGCTCCTGCAGCGCACCGGGTGGCTTCGCCAGCAGCATTGTCAGCCTGTTGATGGCAGCTGCTTCCTGCTCGAGCAGCGCCGGCAAGCGGCCTTCAAGTTCCGCGAGGACCAGGCGCTGCTGCTCGACTTCAAGATCGGTGGCAAGTCCGCCGCGCCGGCGTGCTGCCACCAGTGCAGCGATGTCGCGCGCCGCCGCCAGGTCCGCCTGCAGCAATTCCTGCTGGCGCTGGGCTGCCCGCAGTTCGTAATAGTTGCGGGCCACCTCGAGCTGCACTGCCAGTTGCACGTCCCGCAGCACCGAGCTGGCTTCCGCCATGCCTGCATCGGCGGCCTGCACGCTGCGCCGCACCCGGCCCCACAAGTCCAGCTCCCAGGCGGCATCGAAGCCCGCCTGGTACAGCGTGAAGGGATCGCTGAGCTCTTCGATCAGCACATCGCGGTTCGCCGGTCCGATGGCATCGACCATGCGCGTTCCGGCGCCGGATTCCGATTGGCGCTGCCGGGTGGCGCCGGCATGGGCGTTGAGCTGCGGCCCTTGCGCGCTGGCCGCCACGTTGCGCGCCAGGCGGCTCTGGGCGAAGCGCAGTGCCGCCGACTGCGCGTCCAGGCTTGCGGCCAGGACCTGCTGCTGCAGGCTGATTAAAACTGGGTCGTTGAAGCGGGCAAAAGACCGCGCCGTACCCGATGCCAGGCCAGTCTCGCGTAAGGCAGGGGAGCCGCCGTGCCAGTCGCCGTAGGCGGCAGGCGCCTGCACGGCAGGCTCGCGATAGTCCGGCCCGGCCGCGCAGGCGGCCAGCGACAGGCAAAGCAGGGAAAGTGTGCGCTGTTTCATGATGTTTCCAGTTCAGGCAAGACGATGGCGGAACAGCCATGCGGCTAATGGCAGCGTAATCAGGGCAATCAGCACGAGCGGCACCATGTTCGGCCATAGCGTGCCGAGGCCGACGCCTTCCAGATAGACGCGCTGCACCATGTCGATGGCAAAGCGCAGCGGGTTCGCCATGGTGACGACCTGCAGCACTTGCGGCATGTTGCGCACCGGCGTGGTGAGCCCGGACAGCAGCATCATCGGCATCACCAGCACGAAGGTGTACAGCATGGCCTGCTGCATATTCAGCGACACTGCGGATATCGACAGGCCGATGCCAACGCTGGCAACCGTGAACAGCGTCAGCCCGGCGTAGATGGAAAGCAGCGAACCGGCCATCGGCACGCCGAACCACAGCCGCGTGACCAGCAGGATCAGCGTCGACTGCACCAGGCCGATCATGATGGGGGGCAGGGCTTTGCCGATCATGATGTCGATCGGGGTCAGCGGAGTGACCAGCAACTGGTCGAAGGTGCCCTGCTCGCGTTCACGCGCCACCGAAAGGGCGGTCAGGAGCAGGGTTTGCAGCATGCTGAGGGCGGCGATCATGCCCGGCATCAGGTACCAGCGCGTCTCGAGGTTCGGGTTGAACCATGCGCGCGATTCGATGCGCAAGGCGGGCGGCGCGCCGCCGTGCTTTTCGCGCCATTGGCGGTTGAAGTCGGCCACCACGGCGCCGACATACGCCGCTGCCGAACCGGCCGTGTTGGAATTTCGTCCATCAAGCACAATTTGCAGGGGCGCGGCATCGCCCGCATACAGCCTGCGCTCAAAGTCGACGGGGATGCTGATGGCCAGGAGTGCGTGCCCGCTGTCGATGGCTTCACGCAGCGCTTCCTGGGTTTCGAAGGTGAGCGTGCGGCGGAAGGTGCCGCTGGCATCCAGCTTGGCCAGCAGCTCAGCGGAAGCGGCGCTGTGGCTGGCGTCATTCAGCGCATACGGCACGTAGGTCAGGTCGTAGGTCGCGGCGTAGCCAAACAGCAGGCTTTGCACGATGGCCGGCACCACCAGGATGAAGCGGCTCTTCGGGTCCTTGAGCACCGCCAGGAATTCCTTGCGAACGATGACGGCAATGCGGCGGAAGAAATTGATCATGTCAGCCTCAGTCCAGTCGTTTGCGGGTGACCACGCGTGCAATGCCCAGCAACAGCACTGCGTAGGCGGCGAGGATGGCGCAGTTGCGCAGTATCAGCGGCCAGACATTCCCGGCCAGGAACAGGGTTTTCACCAGTTCCATGAAATAGGTCGCGGGCAGGATGCGGCCGACCACTTGCACGGCCAAGGGGACGTTGCGCAAGTCGAACAGGAAGCCGGACAGCATCAGCGAGGGCATGAAGCTGCTGACCAGGGCGAGCTGGCTGGCCAGGAACTGGTTCTTGGTGGCGGAAGAACTCAACAGGCCCATGCCGACTGCCACAACCAGGTACAGCATGGAGGCGATCACGATAACCAGGAGCGATCCCTGCATCGGGACTTCGAACAGGAAGCGCGCGGCGGCCAGGCACAGGAACAGGCCCATCATGCCGACGCAAAAGTAGGGGATGATCTTGGCCAGCAGGATTTCGACCGGGCGCACCGGGGTGACGAACAGCGCTTCCAGTGTGCCGCGCTCCCATTCGCGCGCCATCACCAGCGCGGTCAGGAAGGCGCCCACCAGGGTCATGATCAGCACGATCAGGCCGGGAACCAGGTACCAGGTGCTGGTGTTGGCGCTGTTGTACCACATGCGTTGTTCGATGCGCACGGCGCCGTTGGCTGGCAGGGCGTCGGCGCGGGCTGCGCTGCCCAGGCGTTCGGCGCGGCGCGCGTTCCATTGCTGCAGTGCGCCGCTGGCGTAGTTCAGGACGATGCTGGCGCGGTTGGCTTCCGCGCCGTGCACAATGATTTGCACGGCGGCGGCGCCCGCAGCGACATCGCGCGTGAACGTGGCGGGGATGCGGACGATGGCGTCCACACGGCGGTCGCGCATCAATGCCTCTGCGTCGTGCATCGAGGCGACCGGCAGCGGCGCGAAAGAAGGGGACAGGCTGAATCCTGCGACGGCGTCTTGCGCGGTGGGGGAGCTGTCCTCCATCACGATGGCGATGGGGGCGTTCTTGACGTCCAGCGACAGGCCGTAGCCGAAAATGAGGATCAGCACGATCGGCAGGGCGATGCCGATTGCTATATTCGAGGCGTCGCGCAGGAGCTGGCGGAATTCCTTGCGCACCAAGGCTGTCAGGCGTGAGCGGAAGCCGCTGTTCATGGCGCGGCTCCGTTGCGGTTCTTTTCGACGATGGCGATGAAGGCGTCTTCCATATTGCCTGCATCGCCCGCTTGCGTGCGGACTTCACGCGGCGTACCGATGGCGAGCAGCCTGCCGGCGTCCTGGATGACAATGCGGTCGCAGTACTCGGCTTCTTCCATGAAGTGCGTGGTCACGACGATGGTGACGCCCTGCTGCGACAGGGTAGTGATGCGGCGCCAGAATTCGCGCCGCGCAAGCGGATCTGCACCGCTGGTGGGTTCGTCCAGGAATAACACTTCGGGCTCGTGCAGTAGGCTGGCGGCCATTGCCAGACGTTGCTTGAAGCCGCCCGGCAGTTGGCCGCTTGGCATGTGTTCCTGGCCGCGTAGCTGGAATTCTTCCAGCACCTGGCTGGTGCGCTGTTTCAGGCGCTTGCCGTACAAACCGTAGGCGCCGCCGAAGAAGTCGAGGTTTTCCTGCACGGTCAGGTTGCCATACAGGGCGAATTTTTGTGAGACATAGCCGACTTTCGCGCGGGCTTGCGCGCGGGCGTGACGCAGGTTGACGCCGGCCACTTGCAGGAAGCCGGAGCTGGCAGGGAGGAGGCCGCACAGCATCCGGAAGGTGGTGGTCTTGCCTGCGCCGTTAGGACCCAGCAAACCGAAGATTTCGCCCCGCGCGACGCTGAAACTGGTGCTCGCCACCGCCGTGAAGTCGCCGAACCTGCGCACCAGGTCGCGCACTTCGATCATCGGCTCCCCGACCGCCGCCGCGCCGCCCGCCACCTGGCCCCGCGGCTGCAGATGCTCGCTGTCCGCCGCCTTGCCACTTGCCGCAGGAGCCGCGCGGTCGCCCGTAGCCACGCCGTCACCCTCTAAGCTGTGCGGCGCTTGATCCACGCTGCTGACCGGCTCGCGTGGCCCTGCGGCATCCCCGGCTGCGTCAGGGCGAGCGGCGGGGGATGGAGGGAAGCCGCGCAGCAGCAGCATGAATCCATCTTCCAGCCGCGCTGGTACTGGCGCAACTGGCAAGCCAGCAAGCAATTGAAGAACCGCGGCGCCCGAAGCATCCATCCGCCGGATAAACCTCACATGCCCGCCCTCCGGCACCGCATCAACCACGACCTCCCGCGCATCGATCAAGCGCGCCTGCAGCGCCCGCGGCGACTCGCCAGCACGCGGCGTCGCAGTGAAGCACAGGCCATCAGCACGAGAGCGCAATTCGGCAGGCGCCCCCGACGCCAGCAACCGCCCCTCATGCATGACAAACACCTGCTGGCAGCGCTCAGCCTCGTCCATGTACGAAGTGCTGACAAGCACCGACAGCCGCTCTTCATCCACCAGCTGCTGCACGATCTCCCACAGCTCGCGCCGCGACAACGGATCGACACCGACAGTCGGCTCATCGAGCAGCAACAGCTGCGGCAATCGCACCAAGGTGCAAGCCAGCCCGAGTTTCTGCTTCATCCCTCCGGACAGCTTGCCCGCCGGCCGCGAAGTAAAGCGCGCCAGGTCCGTCATATGCAGCAGCCGCGCGAAGCGTTCGCGCCGCACGTCCGCCGGCACGCCATGCAAGTCTGCGTACAGGTCCATGTTCTCCTGCACGCTCAAGTCCTCGTACAAGCCAAAGCGCTGCGGCATGTAGCTGATGCGGTCCTGCACCTCCTGTGGACGCGCCGCGACATCGACGCCAAGAACCGACAAACTGCCACTGCTGGGCGCCAGCAAGCCCGCCGCCATGCGCAGCAAGGTCGTCTTGCCCGCGCCATCCGGCCCGACCAGCGCCGTCAGCGCGCCCGCCGCCGCTTCCAGCGTCACATCGCGCACCGCCGCCACCGGCGCCGGTGCACCCTTGACTTCAAAGTGGCGGGACAAACCACGTCCGCTGAGGACAGCCGAAGCCATGGTCAGCGCCCGACCGCAATCCGCACGGTTGCCGGCATTCCCATGCGCAGCACATCGGCCTTGTCGTCGGCCAGTACGCGCACCTCATAAACGAGGGCCGTGCGCAGCTCCTCCGTTTGCACCGTCTTGGGCGTGAATTCGGCCACCGACGAAATGTAGCCAACCTTGCCGGCCAGCGCCTTGCCCGGCTGGCTGTCGATTGAAATGCTGGCCGCGGCGCCAGGCTTGATACGCCCCAGGTCCGCCTCGCGCACGTAAGTCCGCACCCATTTCGGGTCTGCGATCGCCAGCGTATAGACCGGACGTTGAGGCGAAGCCATGTCGCCCGCTTCCATCAAGCGCGCCCGCACCACGGCGTTGACCGGCGCCTTCAGCGACGCTTCGCCGAGCTGGTATTGCAGCAGCGCGATTGCCGCATTGGCTGCATCGAGCTGGGCCTGCGCCTGGGCGATGTCTTCGCGGCGCGGGCCATGCAGGGCCAGTTCCTGCCCTTGGCGCGCCTGTTCCAAAGCTGCCTGCGCCGACTTGGCGCGGGCACGGGCCGCATCGACATCCTGCTGGCTGACAGCGCGCCCATTGCTGTCCTGCTGGACGGCCAGCACGCGCTCGAGTTGCTGACGCGCGAGTTCGGCCTCCGCCTGCGCAGCGGCTGTGCGGGCGCGCGATTGCGCCACTTCTTCGGGCCTGGTCCCGGCTTTGAGGCGAGCCAATACTTGCTGCTGGGCGGACGCCTGGGCTTCGGCTTCGCTTAAGCGCAAGCGCAGGCCGCGCGTATCGAGTTCCGCCAGGACCTGGCCGGCTTGCACCTTCTGGCCTTCCTCGGCCATCACGCGCGCCACCCGCTCGCTGGCCGGGAAGGCGAGCGCCACCTGGCGCAGGTCGACGTTCCCGTACAGGACCAGTTCCTTGTCGTTCGGCGCTGGGCGGCTCCAGTACCAGGCGCCGGCCGCGATGGCTGCCGCGGCCAGAATGGCAATTCCAACAAGCTTTTTGTTCATGGCAGAACCTACTGCGGAAATTCTACATCAAATTCAAATTTGGATTTGAATTACTTTTCGACGTACAATGCGAGCCATGCAAAAAAAGACAGCAATCCGCGCCAGCCGCCAGGACGGCGACGCCACCCGCCAGGCCTTGTTGGACGTGGCAGGACAGGTGTTCGCCGAGCGCGGCTTTGCCGACGCCACCAGCAAGGAAATCTGCGCCCGCGCCGGCACCAATATCGCTGCCGTCAATTATCACTTCGGCAGCCGGGGTGCGCTATATGAAGCTGTGCTGGTGGAAGCCCACCATCACTTGCTCAAGCTTGAGGACATGCAGGAAATCGCGTCGCGCGACTTGGCGCCGCGGGACAAGCTGCGCGTGATCTTGCGCGGCATCGTATTGCGCGCCACCGGGCCGCAGGCGCACTGGGGCGCGCGCGTCGTGATCAGGGAACTGATGTCGCCGACCGAGCACGCGCCGGCGCTGGTGCATAAGGCGATCGCGCCCAAGGCCATGGTCATGCTGGGCATCGTATGCGAGATTCTCGGCCTGCCGCCCACTACGCCCGGCCTGCAGCGCGCGCTGTTCCTCCTGATGTCGCCTTGCCTGGCACTGCTGGTGGCACCGCGCGAAATGCGCACCAAGGTGTTTCCCGCGCTGGGCGACGACGTTGAGGGCCTGGTCGACGACATGATGACTTACGCCAACGCCGGCCTTGACGCTATCGCTGCGAAATATTCAGCATCGCCTCGACCACAGGGTGGCTGATGCGCCGTTCGCTGGAAATGGCGTAAAACTGTTCTTGCAGCTCGGATGCCGGCCCCACCGGCACGGCGCCAAACTGCTCCAGCATATCTTCGGCCAGCGCCGCCGGCGCGAAGAACAGTCCCATGCCGCTGCGGCCGAAGGTATTCAGCATTGCGCTATCTTCGAATTCGCCCACGACATCGGGCCGTACGCCCTGTTCCAGCAGCCACGCGTCGATGCGGCCGCGCAAGGCGGTATTCCGCGTTGGCAGCAGGATCGGAGCGCCGTTCAGGCTCTCCGGAAAATCCTTGCCGTATTTGCGCGCCAGCGCACGCACGCCGAACAGCTGCATCTCACTTTCCCCCAGCAGGTGGCTGAACACCTTCAGCGAGGCGCTGGCGCGCACCGGACGGTCGGTCAGCACTACGTCCAGCTTGTGCAGCGCCAGTTCGGCCAGCAGGACGTCGAATTCGCCCTCGGTGCACACCAGCCGCACCGGGGTCTCGGGCGGCAGCGCCGCCTGCAGGTAATGCGCCGCGATCAGCTTGGGCATCGAATCGGAAATGCCGACTGTCAGCCGGATCTTGCCCGCGTCAACCTCTTCAAGCGCCTCCTGCATCCTGTCGCCCAGCTGGAAAATCTGCTCGGCATACGTCAGCGCCACCCGGCCCGCCTCGGTCGGCACCAGGCGGCGTCCCTGCTGGGTCAGCAGCGACTTGCCGATTGATTGCTCCAGCGCCGCGATCTGGGTGCTGACCGTCTGGATGGCCAAGCCCAGCCGGTCGGCGGCCCGGGTCACGCTGACCTCGGCGGCGACCATGCGGAAGAAGTAGAGGTGGCGGAAGTTCAGGCCGGTGGTCTTCATGCTTCTGTTTTTACGAAGTAATACTTCGATTATCTTCTATTTTTAAATTGTTGTCCTGCCCTTAGACTGGCCAGACTTATCAACGAGAAAGGGTCAACCGATGAAGCACTTCAGGATCTCATTCCTGGTCTCCTTCATCTGTCTTGCTGTGGCAGGCTGGTGGGGGTACCAACAAACTGGCGTCAGCGGCGCCCTGGCGGCCTTGTGGATCGCCTTTATCCTGAGCGTGATGGAAGTCTCGCTCTCCTTCGACAACGCAGTTGTCAATGCCTCCGTCCTGAAAAACTGGGACGAATTCTGGCAAAAGCTGTTCCTTGGTGTCGGCATCATCATCGCGGTATTCGGCATGCGCCTGGTATTCCCGCTGGTGATCGTGGCAGTGGCGGCAGACCTCAGCATTCCTGACGTATGGACGCTGGCGCTGAACGACCCGAAAGCCTTCTCGACTCACCTGACCAACCACCATGCTGAAGTGGCGGCATTCGGCGGCATGTTCCTGCTGATGGTGTTCCTGAACTTTATCTTCGACCATGAAAAGCAGATGCACTGGCTGGGTCACGTGGAACGCAAGCTGGGCGCGCTGGGCAAGGTGTCTTCGATTGCCATCATGATTTCGATGGGCGTGCTGCTGGGTAGCCTGGGCATCGTCGAAGAATCGCAGAAGTTCATCGTGCTGGTGGCCGGCATGTGGGGCCTGCTGACCTACGTTGCCGTGGATGCGCTCTCGACCTGGATGGAGAAGGGCGAAGAAGGGGGCGTGAATGCCGGTGAGCTGGTCAAGCGCGGCGGTGTCGGCGGCTTCCTCTACCTGGAAGTGCTGGATGCTTCGTTCTCTTTCGATGGCGTGATCGGCGCATTTGCGATCACCAGCGACGTTGTGATCATCATGCTGGGCCTGGCCATCGGCGCGATGTTCGTACGCTCGATGACGGTCTACCTGGTGCACAAGGGCACGCTCGAAGAGTATGTCTACCTGGAGCACGGCGCCCACTACGCGATCGGCATCCTGGCCGTGATCATGTTGGCGAGCATGAAGTTCCATATTCCGGAGGTGGTTACCGGCCTGATTGGTGTGGCGTTTATCGTGGCATCGCTGTGGTCTTCGATCCGCCACAAGAAGTTTGAATTGAAAGGAGCCTGAAACTATGACGACTTTTAAAGTAACCGGGGATATCGACCCCTTTCTGCAAGTATCGATGAAACAGGGCGAGCGCATCTTCTGCGAATCGAACGCGATGGTGATGATGGATTCGACGCTCGAGCTGAAGGGCAAGATGCGCGGCGGCCTGGGTGGCGCCCTGATGCGCTCCCTGGCGAATGGCGAATCCTTCTTCCAGCAGAACATCGAAGCCAGCGGCGGCGACGGCAACTGCCTGCTGTCGCCCAACCTGCCGGGCGCGATGCGCGTACTGGAAGTCGGCGAACGCCAATACCTGATCAGCGACGGCGCCTTCGTTGCAGCCAGCAGCGGCATCGACCTGCGGGTGCGTACCCAGAACGTCGGCAATGCGCTGTTCGGCCAGAGCGGCGGCTTCTTCATCACCGAATCGACCGGCTCCGGCCAGCTGGTGGTGTCGGGCTTCGGCGCGCTGCATGAAGTTGACGTGGAGCCGGGCAAGGAAGTCGTGATCGACAACGCCCACGTGGTGGCCTGGGATAGCGCCCTGCGTTACGAACTGGCCGTGGCGACCCGCTCCGGTGGCGGCTTGTTCGGCAACCTGGTCAACTCGGTAACCAGCGGCGAAGGCATGGTGCTGCGCTTCTCCGGCCGCGGGAAGGTGCTGATCTGCTCGCGCAACCGCGAAGCCTTCGTGGCCTGGATGATGTCGCACCAGTCCCGCTAAGTCGATTTACCTCCGTTAACGCCCCCCATGGCGTTCTTCCTTGCGGTGGTCCTGGCAACAGGCCACCGCTTTTTTTATTGGAGGGCGAGCATGCCGGCGTTGTACAGGGCGTGCGCCAGCATGGGGGCCAGCAGCGATTTGCTGCGTTCGGCCGCGATGGCGGTGCACAGGCCAAGCACGAATACCGGCGCCATTGCCAGCGGGGGATGGATGACTGCGAACAGCGCGGCGCTGGCTGCCATCGCCTGCCAGGCTGGCAGCGAGCGGCGCAGGCCTCCGAAAATCTGGCCGCGGAAGATGAATTCTTCAAAGAGCGGCGCCGCCAGCACGGCGAGTGGCGCCAGCCACACCAGCGCGAGCGGCGGCGGGGCGGCCGGCACGGCGCCGAAATGGCGCAGGATGGCAAGCCACAGGAAGCCGCCAGCCAGCGCGGGCAATGCCATCAGCAAACCCCAGCCGATGGCGCTGCGCCAGGCGGCGCTCCAGGCCCCTGTCCACAAGCGCGGCACGCCGCTCGTTCCGCTGCGCCAATACAGCAGGCGCGCCAGTCCATAAACCAGGGCGCCGGCCACGGCGAAGGACAGCGTCACCATCGGCAGCGAAAGCGGCTTGCCGGCCAGGTATAGCGCACCTGCGACCAATAACTGCAACAGGAAGAACAGGATGGCGGCGATGATGCCGTCCGAGGCGGATACACGCGGCGGCGGCGAGGCGCTTGGATCGAGCAGGTAGGGCAGCGAGTCGCGGGCGCGCTGCCACAGCGACAAGGCGAGGGAAACCAGCAGCACGATGGCCGCCAGGCGTACATGCCATTCGCGGGTGTTCAGGGCGTAGGTGTACAGCGACGACAGGATCAGGTAGGCATAAGCGAAGGTGGGGCGCACGCGGGCGTGCATGTCCTGCGCCAGCGGATCGCATGCCCATACGCCCAGCGACACGGCGATTGTCGCGAAGATCGGAATGCCGGCCACGACCAGCACGAGCTGCGACAGCAGGCCGCTGTCGACGGGCACGCCGAACCACAGTCCGATCGCGAATACTGCCAGGGGATAGACCAGGGCCAGCACCGACCAAAGCTGCGCCTTCTCAGCCAGAATGCCGCCAATGCTTTGCGGGTAGGTGTAGAGCAGCCACAGGGCGTGCCCTTCGGTATTGATGGTCTGAAATGCCGACAGCATGAGCACATAGGCGCCCAGGCCGAAGGCAACCGAAGACAGCAGCGCAGGGTTGCCGATGAACTGGTCCATATCCTTCACCTGGCCGTTCAGCACCAATTGGCTGCCGAAGATAATCAGCGGGATCAGCAGGCTTTGCACCAGGAAGTTGCGGTCGCGGCTAAGCAGCCGCAGCTCGCGACGTTGCAGCGGCGTGCCAAGCGCCCAGCCGGCGAAGGTCGAACCGGAGCCGGCGCCGCGTCCGGTTTCGCGCGAACCGGTAGCGACCACGCCGTCGGCCAGCAAGGCATTCAGCAGGCGCAAGCCAAGCCACAGCAGGAAGGCGGTTTGCGCCGCCAGCAGGGCGCCGTAGCCGAGGCCATGCAGCGCATCGCGTGCGTTCAGGGCTTGCAGCGCCAGGCCTGGCGGCGTCCACAGGGTCCAGGCCGGGAATTGCGCAGCCCAGCCCATGGTCAGCGTGGCGGTCGGCATGGCCAGCGACATGGCCAGGTACATCAGCGGCATGCTGGCGACTGAGGCAATGGCTTGCAGGTTGCGCAGCTGCGACGGTGCAAGCCGCAGGCGCAGGCCGGTATCGGCCAACGTGCGCAGCGTTGCGGCGCAGGCCAGCAAGGGCAGGGTGCAAGCGGCAGCCAGCAATGGCGTGCTCCAGCGGTAGCCGGAATGCCAGGCGACTGCCATGCACATTGGCCATAGTGCAAGGATGCCGGAGGGGTTGGCCAGCGTGCGTTCCGCGATCCGCGCCAGCAGCAGGGTGCGGCGTTCCAGCGGCAGCGTGACCAGCCACTCCAGGTCCCAGTCCGGCTGCGCCAGCTCCCTGCTCCCCAGCGGCAGCAGGAAGGCAATGCCGAACAGCAGGGTGGCCTGCATCACGGCCGCCCGCATCAGCACGGGATGGAAGGGCGCCGCCTGTAATTCCAGGCGCGCCTTGCGCATGGCAGCGCGCGGCGCGGCATCCGGTCCGGTGGCTGCGCACTGGCTGCCGGTGGGCAGGCGGCACTGCATGTTCAGCAGCGAAGTGCTGGCGGTATTCAGGAAGGCGAACAGCATGAAGGCTGACAGCACGAAGGTGACCAGCCAGCGTGCGTTCTTCTTGCCGCGCGTGGGTGTGCGGCTGGGACCCGGCCAGCCCTTGCGAAAACGCAGTGCGTTGCCGATGTTCAGGAGCCGCAACAGCCGCAGCCGTGCAAGCAGCCAGAATGCACGCGGGGCGCTGGGCAGGTCCGTCATGCGGCCAGGCTGTCGTCGTCGGTGAGTTTAAGGAACAGCTCTTCCAGCGTGCTGTTATCGCTGCTGGCGCCGCGCAGTTCTTCCAGCGAGCCGGTGGCAACCAGGGCGCCGCGGTTGATGATGCCGACCCGGTTGCACATGCGCTGCGCCATGTCGAGCAGGTGGGTGGAAACGAAGATAGTCTTCCCAGCTGCGGCGCTGGCGATCAGGCGGTCCTGCACTTCGCGTGCGGCGCGGGGATCGAGGCCGTTGATCGGTTCGTCCAGGATCAGCACGGCGGGATCGTGCACCAGGGCGCAGGCCAGGCCAAGCTTCTTCTTCATGCCCATCGAATAATTGACGGCAAACTCTTCGCTCACGTCCTGCAGGGCAAATTCCTGCAGCAGTTGCGTGGCGCGTTCGACGGCGGTCTTGCGCGGCATGCCATGCATCTCCGCCACGAATTGCAGGATCTCCCGCCCGCGCAGGAAGTCGTAGAAGATCGGATTGTCCGGCAGGTAGCCGACGTGGCGCTTCACCTCGGCGGCATCGGCCTGGCAATCGAGGCCGTCGACCAGTACGCGGCCGGCACTGGGCACCAGGATGCCCATCATCATGCGGATGGTGGTGGTCTTGCCGGCGCCATTCGGTCCGAGGAAGCCAAACAATTCGCCGCGCCGCACCGATAGTGTCAGCGGCTGCACGGCGGAGAATTCGCCGTATTGCTTGGCCAGCCCCAGGAATTCGATCATGGCCGCAAGCTCATGCCGATGCGTTCCGTGCGTGGCGCCCAGTTGCCCAGGATGTCGGCCGAAACCAGCACGCGCTCGGCGCGCCCGATCAGCAGCTTGCGCGGCACGAAGCCGATGAAGCGCGAATCGCGGCTGTTGTTGCGGTTATCGCCCAGCATCAGGTAGCTGTCGGCCGGCACGGTGACAGGGCCGAAGTCGCGCGTGCCCGCCACTTGCGGCAGCACCTGGATGCTGTAGCTGGCGCTGGCATTGTGCTCCTTCAGCTGCAGCGCTTCCAGGTCGCCAACCTTGTCGATATGCTCGGTGGCGTTGCCCAGTACTGCGTATTCGGAAGTCTTGCCGTTGATGATCAGGTGTTCGCCGCGGATCTCAACGCGGTCACCCGGCAGGGCGGCGATGCGCTTGATCAGGCGGGTGCGGTCTTCCGGCGAGAAGAAGGTGACGACGTCGCCGCGTTGCGGTTCGCCGAGGTGGCTGACGGAGATGTCTGTCAGCGGTACTTTCAGGTCGTAGGCGATGCGGTTGACGAAGACCACGTCGCCTTCCAGCACGTTGGGGTGCATGGACGCGGACGGAATCGGGTTCCAGTCGGCGATGGCGGTGCGGAACACGCCCAGCGTCAGCAGGAAGACGATGAAGCCTTTGTTTTCACGAATGAGTTTTTTCACGACCGGAGTCTCCGTCTTGGTTCAGGAAACTGCATCATCTTATCAAAACCTTAAGCGCTGCTTAGACCGAAGGCCGCCAGCATCTGGCGCTGGCCCTTGGGTGGCACTTGCAGCGCGCGGCTGTCGAGATCCTGCTCGACCCAGCCGCGTTTCAACGCCAGTTGCAGCAGGGCCGCCCCGAGCGCCCCTCCCAGGTGCGGCTTGCGCTCGCTCCAGTCCAGGCAAGGGCAGGCGAAGCGCCGCCGCAGCTTGCGCAAGGCCGGCAAATCCAGCCCGAGTTGCGCGAACTGCTGTTCGCCTGCGGCACTCAATTCGTATCCGTCGCTGGCTTCCGCCAGCCAGCCCTGGGCGGCAAAGTGGTCGTGCAGCTTCACTGCGACGGTGCCTGCCATGTGATCGTAGCAGGTGCGCGCATGGCGCAGCCGGTCCGGCGTGTTGGGTTTGAATTCATCGCGTGGCAGGCCTGCAACGACCAGCAAGGCTTCCAGTGCGCTCGCCACCTCCTGGCTGGCCAGCTGGTAGTAGCGGTGCTTGCCTTGCGCAAGCTGCACCAGCAACTGCTCATCCTTCAGGCGCGCCAGGTGGGCGCTGGCCGTGGACGGACTCACTTCGGCTACCACCGACAGTTCGGTGGCAGTGCGCGCGTGGCCATCGAGCAGGGAGCACAGCATGCGTGCGCGGGCGGGTTCGGCGATGGCGCCGGCAATGTTGGCGAGCTTGGAATCCATATTTCGGTGTCGGACGAATTGTCGGTGTTCTTTTTTGAGGATACTGCAATTTCTTGAACATTGCCGGAGGAATGAAATGCCGAAGCTGGAATGGGATGCCGGGCGAGGGCTGTGGATCGCGGCTGGCACCGCGCTGGTGGAAGAAGTGCTTGGCCACCCCGCACTGCGCGTGCGGCCGCTGGTTGAGCCGGTGCCAGCCGCCATCGCGGGCGGCAGTGCCGGTGAAGTGTTCGGCGCGCTGGTACGCATGAACGAAGGAGAGCGCCACGCCGCGCCGAAGCTGGCCTTGCAGCGCGCATTGGCTTTCGCAGCCAGCGGGAACGTGGCGCAGCAGCGCGCACGAGCCATCGCGGCAGGACTGCTGGCCGAGGACCGCGCGATCGGCGCCTGGGTTTTCGAAGCTCCGGTCAGCACGGTTGCCAGCCTGCTCGGTTTCGCCGACACCCAACTGCCTGCCGTGGCGCGTTGGATGGGCGATTTCGTGGCCTGCCTCTCGCCCTTGAGCAGCGCGGCGCAGATCGAACAGGCACACGCCGCCAGCCTGCGCCTGCTGGCCGCCATGCGCGAACTGCTGCAGGCTGCGCCGGAAGGATCGCTGGCTGCAGCCGTCGCGCAGGAAGCCGCCGCTGCCAGCTGGCAGAACGACCACGCCATCCTCGCCAACCTGGTCGGCCTGCTGTCGCAGACTTACGAGGCCACCGCCGGCCTGCTGGGCAACAGCCTGATTGCGATCCAGCGCGGTGCCGTCGGCACAGAGGCCAGCGCCCTGGTGGCGCAGGTCATGGAAACCGACCCGCCCATCATCAACACCCGCCGTTTTGCCGCCGAGCGCTGTGTGGTTGGCGGCGTGACAGTCGAAGCGGGGCAGGCGATACTGGTCATGCTCGGCGAAGCCAAGCGTGGCTTCGGCCATGGCCGGCATGCCTGCCCCGGCCAGCAGCTCGCACAGCAAATCGCCGCCGGCTGTATCGAAGCGCTGCGCAGCAAGCCGCTGCCGCACCTGACCTGGACTTACCGCGCATCAGTCAATGCGCGCATACCGGAGTTCCATCAATGATTGCCGTGATTTTTGAAGTGACGCCGGCCGCAGGCCGCAAGGATGCCTACCTGGACATTGCCGCCCGGCTGAAACCCACGCTCGAGCAGATCGATGGCTTCATCAGCGTCGAGCGTTTCCAAAGTCTCACCAACCCGGAAAAGATGCTGTCGCTATCGTTCTTCCGCGACGAAGAAGCGGTGCAGGAATGGCGCCGGGTGGAAGCGCATCGCGCCGCCCAGCAGGCCGGGCGCGAACGCCTGTTTGCCGATTACCGCCTGCGCATTGCCAGCGTGGTGCGCGACTATGGCCTCAACGAACGCGCCGAGGCGCCGGACGACAGCCGCGAACGGCACGGATGATCAGTGTCCGCGCTTTTGCACCAGCGCGCTGCCGACGCCGTGGCGCTTGCCTTCGCTGACTGCGGTCACGGTGCCATCCTGGTTGAAGACGATGGCATTGGCGGCGCCGATCTCCTCCGCTGTGGGGTCCCAGCGCTGGCCGAAGCGTTCCAGCGCCCTGGCTTGTGCGCTGCCGGCAAATCCCGGTTCAATCGACGTGGCCTGGCCATTGCGCTCGGAAATGCGCGGGGCATTCAGCGCTGCCGGCATGTCCATGCCCAGGTCGATATGGTTGAAGATGGTCTGCAGCACCGTGGTCACAATGGTGGAGCCGCCAGGGCTGCCGATGGTGAAGGCCGGCTTGCCGTTGCGGAAAGCGATGGTCGGCGACATGCTGCTGCGCGGACGCTTGCCCGCTTCCGGCACATTCGGATGCGGGCCGGTGAAATCGAAGTCCGTCATCTCGTTGTTCAGGATGAAGCCATAGCCGGGCACCGTGATGCCGCTGCCGCCCCATGATTCGATGGTGAAGGTGTAGGCCACGACATTGCCGTCCTTGTCCGACACGGCCAGGTGGGTGGTGTGCGCGCTTTCCGACAGCAGCTTCGCTTTTGCTGCGGCAGCCGGGCGCAGCGGCACGCTTGGGTCTTGCTGGAACAGGTAAGGGTCGCCGGGCTGCGCGTGGTGGCGGGCCAGGGCAGGATCGATCAGTTCACGGCGCCGCGCCGCGTATTCCTTGCTGATCAAACCAGCTACCGGCGCATCGACGTATTCGGGATCCGCCAGGTAGGCATTGCGGTCGGCGAAGGCCAGCCGCGCAGCTTCCAGGTACAGGTGCTCGGCCTTCTCGCGCGGCATGGATTTCAGGTCGAAGCCTTCCAGGATGTTCAGCGCTTCCGCGATCGTTACGCCGCCGCTGCTTGGCAAAGGCATGCCAACCAGTTCATAGCCACGGTAAGTGCTGCGCACCGGCTGGCGCCAGCGCGCTTCATAATTGGCCAGGTCGGCCAGCGACATCTGGCCCGGGCGCACCGAAACGCCCGCAGCGGCAGGCGGCCGGTTGACCGAACCGACAATGGCCTGCGCCAGCTTGCCCGAATAGAAGGCTTTCACGCCGCCGGTGGACAGCAGGCGGTAGGTCTTGGCCAGGTCGGGATTGCGCAGCACGGTGCCGGCCGGCAGTGGCTTGCCGTCCTTCATATACCGCGCAGCCGTTTCCGGGAACAGCGCGAACTTCTTCTGGTTCTCTTTGACCAGCGCGACGAAGTTGTCGTTCAGCCGGAAGCCATCCTGCGCCACCTTGATGGCTGGCGCCAGTACCTGCTTGAACGACATGGTGCCGTAGCGGTCCAGCGCATCGTGCCAGCCGCGCACCGTGCCCGGCACGCCAACCGCCATGCCGCTGACCACCGCGCTATCGAAATCGATTGTCTTGCCGTCCGGCGCGAAAGCGTCGGCGCGGAACGCTGCCGGCGCCACCTCGCGGTGATCGAGCGTGACGACGCGGTTTTCCCTGGCCAGGTAAATCACCATGAAGCCGCCGCCGCCCACGCCACAGCTGAACGGATCGGTCACGCCCAGCGCGGCGGCTGCCGCCACCGCCGCGTCGACCGCGTTGCCGCCCTTGTTCAGGATTGCCAGCGCCGCTTGCGAGGCCGGTTCGCTGATGGTCGCGACGGCGCCGCCGGTGCCGCTGGCAACCGGGGTCTTGGCCCAGGCCGGGGCGCTGAACGCCAGCGCAATGATGATGGTGGAAGTCAGTCGTCGTGGCAGGGCGTTTGGCGTCATGGGCGGCTATGTTGGCTGGGAAATATTTACCCGCAAGCTTACCCGATAATCCGGCGCCGGTGCCTTCAGCGACGGCGGTTCGGCCGGCTCCATCCCCAGCAGCGTAAAGGTCAGCCCATTGCGCGTCACCGTCCTGGTGGCGCCCGGCATATCCTCCGCCAGCATGAAGCTGGTGTTGCCCTGCTGGTCGGTCAACACGAAGCTGTAGCTGATGTATCCAGCCCAGACGCACACCGCGCCTTTTTTACAACGGCTGTCATTGACGCGCTCGAGCTTGAGCGTGACGGCAGGGGCCAGCGTGACGATTTCCCCTGGTGCCAGGACGTAGCTGGCGCTGGTGCGTGGTGCCGGACGGCTGGCTGCGTCGTCGGCAGTGCTGCGGGTTGAGCCGCAGGCGGCGGCAATGGCGAGGACCAGGCCCGCCATGCCCAGACAGATCAGTCTAGCTTGCATGATGTTCTCCTCTGGCCTGAGAACAGCTTAGCAAATCGCATACTATCGTGTTGCACTGTTGAGTCCACTCAACAATAAGGGTGTAAACATTTCCGACAAAAAAAGCGCCCCGGAGGGCGCCAGTTCTTATAGTTGGATTTCACAACTTATTGTGGGCGGCGGCGGCGGGCTATCCCCAGGCCTATCAGCCCGACGCCAAGCAGTGCCATTGCAGCAGGTTCCGGAATCGCCTGGGGCGCAAGCGGCTGATCGGTTGGATCGTTCGGACTGGTGGGGGCGTTGGCGGTGCCGGCCATGACCTTGAAATCGACGTTGGTGTTGTTGTCGTGGATGTTCAGCGAGTTCAGCTTGAAAGTGTGGACCACACCACCCGTCAGGATAATATCGTCCCAGTAAGCCGAGTAACCGGAAGGCGTGGTCTTGTTCGCCGAAGCATTGTCGAAGACAAAGTCAAAGTCGAACTCCTGCACTTCGCCGCCGTTGGGCGGCGTGATGCCGAAGTCGAAGGTGGTGTCGACGTTCACTGTGACGTAAAGCACTTCCTGGTCTTTGATATGCATCCAGTCGGCAAAAGTCCAGACCGCATCACCGTCTGGATTCCAGCTCGCACTGATCACTGAATCGACCGTCAATGTCAGCGGTTTCGCATAAGTCTGGCCATCTTTTGTCGGACCTGCGACAACGAGGCCGGCGGCCAGGGTAATCATTGCGGACAGTGCAAGCTTGTTAAACATGGGTAACTCCTCAGTTAATTTGCTTAACAGTTACGTAGCAATCGTTATGCCAGAAACTGAAACTCAGCCATATCAAGGACTTACCAATAGTTGCAGAAGGGAATGTAAAAATTCCCGACATTAAGAAGCATTTTCCGAAGTAAAAAAGCACCGACCCTTGCGGAATCGGTGCTTTCGTTCAGGCCGCTTGGGCTTACAGGTAGGCGGCCAGCGCGCCCTTCATTTTTTTCAGGGCAGCCGCTTCGATCTGGCGGATGCGCTCGGCCGACACGCCGAATTCTTCAGCCAGCGTGTGCAGGGTAGCGCCCGAGCCATCGTCGTTGGCCAGCCAACGTGCTTCCACGATGCGGCGCGAACGCGGGTCGAGCTTGGACAAGGCGGTTTCCAGGCCTTCGGACTGCAGGCGCACCACTTGTTCCGCCTCCAGCACCTTGGTCGGCTCCATATTGTCGGAGGACAGGTAGGCAATCGGCGAGAACTTGTCGTCTTCGTCGTCGGAAGGCGCTTCCAGCGCGATGTCACGGCCGCTCAGGCGGGTTTCCATCTCGATCACGTCCTCGCGCTTAACGTCCAGGGTCTTGGCCAGCTCGTCGATTTGCGCTGGCGACATGGCGTCCAGGCCCTGCTTGTGGCTGCGCAGGTTGAAGAACAGCTTGCGCTGGGCCTTGGTGGTGGCCACTTTGACCAGGCGCCAGTTCTTCAGGATGTACTCGTGGATTTCGGCCTTGATCCAGTGCATGGCGTAGGACACCAGGCGCACGCCCTGGTCAGGGTCGAAGCGCTTGACTGCTTTCATCAGGCCGATATTGCCTTCCTGGATCAGGTCGCCGTGTGGCAGGCCATAGCCCAGGTAGCCGCGCGCGATCGACACCACCAGGCGCAAGTGGGAGGTCACCAGCGTTTCTGCGGCCTTGATATCGTTCTTTTCCTTCAGCCTCTTGCCGAGCGCCACTTCTTCCTCGTGGGTCAGCATAGGCAGGCGATTCACAGCCGAGATATAAGCGTCCAGATTGCCCAGGCTCCCGCTGAAGCCAAGGGTCAGCGCGTTGCTGCCGGCAGGTACCAGTGCGTTTGTTGCGGTCATCTTATATATCCTCGCTTGAAGGGAATGCTTTTCAGAGTTACCAGCATGCACGACAGAACTTAAATGATTCTTAACCTCTATCATGCCGTTCTGAACATATATTAGCACTCTCCCCAAACGAGTGCCAATTGCTGGGATTTTATGGCCCTGATAGCATAAACACTATTAGTACAGCGCTACTCCTTGCGTTGGATCAAAGTCAGGATAAGGCGGCGAGGACGGCAGGCTCCGTGCGGGTACGCACGCAGAAATTGAAAGTCGGGGCCAGCTCCGGCTTCTCGAGGAACTTTGCGCTTCGCGCGGAGCGAAATGTCCGATTGCCGGAGCTCGTATATTGAAACTGCACCTTTGGAGAAAGATATTAGGATTCTGAAGGCGGCGGGGCAAGGTCTCACCGAACAGAGTGGAAGCCATTGAGCTTGTGGGTCAGATAGGTGGCCTTGCCCACT
>DASWTB010000043.1:0-6066 GCA_036402315.1 Pseudoduganella sp. | reverse complement strand
GCGACTAACGCGCTTGACGTCTGCCGACGTCAAGCAGGACTGACAAGGCCGGCGGCAGGATGATGGACTACAATCCGGTCTGTCCTGCCTGGGGGATTTTGACCTGGCCAAAGGTGGGGGAATTTAACCTGGCCAACGGGGTGCGCGTGCCATCGGGGCTCACCCAAGTGAAGGCGCAGCCAGAAAGCAATAGACAAGTGAGTGGCAAAATCCAGCGCATGGGTTAGCTGATCCTTGCAAATTGATTCTTCGACGCGGCCTGCTGTGCTGCTTTTTGGGGACATAGCAGGTGTCTCAGGCGAGATCCCTTCGTTGTCGTTATCACGGATGACGATTGGGGCTTCACCAATGCGAAGTGAGTCGATCAGGCTGATGCTTGTGAAGATGACGCTGTCCCTCATTGCATTGGGACCTGGTATTTAGGATAGTTCCTACTGTGTGTAGGATACTAGTCAATTGTCACGCAAGCAGAATTGGCAACAGTTTTAGTTTGCTAGCAATTGGTGACAGTGGCCTTGACGAATTCCTGCATGGTGGACAATCAGTACCGGACTTGCCAAGGCAGGTATTGACGCCGTTACTCGAGCTTCTTTAAAACTGCGGCGGCGTTGGAATTACCTGGATCCAGCTCCAGTGCGCGCCGATAGGCGGGAATCGCATTTGCCTTGTCACCTAGCAGCAGGTACAGCTCTCCCATTGAGTCATGCAGGTTGCCGTCCTGCGGGAACAGCTCGATCGCGCGTTTCAGGATTGAGATGCCAGTGGGGGCTTGCCCCGCTTCAGCGTATTGGTAGGCGAGGCGATTCAAGCCATCGCCATTTTCCGGCTTGCCGCTTTGGGCCAGCAAGGCATTGAAGCGTGCCAATGCTGCGTCAGTGCCGGCGCGGCGAATCTCCTCGGTCAGTAAATCATGCAAGGCCGGCTTGGGCAGTGCAACGGCTTGCCCGTACAGGACGTCGGTGAAGTCGCGGCGCATGCGGTAGATCTCGGACCCCTTGTTGCCATTGCCTTCGTTAAGGAAGATGACGACCAGCTTGCCGTCCTCAGGATAGCGCGTGACCAGCGTGCGGAAGCCATTGGCGTTACCTCCGTGCTCGTGCACCAGGCGCGGCTTGCCGGCAATGGTGCGCGATCCCACCAGCCAGCCATAGCCGTAACCGAGGTCGCCCCACACATCGTCCTTGATGTAGGCGGTGAACATCTGGCGTTTTGACGAAGGCTTGAGCAGCGTATTGCCGGCCAGTGCGCGATCGAGTTTGAAGAAGTCTCCGGTCGTGCTGGCGACGCCGCCGCCGGCACCGATATTGGGAATCCACAGCGGATCGGCTGGGCGGTATTCGCCCAGCACACGCACATAGCCGGAAGCCTTGCGCGGGATGATACGGTCCGGCGCGTCATACGCGGTACGCTGCATGCCTGCCGGGCGCAGGATCATGCTGTCCAGGGCTTCACTGTAGCTCTTGCCGGTTTGTTTTTCGATGACCCAGCCTAGCAGTGTGTAGTTGGAGCTGCTGTAATGCCCCTGGCTTCCCGGTTCGAATTCCAGCGGGCGGTTCATGATGGCGAGGAAATCGGTCTTGGGGACTTTCTCGCCCAGGCGGTTTGCCCAGAAGCCCGGGTAATTCGCGTAGTCGACAATGCCGGAGGTGTGATTCAGCAGTTGGTGCAGTGTGACGCGCTTGCCAATCTCCTGGCTGAGTTCAGGCATGTATTTTCCGATGGGGTCTTCCAGCCGCAGCTTGCCCTGTTCGGCCAATTGCATGATCAGCGTGGCGGTGAACTGCTTGGTCAGCGAGGCGACGCGGAAAGCGGTGTCCGTGGTGTGGGGAATATGCCATTCGCGATTGGCCAGTCCAAAGGCACGGTGGTAGATGACTTTGCCGTGATCGGCCACCAGCACAGATCCATCCAGTTGGCCGAGGGCGTGATAGCGTGTAGCCAGACGGTCGATGTCTGCGGAGCGGTCGGCCCTTGCAGGCAGGGCGGCCAAAAGGAGGAGAGCGATCCAGATTTTTCTCATCTGACAACAGTATCATACTGGCAAGTTAGCTTGTTTTTGAACTTTGGTCGGAGCCGCAAAAACTCATAAGTCTTGTTGCTGTATTTTCGGGCGCAATAAGCATAGCTCGCGCCAAATAAGTTATAGCTTTGCCGCCGCCGGGCACAAGGATAATTCGCCTATCCGAACAAGAATGGAGGGCAGGATGGGCGTGCATATGCGGCGTCGGAACCTTATGGTGTCACTTGGACTGGCGGCGGCGTTTCCGGGCCTTGCAGGTGCCGCAGTCAGTGCCACGGCTCGCGGCAAGCGTGAAGACCTGGAGCTTTGGTATGACCGTCCTGCCGGGCCGTGGGTTGAGGCGCTGCCGGTCGGCAACGGCAGGCTTGGCGCCATGGTGTATGGGCGCGTTGGCCAGGAACGCTTGCAGCTCAACGAGGACACCCTGTTTGCCGGTGGGCCATATGACCCGAACATGCCAGGGGCGCTGGCGGCTCTGCCGCAAGTACGCACCCTGATCGAGCAGGGCAGGTTCAAGGAAGCTCATGACCTGTGTGGCAGCACCATGATTTCACACCAGCAGATGCCTTATAGCTCTGCTGGGGACCTGTTAATCGACTTTGTCGGCGCGCCCGAAGCTCCTTCGGCTTATCGCCGCGCGCTCAGCCTGGATTCAGCGCTGGCCCAGACCAGCTACGCAGCAGGCAAGGCACGCTATACGCGGGAAGTATTTGCCAGCGCGTCGGCACAAGTAATTGTGGTGCGGCTGACTGCGGTTCATGGCGTACTCGATTTCGACCTTGGATACCGTCATCCGGGCCAGGTCGAATATGGAACTATCCAAGCGCCAGCACATCTGATCGAGTCGCTGAATGAGGCGGCACGCCCTGCCACGCTGGTAATTAGTCCGGATGGCGATGGCGCGCTTTTGGTGGAAGGGCGCAACCAGGCATCTTCCGGCGTCCCTGCGGCGCTGCGTTATGCGGTGAAGGTGCAGGCGCTTGGCGACGGCAAGCTCACAGTGACTGGCGACCGCTTGCAGGTGCGCGCCGCACGCGCCGTGACGCTGCTGATCGCTGCAGCCACCAGCTATATTGATTTCGCCGATACCGGCGGTGATCCAGTGGCGCGTGTGCGGCGCGACTGCGCAGCTGCCGCCGGCAAGCCCTATACGCGATTGCTGGCGGAGCACCTGGCTGCGCACCGCGCCTTGTACCGCCGCTTCTCGATCCGGTTGGGCAAGGGACAGGATATACGGCCCACACACCAGCGCATTGCCACGGCGGAGTCGCAGCCCGAGCCTACGCTGGCGGCGCTGTACGTGCAGTACGCGCGCTATCTGTTGCTGTCCTGCTCGCGACCCGGTAGCCAACCGGCCAACCTGCAGGGTCTTTGGAACGAAGGCACCAACCCTCCCTGGGGCGGGAAGTACACGATCAACATCAATACCCAGATGAATTATTGGCCAGCTGGGCCGGCGAGCCTGGGGGAATGTGTCGAGCCGGTTCTGCGCATGGTCGAGGGCCTGGCTGTGACCGGTGCGGTCACAGCACGCAAGGCATACGGTGCGCGGGGCTGGGTCACGCACCACAATACCGACCTGTGGCGCGGCAGTGCACCGATTGATGGGCCGTTGTGGGGGATCTGGCCGACCGGCGGCGCCTGGCTGTGCAATACCTTGTGGGATCACTACGATTATTCGCGTGATGAAGCATGGTTGCGCCGGATCTATCCGCTAATGAGAGGGGCGTGCGAGTTCTTTATCGACACACTGGTCGAGGATCCTCAGGGACGCGGGCTGCTGACTTCTCCTTCCATTTCTCCGGAAAACCAGCATCATCAAGGCGTGGCAATCTGCGCCGGCCCGGCCATGGACCGCCAGATCCTGCGCGACCTGTTCCGCAATACGCTGGCCGCCCAGGCTTTGCTGAAGGATGGCGATGCAGAGCAAAGGCGTGTGCTGCAGGCGACCCTGGCACGCTTGCCGGCAGACCGGATTGGCGCGCAGGGCCAGTTCCAGGAATGGCTGGAAGACTGGGATGCCGGGGCGCCGGAGCAAACGCACCGGCACGTGTCCCACCTGTACGCAATCTACCCTTCAAGCCAGGCGAATGTGCGCGATACCCCGGAACTGGTGCAGGCAGCCAAAGTGACGCTCAACACGCGAGGCGACAAGTCGACCGGCTGGGCCACGGCATGGCGGCTGGCACTGTGGGCGCGCATGGGCGAGGGCGATCGGGCGCACGCCATCCTGCTTGGCCTGATGGGGCCAGAACGCACCTATCCGAACATGTTTGACGCCCACCCGCCATTCCAGATCGATGGCAATTTCGGCGGCACGGCGGGGATAATCGAAATGGTGCTGCAATCCTGGGGAAATGAGCTCCACGTGCTGGCTGCGCTGCCAAGGGCATGGCCGGAAGGAGCCATGCACGGCATTCGTGCGCGGGGCGGGATCGAGGCTGATGTGGAGTGGTCTGGCGGGCGTCTGCAGCGCCTGGCGCTGCGCGGTAAGGCAGGAGACAGCGTTACCGTGCGCTATGGCGGCGAACGGCGTTCCCTGAAGCTGGATTTGCAGGGGCGGGCGAGCTGGATTGTGCGAGGATGAGACTGAATGTTGGCAAACTGGATATAGGTCTTTTTGCTTTTGGGGTGGAATCAGTTATTCTTCAAGGTATCCATTAGATTTGAACCGGAGCATTTGAAGAATGATTACAAAAGAAGAACGGGTGGTGTACGGCACTGAAGACCTGCTGACCACCCTGTGCTCGTCGGTCACCCGCGTCCTGAACGTGGCTTCACAAAGCCGGATTACCTACTCGGCCATGGTGCAGCGCATTACCAAAGTCGGCCTGAAGCCTGATATTGGCTGCTTCGTGCTGTTCGACGGCGGCTTTACCGGCCTGGTCGTGCTGAACTTCTCGGCCGAGGCGGCGATGGAGATCTACGAACGCTACATGCTGAGCATGGGCATGCCGAAGTCCGAACTGGCCAGCTCCTTCACGTCGGACGAAGTGGCGAACATCATGGGCGAGCTGATGAACCAGATCGTCGGCGACTTTACCGGCAAGGTGCGCAGCGAACTGCATACCAATATCACCCAGAACCAGCCGAAGATGCTGGTGCTGAACAAGCAGGTGACGCTGAGCGTAGATACCCCGCTGGATCGTCCCGAAATGCGCCGCGTGTCGTTCTTCACCGAGCGTAACAACATCTTCTATCTCGAACTGGCGATCGACCGCACCGAGTTCATCAAGTTGCATGACTTCGAAAAAACCGAAGTTGAAGACCCGGATGCGCTGCTGGAACGCGAACAGGCTGCCAAAGCGGCGGCTGCTGCGCCGGCCGAAACGATCTCCTCCGACGATGCCGACGAACTTTTGAAGTCGCTCGGCATGTGATCTAAAATAGGCTTTGCAAAAGCAGGAACGGAAGTTATAATATTGCCTCTTTTCCCTGATAGCTCAGTCGGTAGAGCGACGGACTGTTAATCCGCAGGTCCCTGGTTCGAGTCCAGGTCGGGGAGCCAGAACACAGAAAAGCCCAGCCTTAACCGGCTGGGCTTTTTGCATTTCACAGCTGCATGGCAGTTCGCTTTAATGTTGCTTTGGATGGTTGCCTTTTTTTCAAAGACAATGTTAATCTTCCATTAACTAAACCAAATTTGGAAGATGACGATGCACATTTTTCGCAGGACTATTGCAGTCGCTCTCGGTATGCTGGCAACCTTCGCAAGCATTCAAGCAAGTGCGGAGACAGCTTCAACCAGTCTCAGCAACGAATTTAAAGCTGGAAGCCTGAAGCTGGAGTACAGCATGTTTGGCAAGGGCGCGAGTGGGGCCGACGACCTGAAGAAACTATACGACAACAAGAACTGGGATGAGCTGGTGAAAAGCGTTGTCTCCAAACGCTTCGTTGTCAATACATAGTCGGCCCTGAACAATTGCGTATCGCCCGATACTAAAGGCTAAACGGTTAGAAAACACTGCTGAGAATTGCAAGGAATCGTTAGAATGGTGGCAATTCCTTGCAAATTCCAGAGGGGCGAATGGGACCAAAGCCAGTCG
>DASWTB010000042.1:0-2131 GCA_036402315.1 Pseudoduganella sp. | reverse complement strand
GAATTCACCGGCAACGTGGCGCGCATGAACGCGTCGCTGGACTATGCCGTGACCGGCGTGCGCACCGCCAGCGGGCTGTCGAATGAAATGAAGATGGAGCTGGCGCGCACTTGCCTGGAGGTGGGCAAGGAGGAGCAGGCGACGGAGGTGATGCGCGACGTGATGCGCAATTCGGCCACCCCGGGCGCCATGGGGCGCGCCATGCGCATGATGGAAAAGAGCGGCCACGCGGAACTGGCGCAGCGCCTGGCCGACGAAAGCCGCAACGAGGTCGGCGAGATGGTGGCAGCCGGCGCGGCGCTGGCGAAGAAGGGCGATTTCCGCGGCGCGGTCGACCTGATGCTGGAAGCAGTGGCCAAGCTGCCGGACAACGCCCAGGTGGCCTTCAATGCCGCGGTGGCTATCCTGAAATGCCTGGAAAACGAGGGCTGGGATGATGCCCTTGGCCGCCATGCGCTGGCGCTGGTGGCCACGGTGCGCCGCCTCGATCCCGCCAACGACAAGTTGAATGCGCTGGCCGGCTTGCACCAGGATATATTGAAGAAATACAACATCCGGCCGGCCGCACGGCGCGAAGCCGGGGTGCGCATCGCGATTTGATAGCTGCCGGGCTACAATGGGCTATGAGCTCCAATCCTCCAGAAGAACGCCCGGTTCGCGCCTACTTGCTGAAAAAGCTATGCAGCGACGATGACGGCTTGTTTGCGCTCGGCGTGTCAATCGCGCGGGTGGTGCAGATGGCCGACTCGGACGACCAGGGCACGCAAAGCCTGGCTTACCACGTGCTGTCCGACGTCGCGCTGACGCAGAAGATCCTGCGCCTGGCGAACACGCCGCAATACCGCCAGGCCTCCGGCGCGCCGGTAACCACAATTTCCCATGCGATTTCGCTGCTTGGTTTCGATAATGTGAAAACCACGGCGCTGGCCATGCTGCTGGTCGACACCATGGCCAACAGCAAGCATGCGCAAAGCGTGCGGGTGGAGCTGGAGGCGGCGCTGTGCGCCAGCCTGGTGGGACGTGAGCTGGCGCGCTACAGTCCTTACCAGAAGGCGGAGGAAGCGGCGATCGGGGCGCTGTTCAAGAACCTGGGGCCGCTGCTGATTGCCTCGCGCGAGCATGACCGCTTCCGCGAAATCAATGCGCTGGTCGTGGCCGGCGAGCATTCGCAGGCGCAGGCTTCGCAAATGATCCTGGGCAGTACGTATGACACCCTGACTGCCACCGTGCTGCGCGAATGGAAGATTCCCGACGTGATCATCCGCTCGCTCACGCCTTTGTACGGCAGCACCTTGCGGCCCCCGGCGGACCGCATGGATTGGATACGGCAGGTGGTGCACTTCAGCATGGATGCGGCGCGCGCCCTGACGCGGCTTGGCGGCGCAGCTTCCGACGATGTGCGCCTTTTGCACCAGCGCTTTGGCACTTCGCTGGGACTGGAGCGCGAGCAGGTGACCACGGTGCTGTCGCGGGCGCGCAGCAGCATGGATGCCTTGTTGAACAGCATGCAGCTCGATGGTGCGGCTGGCGGTTCCAGCGGCGAGCCGGGAGATCCGTACGCGGAATCGGGTGAGGCGCCGGGCGCGGTTGCCGGTACCTTGCCGAGCGTGCTGGCGCTGGCGAGCCTGGATTCGGGCGCGAAGGAGGGCGCTTACCCGAGCGGCAAGCCGTATGACGCGCGCGAGCAGCTGCTGGCGGGCGTGCAGGAGCTGACCCAGATGCGAGCGCAGGGCAAGGCGCGCGTCAATGAGCTGGTGCAGGCGGTGCTGGAAACTTTGTACCGCAGCATGGGATTCCGCTTTGCCACGGTGTGCCTGAAGGATGCCAAGACGGGGCAGTTCAGGGCGCGCATTGCGTTGGGGGATAAGCGGGCTTTGCGCATGGAGGGCTTTGTGTTCCCGCTGCAGGGGAAGGATCTGTTCCATTTGGCGCTGGAGAACGATGCGGATTTGATGATTGCGGACGCCAGCGCGCCGAAGATCCGTGATCTGCTGCCGCAGTGGCATCTGGAATTGCTACCGGATGCGCGCAGTTTTATTGTGCTGCCACTGGTGGTGCAGGGAGTGCAGCTTGGATTGTTCTACGCGGATCGTGCTCAGCCGGCGCCGGAAGGGGTGCCGCCGGATGAGAC
>DASWTB010000041.1:0-8835 GCA_036402315.1 Pseudoduganella sp. | reverse complement strand
TCGAAGCCGTCGACGAAGGTGTTGGAACCCTTCTTGATGATGTTGGCGCGGAACAGGCGCGAGCTGCCGGTGGTCTGGCGCTGGTGCACGTTGAACAGGGCATTGAACACGCCGTTCGGCTGGTACAGCACCTGCACGCGTTCTGCGTGTTCGTTGTAGCCTTCCAGCGCGTCTGGCTGGCCGGTGTAGGTATTGGTCACGAAGTCGTCGCGATGCTGGCGCAGGGTCGACACGCGCAGGGCCCACTCTTTCGACAGCGGCACGTTGGCAGCTGCTTCGATGTTGGCGGTGGCGTCGGTTGCGTAGGAAACGTTGTAGAAACCTTCCACGCCGCGCAGGCTTGGCTTGGCCGATTCGAACTTGACCACGCCGGCCGGGGTGTTACGGCCGAACAGGGTGCCTTGCGGGCCGCGCAGCACTTCCACGTTGGCCAGGTCGAACATCGGGTAACCCTTCAGGATCGGGTTTTCCTGCACCACGTCGTCATAAATCAGCGAGACCGGCTGGGAGGCGAACACGGCGAAGTCGGCGTTACCGTAGCCGCGGATGTAGAAGCGCGGGAATACACGGCCGGTCGACGATTCGACGTTCAGCGATGGCGTCTTGCCCGCCAGGACGCGGATGTCCTGGCCGCCGGACAGCAGGATATCCAGCTTCTCGGCCTTGATGGTGGAGACGGACACCGGCACGTCGCGGATATTCTCGGCGCGGCGCTGTGCGGTAACGGTAACTACTTCCATTTGACCGGCTGGGGCCTGGGTAGCTTCCTGGGCCATGGCGGCCATCTGCACAGTGGCAAGGCTCACCAGCACGTGCATTTTGGACAACTTCATCATGTTCTTTCCTTGTGGGCGGTTTGATGGATGTCCCCTATTCTCCCCACAGGTTGCGGTCTGTCGCCGCAAAATAGCGCGCATTATATACCCACTATAACAATCAGGCACTATTCCTTGATCGTCAATGTGCTATCAGTGACTCCCGCATAGAACACCACCAGCCTCACCGGCCCCTTGCCCACATTGCGGCCGTTGTGCAGCGTATTCACCACTTCCGCCAGTGCCTGGCCAGCCACCACCCGTTTGGCGGTGCCGTCTTTCAGGCTTACTTCCAGCTCGCCTTCCAGCACATAGCCGAACGACGGCACCGGGTGCAGGTGCCAGCCGGTTTCGCCGCCGGGAGCGATTTCAACCAGCAGGCCCGTCACCTCCGCCTGCCCGCCCGGGTAAGCCAGCGCAGCGCCGTTCCAGCTCGATGGCGACTGCATCAGCTTGGTGACTTTGATGGAAGCGGACTGCTCCAGCGCAAAGGCAGGCTGGGCGGCGAGCAAGGCGAGCACTGCAACGACACGAGCGAAGTTTTTCATGGCTGTCTCCGGTTGGTTTATGCCGCATGATAGACGCAGGTCAAAGCCCGATCAAATAGGCCTCCTAGACTGGCTTGATCCCCGCAACAAAAGGGATTTCCGAACTCGCTAGGAGACATCATGAAGAACTTTCCGCAAGAAATGAGCCATGCCTCGGGCGCCACGCTGGCACTCGATACTACCCGCCTTCTCGTCGCGCTCAAACAGCCGAAAGAGCGTAGCGCTGTCGAACAGTTCCTGCACAGCGTGGACCTGTTCCTCGAGGATGAAGCGGATGAAGGCATGGTGCCGGGTGAGCGCGTCAACCACACCAGGACCCGCTACTTCGTGCAGTCGCGCCGTCCGCTGGATGACGGGCGCCTCGCCAAAATCGAAGAAGCCGGCGCCCAACTTGGCATCGACTGGATCGGCCCGGTGTATCGCCAGGCCGGCCAGCGTGGCCGCCGGGCCCTGATGGCGCCCCTGCCCCATGTAGCCCTGGTCAAGCTGCGCCAGCGCGATGCCGGCTTCAAGCTGCCTGAAGGCCTGGGCGCCAAAGGCGCGGCCGAGCCAGCCATCCAGGAGATCGCTGAAAAATCGCGCTACCTGAACGGCCACCACTACCTCCAGATCAGCAACATCAAGGAAATCAATGCTTATCAGCTGCGCGAACGCCTGCGCCAGATTCCCAACGCGCCGATCTCGGACTTCCAGTTCGAGACCATGCCGCTGCTGACACCTACCTCGATCGCCCCCAACGACACCCTGTTCCCGCAGCAGTGGGACATGACCCGCATTCAAGCCGGCGGCCCCGGCACCACCGGCTGGGACATCTCGACCGGCGTCGCCACCACCGTGGTCTGCGTGCTCGATGAAGGTTGCGACCTGAGCCACCCCGACCTGCGCTTTGCCGCCCCCGGCATCAACCTCGGCACCATGAGCGGCGACGGCTCGCCCACCGGCAACCACGGCACCGCCTGTGCCGGCATCGTCGCGGCCACTTATAACAACGGCACCGGCGTCACCGGCGTGGCAGGCGACGCGCGCATCCTGCCGGTGGCCTTCGACGCCTGGACCGACGTCGAAGTGGCAGCCGGCATCAACTACGCCTCGGCCAACGGCGCCAGCATCATCAGCATGAGCTTTGGCTGGAACGGCTGGAGCCCGGCCATCATCGACCCCGCCATCCAGAGCGCCTTCAACAACGACCTGGTGATGTGCGTCGCCACCCACAACTACAACGGCCCGATCACCTACCCTGCCACCAACCCACTGGTGATCGCTGTCGGCGCATCGGACGAAGCCGACCACCGCAAGACGCCAATGAGCCCAGACGGCGAACCCTGGGGCTCCAACTTCGGCCCGCAGATTTCGGTGGTGTCGCCAGGCGTGCACATCCCCACCACCGACCGGCAGGGCGCAGCCGGCTACAACGCCACCGACTATGATCTGGTATTTAACGGCACCTCTTCCGCCACGCCGCACGTGGCCGGCCTGGCCGCCCTGATCCGCAGCGTCTACCCGATGCTGGACAATGTCCAGGTGCGAGCCCATATCGAACGCACCGCGCAGAAAGTGGGCGCGGTCGCCTATGCCGACACCGCAGGCAAAGCGAACGGCACCTGGAACCAGGAAATGGGCTACGGCCGCATCAACGTATTCCGCGCCCTCGATGAAGCCGATGTCATGATCAAGGATGCCCCGGCCGACACTGGCTTCGAGCCTTTCACCGGTGCGAATTTCTGGGACTTCTCCGACATCGTGGTGCGTATCAACGACGACAACGTCTTTGTGCCCAGTGACCCGCTGCAATCGAAGAATGTGGAGCGCGGCCAAGCCAACTATATTTACGTGCGCGTCACCAACAAGGGCGCACGCGATGCGCGCAACGTCACAGTCAGCACCCGCATCACGCCTTACGTCGGGCTGCAGTTCGTCTACCCGCCAGACTGGACCCAGGTCGACGCCCTGCATGTCAGCCCGACCGGCATCACCACCAGCTTTGCCAGCGTCCCAGCCGGCGGCACGGTGATGGCCAAGTTCCGCATCGAAGCGGCACAAACCGAAGACCTGTACGGCTGGCAGGAAAACCATCCATGGCATCCATGCCTGCTGGCCGTGGTCAATTCCGATAACGATTATGCGTTTGCCACCGCACCGCTGACCGGCGACCCGATCAGCGCCCGCCGCAACAACCTGGCGCAGCGCAACCTGTCGGTGATCGACGTGCTGGCCGGCGCCCGCGCCGCCTTCCCCTTTGTGGCGGGCAGCCGCTACAACCGCGAAGCGCGCATGACGCTGGTGATCGACCGCAGCCACTTGCCGGAAGGCATGCCGCTCACGCTGTCGCTCGACGAGGACGGTTCAGCCTTCCCCGCCATTGATTTCGACAACCAGTCCGACCCGATGCCCGGCCACACCCACCGCGATGAAGACCTGCGAAAGGACTGCGGCCTGGTCTTTTTGGAAGACACCCGCGTCAAGACCCGCTTCGCCTGCTGCTGCGGCATCCTGACATTAGCGAAAGGTTCACACTTCGACTGCCTGCCGCACCGCACCCTTGGCAATGTAACGGTGGAAGGCGGCGATGTGATGCTGCGCAACGGCAAGCGTTATGTCGAAATCCGCCAGCCGGTGGTCAAGGTCAGCATGGAAAAAGACCCGGCCATCATGTATCCGCTGGCGCTGCAAATCCGCGTCCCTCCAGCATCGGCCGCAGGCAGCCAGTACCAGGTCAATGTCGCCCAGCTCAATGAACAAGGCACGCCGGTGGGCGGCGCATCCATGATTTACCACGTGGCCTGACGGCGCTGCGTCTGCAGAACCCCGCAACAGCCGCCACCAGGCGCTGTTTGCGGGCCAGCCAACTCGAAAGCAAAAAGCGCAAAAACCTTTCGCTTTGACATGAAAACAACTATTACCACATAAATAATTGCCTTGATGACATTAATCCCTATCAAAACATCACTTACGTATGCGATAGTGGCGGCCATATCACAACCCAATAAGTGATAGCAACAAGCCACATAGTGAAACCGATAGGGAGAAATGTTTTGACCAAGCAACTCGCACTCAAGCAAGGCGCGTTGGCTGTACTGCTGGCATTCAGCGGTGCTGACTTCGCGCTGGCGCAACAAGCAGCCAGCACTGCGCCGACCACCGTGTACGTCACGGGTTCCAACCTGAAGCGCACCGCCAAGGAAACCACCAACGTCGTACAAGTCCTGACCGCGCAAGACATCAAGAACACCGGTGCGCAATCCGTACAGGAACTGATGAAGACCATCCCAGCGGTGGGCTCCGACAACAACTTCGACGTAACCGACGGCGGCTTCTCGCGCGGTGCATCGACTGTTTCCCTGCGCAACCTGAGCTCGACCTCGACCCTGGTGCTGCTGAACGGCCGCCGCGTCGTGATCGGCGCTTACGCCGACCCGAACGATGGCAACTCCTCGCTGTACGACTTGAACAGCATTCCGGTCTCTGCGCTGGAACGCGTGGAAATCCTGAAGGAAGGTGCCTCGGCAATTTACGGCTCCGACGCCGTAGCTGGCGTTATCAACTTCATCACCAAGTCCAATTACCAGGGCGTGGAAGTTTCCGCCCGCGCCGGCGCCAATGACGACGGCAAATTCGGCCGCCAGGGCATGAACTTGGTGGTCGGCAAAGGCGACCTGGCTACCGATGGCTACAACTTCTTCGCTACCCTGGACGTAGCGCACCGCGACCGCACCCGCCGCGACGAAGCACGCGACATCGAGTGGGACACCTACCAGACCCTGAACAACCGCTACGCCACCCAGTTCGGCAGCGCCGTTTCGGCTTCCCCAGTGTTCTATAAGGAAACCAAGCCGGGATCGAAGAGCTTCGGCGTGACCCAGGCTACCCGCGACACCAACCTGCGCATTACCCTGAACTGCGATCCATCCCAGCAGATTACCGGCACCCCTGCTACCGGCCTGCCAAGCACTTCGGTGTTCATGAACCGCAAGTTCTGTAACTACGATCTGCTGCAATACCTGGAAGCACAGTCGGCCGGCAAGGACACCAACCTGATGAGCCGCGGCGAAATTCGCATCAACGACAACTGGTCCGCCTTCGCGGAAGTGGCCTTCAGCCGCTCCGAGCGCACCTACACCGGCACCAGCGGTCCGCGCATCCTGAACCAGTCCTCGACGACCAATTTCACCCGGACTGGCACCGCCGATCCATTCCAGGCCATCCTGGAAATCGGCCACCCGGACAATCCGTTCACGAACGCTCGCGCCTCGGTAGGCTATCGCTTTGAAAACCTGCCTGCAGGCAATAAAAACCGCAATGACTACCTGCGCGCGCTGGCCGGTGTGCGCGGCTCGGCCATGGGTTGGGACATCGAATCCGCAGTGCTGTGGAACGAAGCCCGCCGCAAGGACACCAGCTTGGGCCAACTGTACCTGCCAACCCTGCGCAAGCTGAACACTGGCACCACCCTGGCCCAGCTGGCAGCCGACCCAACCCTGGGCCGCAACGTTACCAGCAACAACTCTTCCTCCTTCACCCAGATCGATTTGCGCGCCAACCGCGAATTCGGCCCTGAACTGCCTGGCGGCAAGATGGCCGTGGCGCTGGGCGGCGAATACCGCAAGGAGAAAATGGACCTGAATCCGGACGAACTGCTCGCTACCGGGAACATCCTGGGCCTGTCCAACACCGTGCTGCACGGCCAACGCGACGTCAAATCGTTCTACACGGAATTCCGCGCACCTGTGCTGAAAACGCTGGAACTGAGCGCTGCCGGCCGTATCGACAAGTTCGAGAAGCTGGAAACCAGCCGCGTGCCACAGTTCGGCATCAAGTGGACTCCGGCCGAACAGTTCGCCGTACGCGGTGCTTACAGCCGTGGCTTCCGCGCTCCTGCACTGAATCAGGTAACCCCGGGCGGCGCACAGTTCTTCCTGCGTGGCCTGTATGATCCGAAGCGTTGCGAAGTCGACGAGAAAACCCCGAAACCAAATGCGTTCCCAACCGACTGCCAAAAATCCGCAGCCGGCACCGGTGGTTTCAACCCGGACCTGAAGCCTGAGAAATCCAAGTCTTACACCCTGGGCCTGATCCTGGCCCCGCTGTCCAACGTCGGCATCACCATCGACTACTTCCGCATCCGCAAGGAAGGCGAAGTGATCCTGGGTTCCGCATCAGAAGCGCTGAAGCACGAAGACCGCAATCCGGACAACATCGTGCGTGACACCAACCCGGCTAACTTTGTGACCGACGCCAACGGCAACCCGGTCCCTGGCACCGGCCCGCTGCTGATGGTCAAGGAACCATGGCTGAACCAGGGCGCGAAAGATATCAAGGGTATCGATTTCGACGCGACCATCACCAACAAGCTCGACTCGTGGGGCAGCCTGCTGACCAAGTTCTCCGGTACCTACACGCATTCGTACAAGATCGCCCAACATGCAGGCGACATCGAGCACAATGTGGTTGGAAAAGACCCTGGTCTGTGGGACTGGAACCTGAGCAACAACACCCGCGTACCACGCTTCAAAGGCTACCTGTCGACCACCTGGCGCTTCGCTGACGTTCACTCGGTCAACGCTTCGATCCAGTATGTCGGCCCGATCTCTTTGATGCGCCAGTATGACGCCGATACCACGTACGCAGCACCGTTCTGCCACTACGGTACCAAGAAGCCGACCGACGCCGCGCCAAACCGCGACCCGAACGTGCCACTGTATGAAGCCTACTTCCCGAAATGCCAGATCAACAGCTGGACTACTGTCGGCCTGGGCTACACCTACACCGGCATCAAGAACCTGACCCTTTCGGTAAACATCAAGAATCTGTTTGACGAAAAGGCGCCATACGTTCCGAACTCTGGCGTGGATACCACGGGCTTCTACCCGCTGGCCGGCTACTCCGAACAGCTGCACAGCAACCAGGGTCGCTACTTCAACCTGAACGCAACCTACCGCTTCTAATTGAAATAGCTGCCTCCCTCGCGGGCGGCACCAAAGCAAAAGGCTTTGCGAGCGATCGCAAAGCCTTTTTTATTCGAGCGCGAAACCAGGTCAGGCCAGCGCTTCCTTTGCGGCTTCTTCCGGCGACAGGCCGTCATAGAACAGGTCCGTGAACCACTCAATCTGTTCTTCGATATGGTCCTGGGCCTGCTCCACCGTGGCGCCGCCCTTGACCAAGAACCCCTCTACCTCGATGCACCACTGGATCAGCTCCAGGGTTTCCGGATCGAGCTCCTCTTTCTTTTTTGCCATTTGATTCTCCCACGCAAAGCAAAAAGCCCAACCGGGTGGTTGGGCCATCTTAGGTTTCTGTAAGAAAGTATACCTGCTGCTGTCGTTCGTCGATAGTGGTCCATCCAACGGCGTCGCAACCTGTTACAGCCCAGCCGTTCAAGGCTGGGCCCTGTCGGATTCGAAGCTACTGCGGCGAGAAACTATAAATAACCCGCGAATCCGAACGGCGATAAATTACCAGCCTTTCAACTTTGCTTGGTTTAATCGTAAAGGTCCAGTCATCGATGATCATTCCGTTCAAGAACGCATCCTTCTTCCATTCGGCCGTATATGGATCAACTACTTTCTTGCTTTTCAAGTTTGCAAGAGTATTTGCAATATCATTTAAATTCTCGCCTTCAGCGCGAATATCACAGCTGCGGCACTTCTTGCCAATGTTAAACTCGGGCGCTGCGATACCCACCATCAGATCACTATCCAGTTTCCTGGCTTCCTCCCGCGATAATTTAAGAGCCTGGCTCCAGCCAACATTACTCGACATATAATATTCTTCGTTCACGATCCGCTTGATATCACGGCTTTCATACATGTTTGCCAAACGAATCGGATCACCTTCAAAGCGGCGTTGAATCAAAGGTGTCCCGCCAAGCAAGGCAAGACATTTCGAAATCTTATATTCACCGGCAGCATGATCATAGGCTGACTGGCAGTTGCGGCTGTCGCCTGCATCTAATGGGGATACAACGAGGAATCCTTTTTTGACCTTATCCAGCCGCGCTTTATACTCTTCATCCGTCTCAAACTTGTCTCGCGCCACAAGAGTCTGAGAGTTGAATTTCGGGACATCCTCCAGCGGTATCATTGTCAACCCTACCAGCTCACTGACCGTCGGACCTTGCCCAGGAAGCCAGGTTTTTACTTCCCCCTTCACGTTACCAGACAACCCCGCCATTCTTTTCAGCGCATCGCCAGGAAATTTAAACCCGGCGCAGGCATCATTCCAAGCTGAATAATCAGTACATTTCTCAGGAATCTTCGCCGCTAACTCATAGTATTTATAGGCGGCTTCCGGATACCCCAATTCTTCCGCGGCAGCCCCCAGGTAGAAATAGTATGTAGTCCGGTCTGAATAAATCAAGATCAGCCTCAAGCCGGCAGCATCCGGGGCGACGATGCGCCTGTGGCAGTGAATGGCAACAATAGGCGAGCGGCGATCAAAGCCAAAAGAAGCCGTAGCTTCCGCAGAATCATGCGAAG
>DASWTB010000040.1:0-3384 GCA_036402315.1 Pseudoduganella sp. | reverse complement strand
GGTGTTGGGGCTGCCGGACAGCGATTTGTCCAGGTCGCGGATCACGGCGGCGGCCTGCACCGGGTCGCCCTTCTTGATCAGGGTCTGCGCCAGCTTGGCATGGTCTTCCGGCGTGCGGAATTCGGAATAGCGCGCCTTACTGACCACTTGCTTGAAAGCGCGCTCGGCGCCATCGACATCGCCCGCTTCCAGCGCCACCTCGCCCAGGCGGCGCAAGCGGCGCACCGCGTGCGGCGACAGTTCGACAGCGTCGGCGAGCACGGCCTGTGCTGCCGCCGGGTTGCCGTTCGCCTCATGCGTGCGCGCCAGCCAGTCGTAGGCATCGAGGAAGCGGCTGTTCCTGCCCAGCAGGTCTTCCAGCATCATGCGCGCTTCATCAAAGCGGCCTCGCAGGTACAGGGTCTTGGCCTGGCCCAGGCGCGCCCAGTGCACCTGGCGGCTGTCCCACAGTTCGGCATACAGGGGTTCCGCCAGTTCCGGCTCGCCGGCCTGGATATGCATTTCGGCCCGCAGGCGGCGAAAGTCCAGGGCAAAGCGCGGCTGCGCTGCCTCGCCCTCCTCGCATGCTTCCATCGCCGCCCGCAAGTCGCCCATGTCGATCAGCTGGTAGACCGGCAGCAGGGCATTGCGGCGGTCGAGGGCGCGCCAGATGCGCTCCAGCATGGCATCGGCTGCAAAGGGCTTGAGGATGTAATCGTTGGGCATCAGCTCGGCGGCGCTGACGACTTTGCTGAACTGGCCTTCGCCGGTGACCATGAAGAACATGGTGGAGGCATTGATCAGGCTGTGGTGGCGCAGGTCTTCCAGCATTTGCTGGCCATCCTGGCCTCCTTCCAGCGCGTATTCGCACAGGACCAGGTCGTAGGAGCGGGTTTCCAGCGCGCGGATCGCCTGGTTGGAACTGGCGGCATCGTCAATACGCACCAGGCCGCACAAGCTCAACATATTGTGCAAGCTGGCGCGCATGCTGGGATTGGGCTCGATGACCAGCGCTGTCAGGCCCTTCAGTTCATTCATGGCTGTCGGCGTAGGACAAGGGCTGTCCTTATTTTAGCGCTTGCACGCTGCACGCCGTGAACTTTGGTGAGAATGAGGATGGCAGCGCGGCGCGGCTGCCACATCTCATGCGCTTTGGCCCAGGCCCGGGTTGCGCTCGACGACGTCGTTCAGCGCGGCAACCACTTCAGGATCGAACTGGGTGCCGGAACGGTCGCGGATATAGGTCATGACTTCCGGATACGGCCAGGGTTCCTTGTAAGGGCGCTCGTGCAGCAGGGAATCGAAGACATCGACCACCGCCACGATGCGTGCCGACAAAGGAATCTGCTTGCCCTTGAGCTGGCTCGGGTAGCCACCGCCGTCCCAATGCTCATGATGGCCGCCGGCAATTTCGGCGCCATACGTCAGGTAGCTGACGCCGTCGACCATATTGGCGGCACGCTCCAGCACGCTGCGTCCGACGGCAGCGTGGGTTTGCATCAGTGCGCGCTCTTCATCGGTATGGGCGCCCGGCTTCAACAGGATATGGTCCGGCGTGGCAACCTTGCCCACGTCATGCAGGATGGAAGCGAGGCCGATCATGTCGACCAGCTGCGGCGTCAGTTCGTCGCCGTACGCGCCGCGCTCCCGCATGCGCGCCGCAATGGCCGAGGACAGCTGCTGCACGCGCCGCACGTGGCCGCCGGTGCAGCCGTCGCGGAATTCGGCCAGGTCGGCCAGCGCCACCACGGTGGCTTCCTGCGCCTTGCGCAGCTGGCCGAACATGTACAGATTGTCAAAGGCAGCGGCAATGCGTTCGCAGAACACCTCCAGCAGGTCGCGCTGGATCTGGGCCAGCGGCCAGGGCGGCGTTACCGAAATCAGCACGTCGCGGTTTTCCTGCGTATGAATGAACAACACATTGGCCGGGTGTTCGAACTGGCTCTTCTTTTCCTTGAAGGCTTTCTGGATGGTCGGCCACAGCGGATGGTTTTCCGGCATCCGCTCGTTTTCCGCCAGCGGCGCGTACCCCCCGGTGGCAGCCACCACGGTGGTGTCGCCGGTGTCGACCTGCATCAGGCACAGCACGCCGTCCGCGCCAACGTCGAGGATGGCGGACACCTGGTTCAGCACCCCGGATGCGAACTCGCGCAGCGAATGAATCTGGTACAGGTTGGTGGCGCCAGCCAGGATCTTGCCGAGGCCGATGCGCGAGCGCTCCAGCATGTTCAGGCTCTCGTACGCGCGCAAGGCTGAAATCACCGTGGTGAACAGCTTCTGCGTGGTCAGTTCGGTCTTGGCCTTGTAGTCGTTGATATCGTATTCGATGATGACGCGCTGCTCCGGCGCCTGGCCCGGCTGGCCGGTACGCAACACCACCCGCACGATGGAATTGTGCAGCTCTTCACGAATGCGGCGCGCCAGCAGCAGGCCGGCATCGTCGGTTTCCATCACAACATCGAGCAGCACCAGGGCGATATCGGGCGTATCGCGCAGGATTTCAAATGCTTCACGGCCACTGTAAGCTGAAAACAACTCCAGCTCGCGGCCCTTGAAACTGACATTGCGCAGCGCCAGGCGGGTGACTGCATGCACGTCCTGGTCGTCGTCCACAATCAGCACGCGCCACAGCCGCTGTTCAGGGGATCCTGTCGATGGCGGCTGCTTCTCTTCTTCATCTTCTTCGAGCAGCCAGTTGTCATCGACGGCTTGAGGGTCCGCCATGAAGTCTCCTTGGTCAAAATGCGCTAATCTTTACATCCAGCATAATCAGATTTGACTTGGCTAGCAATTGAAAATTGCCTGCTCGTAAATCGCTTTGCACTCTGATACGCTTTGACAACACAGATTTTGCTAAAGGAAAAAACCATGCAAGTTACTGCGCAAGAAGACGCTGGCCAAGGCAAGGAATTCCTGGCATTCAAGCTGGGTTCTGAAGAGTACGGCATCGATATCCTGAAAGTGCAGGAAATCCGCGGCTACGAAGCGGTGACCCGCATTGCCAATGCGCCCGAGTTCATCAAGGGCGTGATCAACCTGCGCGGCATCATCATCCCGGTGGTGGACATGCGCATCAAGTTCAAGCTGGGCGAGCCGGTGTACGACCAGTTCACGGTGGTGATCATCCTGAACATCAACGGCCGCGTGGTGGGGATGGTGGTGGACTCGGTGTCCGACGTGACCACCCTGACACCCGAGCAGATCAAGCCGGCGCCCGACATGGGCACCGCCTTCAGCTCGGAATACATGATCGGCCTCGGCACGATCGACGAGCGCATGCTGATCCTGGTGGACATCTACCGCCTGATGGCCAGCCCGGAAATGGGCCTCAGCGAGACCCTCACCGCCGGCGCAGCTTAAAAAACGAAAGTCGGGGTCAGCTCCGGCAATCTGCCACTTTTTTCG
>DASWTB010000039.1:0-9394 GCA_036402315.1 Pseudoduganella sp. | reverse complement strand
ATCCGATTACCGGTGTGAAGACTGTCAGCCCAGTGTATATCGTGCCTTACCAGAAATCGGTGGAACCGCTGCTGGCAGGCCAGGGCATCGACCCAGCCCAGGTCACCGACGCCTGGCTGTACTTCCGCGCCCGCGATGCGGGCGGCCGTACCGACGAATGGGGCACCAAGGCGCTGCACTTCTCGGCAGCGCTGGACTCCGAAGTGGCCGACTGGCTCGTCAACGCGACTTACACCCACTCCGAAAACAAGCAGACCGATGACGCCGCCGGCGGCTACATGAGCGGCGACAAGTTCGAAGCCCTGGTGCAGTCCGGCGCCTACAACCCTTACATCATCAATCCGAACGCCAGCTCGATCCTGGCGCCGGCCGTGCTGAACGAAAACCTGCAAACCCAGAAATCCAAGCTTGACGTGTTCAGCGCCCACGCTTCGCGCGAACTGTTCGCCATGGGCGGCGGCAACGCCGCGCTGGGCCTGGGCGCCGACTACACTATCCAGCGCTACATCGACACGCCAAGCAAGATCCTGATGGGCCCAGGCCCAGGCAACCCAGGCTGGACCGACACCGTGATCGGCGGCGGCACCGGCTCCCAGCCGCTGGACGCCAAGCGCAATAACTGGGGTGCTTTCGCCGAACTGGTCATGCCGGTGACGAACGAGCTGGAAGTGACGGCGGCCACCCGTTACGACAGCTTCGACGCGGTCGACAAGCGCAACAACAGCTATGACGTGAATGGCAATGCATCGCCAGCGGGCAAGCAGGGTAACGATGTTTCGAAGGCGACCTACAAGCTGTCGGCCAAGTGGCAGCCTTCGCGCCAGTTCATGCTGCGCGGCTCCTACGGCACCGGCTTCAAGGCGCCAACCATGAACAATATCTCGGACCCGCTGAAGAATGGCGGCTCGTCCAACTTCTTCGACTGCCCGATCAAGACCCCAACCGACCCGCGCTTCCCGTACTGCCGCGGCGTGCAGGAATACGGCTTGCTGACCGTGGGTAACCCAGGCACCGGTGCCGATGGACTGAAGCCGGAAACCTCCAAGCAGTTCACTCTTGGCATGCGGCTGGAGCCAATGGACTCGCTGTCCGTGGGCGTCGACTTCTGGGATGTGAAGCTGAAGAACCAGATCCAGAAGCTGTCGCAGGACATGCTGTTCCGCACTCCGGCCCTGGCCGACAAGTACGCCTCCATCTACTACGACCCGATCCAGAAGTCGAAGGTGCTGGTGATGACCCAGTCGCCACTGAACCTGGCCAGCTCGCACTACCGCGGCATCGACTTGGATACCACCTTCCGCAACAACACCCCGATCGGCAAGCTGACCACCAACTGGTCCGCTACTTATATGCTGAAGGCGGAGAAGACCGTGCCGACGGCTGACGGTTCCAACAAGACCGAGAGCAGCATCGGCCGCTTCGATTCGTATGACGACGTGACCTTCCGCTGGATCTCGCGCCTGGTGTTCTCGCTGAAGTCGTCCGATCAGTGGGCCAACTCCCTGACCGTGAACTACAAGTCCGCTTACGCCGACAAGAACTTCGTGGCGGACGATGGCCGCGTTCGCTCGGTTAACGCCGACGGCACCCTGGGCGGCTATGTTGACCTGCAGGGCCACAAGGTCAAGGAGTACTACACCCTTGACTGGCAGTCGAAGTACAACTTCAACCAGAACTGGTCGATCACCGGCGGCATCCGCAACCTGCTGGACAAGGATCCTCCACTGTCGGTCCGCGACACCGGCGGCGGCAACCAGGTTGGCTACGACGGTCGTTACACCGATCCGCTGGGCCGCACCTTCTACCTGACCGCCAGCTACAAGTTCAAGTAATCAGGCTTTAGCATTACTCCCACTCCCCGCCCGCGCAAGCCGGCGGGGATTTTTTATGCCTAACTTAATTGTTTCAATTTGTTTCATTTGTCAATCATCTATTGCTATGCAATTGCGTCGGTGGTTTGATATCGCTCCCACTAGTTTATTAATGAGACATTTATCAATGATCATCGAGAAAGTCCTGTCGCGCTCCCTGCGCGTGATGTTTGCCGGTAGCCTGGCCATCGGCAGCGCCGCCGCCCTTGCCCAGGAAGCAACTGCGGAAGCGCCGATGCAGCGCGTTGAAATCACCGGTTCCAGCATCAAGCGCATCGCTGCCGAATCCTCGCTGCCGGTGCAGTCGTTCAGCCAGAAAGACATCAAGAAGTCCGGCGTTTCCACCGTGACCGACTTCATCCAGCAATTGCCAGCCATGCAGGGCTTCTCCGTGGCAGCTGACTCGGTCGGCGGCGGCGGCGGCGGCGTGACCACCGCTTCGATCCACGACATCGGCGCCGCTTACACCCTGGTGCTGTTGAACGGCCGCCGCATCGCCCCGGCCAACTCCGGCACCACCATTGACCTGAACTCGATCCCGCTGTCGGCCATTGAGCGCGTCGAAGTGCTGACCGACGGCGCCTCGGCACTGTACGGCGCCGACGCCATTGCCGGCGTGGTCAACTTCATCCTGAAAAAGGGCGCCACCGACTGGGAAATCAATGCCAAGTACTCGCGCCCTGAGCAAAGCGGCGGCGCCAGCAACGCCATCTCCATCAGCAAGGGCTTCGGCGATATCGATGAAGATGGCTACAGCGTCTTCTTCTCCCTCAGCCACGACGAACAGAAGCAGCTGAAAGCGTCCCAGCGCGACTTCGCCCGTACCGGCATCATCAACTTCACCGACCCGTCCAACGGCAAGCAGCTGCAGTTCAGCAACGGCTCCTCGCGTTCGCTGCCAGCCAACGCCGGCGTGACATACCTGTCCAACGAGATCGATCCGGCGACCGGCGAGCGCATCAGCAAGACCGTCAACCTGAACCCTTACGCACTGTCGCATGGCGGCAAGTGCGCGGCCGTCAATGCCGACTTCTACGGCGACGGCAACTGCTACTTCGACAATGCCTCGACCATCGAGATCAACCCGAAAACGCAGCGCGACGCCCTGTTCTCGTCCGGTAGCGTCAAGCTGGGCAATTCCGGCTTCAAGGGCTTCTATGACCTGGCGTACACCGAAGCGAAAGTCATTGCTTCGATCGCCCCTTATCCGGCGGACTTCTCGATCGCCAAAGGCTCGGCCCTGTACAACAAGTACATCCAGCCGAACCTGACCGCCGAACAGGATGCCGGCGCCACCTCCGTCGTGGCCAAGTACCGCCTGTACGAAATGGGCAACCGTACCTACGACTACGGCACCAAGGCTACCCACCTGGTGGCTGGCGTGGACGGCGCCGTGGCTGGCTGGGACGTCAACTCGGCCCTGACCTACTCGAAGAACAAGCAGGCCCAGAAATACGTCGGCGGCTTCCCCCTGGCCGACAAGTTCCAGGCCGCGATTGACGCCGGCAGCATCGACCCGTTCGCCTACGGCCTGGGCGAAATGCCGCAAGCCATGCGCGACACCCTGCTGGGTACCGGCTTTTCCGGCACCTACAACACCCAGACCGTGGAAATGAAGGGCTGGGATGCGCGCGCTTCGCGCGAGGCGTTCACGCTGCCGGGCGGCGCGGCCCAGATCGGCGTCGGCGTCGACTTCCGCAACACCTCCTTCAAGGTCAACCAGGCGGACGTGGCCAAGAACGCCCAGATCCTGTTCGACAACCCGCAAGTGGACAGCGCCTACGAGCGCGACAACTTCGGCGCCTACACCGAGCTGGTCATGCCTGTCAGCAAGGCACTGGAACTGACCGGCTCCGCCCGTTACGACCAGATCGGCGCGATCGACAACAACCTGACCGGCCAGAAAGTAGGCAACAAGGAAAACGCCGCCACCTGGAAGCTGAGCGCCAAGTACACTGCAGCCAAGAACCTGCTGTTCCGCGCTGCCGCCGGCACCGGCTTCCGCGCCGCTTCGATGCAGGAAATCGCCGGCCCGCTGGAAGACTGGGGCGTCACTGGCGGCAACTACCAGTGTCCGCTGGCCGGCAGCAGCCACCCGCTGGCCTCCTACTGCAACGGCGTGGGCCGCCAGCAGTTCGAAGCCTTCCAGGGCGGCAACCCGGAACTGAAGCCGGAGAAGTCCAAGCAGTGGAGCATCGGCACCGTCTTCGAGCCGACCAACGCGCTGTCGATGTCCTTCGACTTGTGGAATGTGGAAATCCGCGACCAGGTCACGTCGGTGTCCGAAGGCTTGATCTTCGACAACCCGGCCAAGTACGCCAACCTGTTCACCACCAAGCATATCGGCTCGACTGGCGCCGACGTGCTGGCCATCAAACTGCTGCCGATCAATATCGGTAAAGTTGAGAACCGCGGCGTGGACTATGACTTCACCCACAAGACCAAGCTGTTCGACGGCAAGCTGACCAGCCGCCTGGCCGGCACCTGGCTGCTGCGTTCGCGCTACACCACGCCAGGCACCGACGACCAGTGGGAATCGAGCCTGAACCGCTACGGTTCGAACGACAAGGTCAGCTTCCGCCACGTGGTGCGCGCTTCGACCAGCTTCGAGCAGGCGCAATGGACCCACACCCTGAGCGCCAACTACCGCAACGGCTACACCGACAAGGAACAGACCGCGGATGACTGCGCCGTGATCGTGGCTGGCCAGCCGGGCGAATGCTATGGCATCACCCTGCAGGTACCGAGCTACACCACGTTCGACTTGCAGACGGCTTACCGTCCGATGAAGAACCTGGAAATCACCGGCGGCATCATCAACCTGTTCGACCGCGACCCGCCATTCACCCTGCGTAACACCGGTTCGCACCAAGTCGGCTACAACCCGTCCTACTCCTCGGCAATGGGCCGCCAGTTCTACCTGAGCGCCTCTTACAAGTTCTAACTTGCCGAACTGAAGAGCCCCGCCCCTGCGGCGGGGCCTTTTGCCGTTCTTGAAACTTTTGTGGCAAAACGGGCACACTTCCTTTCCAGCTAAAAGCTACTTTTCGGCAAACCCAATGCCGCCTCCTTAGGAAAAAAGTGTACCCATCCTCGCAGTAAACCTACCAAAATACGCCAACTCCCAACTTCTCCTGCCGGCGCAGCCAATATCCAACAAGAAGTTCCCCCCATGACTTGCAACTTAGTTTTCATTGACACAGTTCGTCAATGAATGATTTGATAAGCGCGGACGAAAAGCAGGGACCACAAGTCAGCCTGTTTGCCGTCAAACAAAAATTAAGGGCTGGCAACGGCCTAAACGGTTTGTAATTCTTGGGAGTATCAAAGATATGTTGAAGGAAACCATCCTGTCCCGCTCGATCCGTGTGATCTGCGCGGGTGGCCTGGCGCTTGGCATGCACGCTGCGTTCGCACAAGAAGCAGCTGAACAGCCAATCCAACGTGTGGAAATTACCGGTTCTTCGATCAAGCGCATTGCAGCTGAGGCATCGCTGCCAGTGCAATCGTTCAGCCAGAAGGATATCGCGCGTACCGGCGTGACCTCGGTCACCGACTTCATCCAGCAGCTGCCTGTGATGCAGGGCTTCTCCGTGGCGGCCGACTCGGTTGGCGGCGGCGGCGGTGGCCTGACCACTGCTTCGATCCACGGCGTTGGCGAGTCCTACACCCTGGTCCTGGTCAACGGTCGCCGTATCGCGCCTGCAACGTCCGGCACCACCATCGACATCAGCACCATCCCGCTGGCAGCCGTCGAGCGCGTCGAAGTGCTGACCGACGGCGCCTCCGCCCTGTACGGCGCGGATGCTATCGCAGGTGTGGTCAACTTCATCATGAAGAAGGGCGCAGCCCCGCTGACGATCGATGCCAAGTACAGCTCGCCACAACACCCAGGCGCGAAAGACCGCCAGGTGTCGATCTCCAAAGGCTTCGGCGACTACGTGAACGATGGCTACAGCCTGTTCCTGTCCTTCAACCATTCTGAAACCGAGCGCCTGAAGGCCGCCCAGCGCGACTTCGCCAAAACCGGCATCATTAACTTCAACGATCCGAACACTGGCACTCCGCTGCAGTTCTTCAACGGCTCCTCCCGTTCGATTCCGCCTAACGTCACCGTTAACTACAAGACCGGCGCCATCAACCCGACCACCGGCCGCCCTGTAACCGCTAACGTCAGCGTGAACCCATACCTGAAGCTGAACGGCAAGTGCCCGGCTGCCCACGTGGACCTGGGCGATGGCCAGTGCTACTTCGACTACACCTCCTCGGTGGAGATTTCGCCTGAAATCAAGCGTGACGGCTTCTGGGCCTCCGGCAGCCTGAAACTGGGCGAGAGCGGCTGGAAAGCCTTCTCCGATGTGTCGTTCAACAAGTCGCACATCTACGCAACCATCGCGCCATACCCGGCAGAATTCTCTCTCGCCAGTACCAGCCCGCTGTTCACCAAGTACGTGGCGCCTTACCTGACCCCTCAGCAACTGAGCGGCATGAACTCTGCCACCGTCAAGTACCGCCTGCAAGACCTGGGCGGCCGTGCTTACGACTACCAAAGCAAGGCCACCAATATCGTCGCGGGCCTGGACGGCAACCTGGCAGGCTGGGACATCAACACCGCCCTGTCCTACTCGCGCAACAAGCAGCCGCAGAACTACCTGGGCGGCTTCCCGCTGGCGGACAAGTTTGACGCGGCCATGGCTTCCGGCCAACTGGATCCGTTCCCATACGCCCTCGGCGAAATGCCTGCGGCAATGCAGGACGTTCTGCGCTCGACCCAGTACACGGGCAACTACAACACCACCGACGTCAAAGTCCACGGTTGGGACATGCGCGGTTCGCGCGAAGCGTTCACCCTGCCGGCTGGCGCTGCCATGCTGGGTGTCGGTGTTGACTTCCGCAAGACCAAGTACTCGCAACTGGCCAACCCGGCGGTAGCAAACGCCGAGATCCTGTTCGACGACCCACAGTCAGAATCGGCGTTCTCGCGCAAGAACAGCGGCGTGTTCGGCGAACTGGAAGCCCCGATCACCAAGGACTGGACCGTCAGCACCGCCGTACGTTATGACCGCGTCTCCAAGCTGACCGACGAACTGAACGGCGGCAACATCGGCTCCGACCAGTCGGCCACCACCTTCAAGGTCAGCACCCGCTGGCAGCCAACCAAGACCATGCTGTTCCGCGCCGCCTACGGCTCCGGCTTCAAAGTGGCTTCGATGACCCAGATCGGCAACCCGCTGGTTGACTTCGGCGTGACCGGCGGCACCTACAACTGCCCGCTGAGCGCAGCCAACGGCCTGGCCAGCCATCCGCTGGCACAGTATTGCGATACCCGCGGCCAGCTGGAAGTATTCCAGGGCGGCAATAGCGAGCTGAAGCCTGAGAAATCCCGCCAGTGGAGCCTGGGCACCGTGTTCGAGCCTAGCTCCAACTTCAGCGCCAAGGTGGACGTCTGGGGCGTGGAAATCCGCAATGCGGTGGCCAACGTCAGCGAAGACCTGATCGCGACCAACCCAGCCAAGTACATCGACCTGTACACCGTCAAGCACAAGCAGTCCACCGGTCTGGACAAGCTGGCGATCAAACTGCTGCCGATCAACATCGGCCGCCAGGAAAATCGCGGCATGGACTATGACTTCATCTGGCGCAGCAATGTCTGGCAAGGCAAGCTGACCGGCCGTCTGGCTGGTACCTACATGTTCCACTCGCGTTACACCACTCCTGGTACCGACGACTCGTGGGAAACCAGCCTGAACCAGTACGGCGTGGACAGCGCAGTACAGTTCCGCAACGTGGTCGCTGGCAGCCTGTCCTACGACATCGGCCGCTTCACCCACAACATGACTGCCAACTACCGCAACGGTTACAAGGACAAGCACCATGACGTGGAAAACTGCGCGGTGAACACCAACGATGCAGCAGCGGAGTGCGTGGACGTGCGCCTGGATGTGCCAAGCTACACCACCTTCGACTGGCAGACCCAGTTCCGTGCCATGAAGGGCCTGGAACTGACCTTCGGCATCAAGAACATGTTCGACCGCAATCCGCCTCTGTCGCTGCGTAACACTGGCTCCCACCAGCTGGGTTACGACCCACGCTACGCCAGCGCTGTCGGCCGCACCTACTACATCGGCGCCCAGTACAAGTATTGATTGCTGAAGTAGCCTGAGGGCGAAAAAAAACCCACCGGCGCCATGCGCTGGTGGGTTTTTTACTTGGGGACGCGGTTTTATTCGCCCTGCAGGCGGCGCTGGCGCACGGCGGCAGCCAGGTTTTCCAGCACCTGCACGCTGGTGTCCCAGTCGATGCAACCGTCGGTGATCGACTGGCCATAGGTTAATTCCTTGCCTGGCACCAAGTCCTGGCGGCCGGCCACCAGGTGCGACTCCACCATCACGCCGACGATGCGGGTGTCGCCGCCGGCCACCTGCTGGGCGATGTCGGCGCACACCGGCACCTGGTTTTCCGGCTTCTTCGACGAGTTGGCGTGCGAAGCATCGATCATCAGGCGCGCGGCCAGGCCGTAGCCGGAAATCGCTTTGCACGCTTCTTCCACGCTGGCGGCGTCATAGTTCGGGGTTTTGCCGCCGCGCAGGATGATGTGGCAATCCTCATTGCCATTGGTCGACACGATGGCCGAGTGGCCGCCCTTGGTCACCGACAGGAAGTGGTGCGGCTGGGAGGCCGCCTTGATCGCCTCCACCGCGATCTTGGTATTGCCATCGGTGCCGTTCTTGAAGCCCACCGGGCAGGACAGGCCGGACGCCAGCTCCCGGTGCACCTGCGACTCAGTGGTGCGGGCGCCGATTGCGCCCCAGGAGATCAGGTCGGCGATGTACTGCGGGCTGATCACGTCCAGGAATTCGGTACCGGCCGGCAGCCCCATCTCGTTGATGTCGCGCAGCAGCTCGCGCGCCATGCGCAGCCCGTCGTTGATGCGGAAGCTGTTGTCCATGTACGGGTCGTTGATCATGCCCTTCCAGCCCACCGTGGTGCGCGGCTTCTCGAAGTAGACGCGCATCACGATTTCCAGGTCGCCTTTCAGGCGCTCGCGCAGCGGCGCCAGCCGCCGCGCATATTCCAGGGCTGCTTTCGGATCGTGGATCGAGCACGGGCCGATCACTACCATCAGGCGGTCATCCTGGCCATGCAGGATGCGGTGCAGCGCGACGCGTGCGTCGGAAGCCGTTTTGGATGCCGCTTCCGTGCAGGGAAATTCGCGAATCAGGTGCGACGGGGGCGTCAGCTCCTTCATTTCACGGATACGCAGGTCGTCGGTACGTTGCATGATGGTTTCTCCTGGGGACTTTAAGTAAAAAAAAACCGCCATTTCTGGCGGTTTGTCTTGGTATCTGCTGGGATCTCGTTTTTGCTGCTACGTGAACCGGCCGCTACTCCACCGCCTTTGGGTTGGAATTGCTAAAGTAAAAAAAGCCGGTAAAGAAGTGCAGGTGCATGGATCGAGTTCCGTGGATTTCGATCCACTATAACAACAGTTAATTACTTATGCAAGCCAGGCGTTGAAAAGG
>DASWTB010000038.1:0-6194 GCA_036402315.1 Pseudoduganella sp. | reverse complement strand
GCACCGGCTGTCCGGTGTTCGTCGGCCGTGCACGTGCCGCTGCGGGACGTGCCTTGCTGGCGGCCCATCCGGAGGTCAACGTGGTCGTCACCGATGACGGCTTGCAGCATTACGCGCTGGCCCGCGATGTGGAAATCGTGCTGTTTGATGGAAGGGGCGTGGGCAACGGCTGGACCTTGCCGGCCGGTCCACTGCGCGAATCACCTTCCCGCAAACGCGATTTCACCGTGGTCAATGCGCCGGAGCTGACGGCATCGCTGTCTTCCGCCGTCGCGCCGCCGGGCGCAACTCGCCCCCCCGCACCAGCCGCGCCATGGCAGATGCGGCTCGCCGGCGACGTCGCCGAACGTCTTGGCAACCGCAGCGAGCGCATGACACTGGCCGAGCTGGCGCAGCGCCCCGGGCTGCGGGTGGTTGCCGCAGCAGGGATCGGCAATCCAGCCCGCTTCTTCGGCATGTTGCGTGCCGCGGGAATCGCGCCAGTTGAGCTGCCGCTGCCCGATCATCACGACTTTGAAGACCGTCCTTTTGCCAATATCGAGGCGGACTTTATTCTGGTGACGGAGAAGGATGCAGTAAAATGCTGGCAAATTGAAGAATTACGCAACGATCCGAGAATCTGGGTCGTTCCAGTCAGCGCCCGCATCGACGCCGCGCTGGCCGATCAAATTGTGGAGAAACTACGTGGACGCACGCCTGCTTGATATCCTGGTCTGCCCTGTGTGCAAGGGCCCTCTGGAGTACGATAAAAAAGCCCAGGAAATGATTTGCAAGGGCGACCGCCTGGCATACCCGATCCGCGACGGCATCCCGATCATGTGGGCCGACGAGGCGCGCTCCCTGCCAGACACCACGGAGTAAGCGGTGTCTTTCATCGTCATCATCCCGGCCCGCCTGGCCTCGACCCGCCTGCCCAACAAGCCCCTGGCCGACCTGGGCGGCAAGCCGATGGTGGTGCGCGTTGCCGAACGCGCTAAGGAAGCCGGCGCCGCCCGCATCGTGGTCGCCACCGACCACGACTCTATTAAAGAAGCCTGCGAACAGCACGGCCTCGAAGCCTTCATGACCCGTGCCGACCATCCGTCGGGCACCGACCGCATCGCCGAAGTGGCGCGCGCCATGAGCCTGGCGCCGGATGCCGTCGTGGTCAACCTGCAGGGCGACGAGCCGCTGATCGACCCGCAGCTGCTGCAAGCCGCAGCCGCCCGCATCGGCGCCGAGGTGCCGATGTCAACCTGCGCCCACCCGCTGCACGACGCAGCCGACGCCTTCAACCCGAACGTGGTGAAGGTGGTGCTGGACAAGCAGGGCCGCGCGCTCTATTTCAGCCGTGCCACCATCCCGTGGCATCGCGATGCCTTTGCCAAGGACCAGTCGGCCCTGCCGGCCGGCTACGTTCCCTTGCGCCATATCGGCCTGTACGCATATCGAAACGACTTCCTGCAAGCCTATCCGGCGCTGGAAGTGTCGCCGCTGGAGGGGATAGAAGCCCTGGAGCAGCTGCGCGTCCTGTGGCATGGCTACCCCATTGCCGTACACGTGACCGATTCCGCCCCGGCGGCAGGCGTGGATACCCCGGAAGACCTGGCGCGCGTGCAAGCACTCTACAAAAGTGGCGGTTAAACCAACTTTTGTGGTAAGTTTCTAGCAAGGTGGCTAAGGCATCATCAAAAATTATTATTAAATCGTTTAGGAACATTCATGCGTCTCATTCTGTTAGGAGCACCAGGAGCCGGTAAGGGCACCCAGGCCAACTTCATCAAGGAAAAGTACAACATCCCTCAGATTTCGACCGGCGACATGCTGCGCGCGGCAATCAAGGAAGGTACTGAACTGGGCATGGCCGCTAAAAAAGTGATGGACGCTGGCCAGCTGGTTTCGGACGACATCATCATCGGTCTGGTGAAAGACCGCCTGAAGGCGCCCGATTGCGCCAATGGATACTTGTTTGACGGCTTCCCGCGTACCACCGCGCAAGCCGACGCGATGAAGGACGCAGGCGTCAAAATCGACTACGTTCTCGAAATCGCCGTGCCGGACGACCAGATCGTCGAACGCATGAGCGGCCGCCGCAGCCACCCGGCTTCGGGCCGTGTTTACCACGTCAAATTCAATCCTCCTAAAGTCGAAGGCAAGGACGATGTCACCGGTGAAGACCTGGTGCAGCGCGACGACGACAAGGAAGAAACCGTTAAGAAGCGGCTGGAGGTTTACCACAACCAGACCGAAGTCCTGCTCGGCTACTACGGCGAGTGGGCCAAATCGGGACAACCTGGTGCGCCTAAATACCGCAAGATCGAAGGCGTTGGTCCAGTCGAAGAGATTCGCGACCGTGCGTTCGCGGCTCTGAACAGCTAAATCACACTAGCGGGCGTCACGGCCCGCTTTTTATTTGAACCGGCAACCCGGTGCCAGACCTGCGGGGTCAGGCACCGATACGCAGCAGTCGCGTCACCGGTGTCCGACCCCACGGGTCGGACCGGGCGGCGATCCGACCGGTTTACCGGTTCAAGAGCGGCCCCCTGGCCGTGAAGTGTCAAAGTTTTGCAGTACGTAGTTCGGGTTGTACCGAGTTCGTTTTGTAGCTTTTGATTCTAATAACGTAAGGGGGCAATTTATGGCAGCAAGTTTGTGGTTCGCGATTGCGTGCGGCGTGCTCGCAGTGGTGTACGGGCTGTGGGCGCGCAGCTGGATTCTTGGACAGAACGCGGGCAACGCCCGCATGCAGGAAATCGCGACAGCCATCCAGCAGGGTGCTGCGGCCTATCTGGCCCGCCAGTACCGCACCATCGCCATTGTTGGTGTTGTTCTGCTGGTAGCCATCGGGGTGGCGATCGATATGAAAACCGCCATCGGCTTCCTTCTTGGCGCCGTGCTTTCCGGCGCTTGCGGCTTTATCGGCATGAACGTGTCGGTACGGGCCAACGTGCGTACCGCGCAGGCCGCATCGGTGGGCATGAACGAAGCGCTCAATGTCGCCTTCAAGGGCGGCGCCATCACCGGCATGCTGGTGGTCGGCTTGGGCCTGCTCGGTGTGGCTGGTTTCTACTGGGTCCTTACCGTGATGGGCGCTCCTGGCGCTCCCAACCCGGCGCCTAACGTGCATGAAGTGCTGAAGCCGATGATCGGCCTGGCCTTCGGTGCTTCCCTGATCTCGATCTTCGCCCGCCTGGGCGGCGGCATCTTCACCAAAGGCGCTGACGTCGGTGCCGACCTGGTGGGCAAGGTGGAGGCCGGCATTCCCGAGGACGATCCGCGCAATCCTGCGGTGATCGCCGACAACGTGGGCGACAACGTGGGCGACTGCGCCGGCATGGCGGCTGACCTGTTCGAGACCTATGTGGTGACCCTGATCGCGACCATGCTGCTTGGTGCGCTGATGATTACCAGTGCACCGGCGCAGGCGGCGATTTATCCGATGCTGCTGGGCGCGGTGTCCATCATCGGCTCCATCATCGGCTGCTCGATGGTCAAGGCTAAACCGGGCAAGAAGATCATGTCGGCGCTGTACACCGGCTTGTGGTGGGCTGCCGGCCTGTCACTGATCGGCTTCGTGATCGTCACCTGGTACATCTGGCCTGACAATGACATGCGCTACAAGATGCTCGGCGCAACCGTTGTCGGCATCGTGCTGACCGGCCTGATGGTCTACATCACCGAGTTCTACACTGGCACCGAATTCAGCCCGGTGCGCCACATCGCAGAAGCTTCGACCACCGGCCACGGCACCAATATCATCGCCGGCCTGGGCGTGTCGATGAAGTCCACAGCCTGGCCCGTGCTGGCCGTCTGCGTGGCGATCCTGATTTCCTTCAAGCTGGCTGGCCTGTACGGCATTGCGATTGCGGCAACCTCTATGCTGTCGATGGCGGGTATCGTGGTTGCGCTGGACGCTTACGGCCCGATTACCGACAACGCGGGCGGCATCGCCGAAATGTCGGGTATGCCGGATTCCGTGCGCGCCATTACTGACCCGCTGGATGCGGTGGGTAACACCACCAAGGCTGTCACCAAGGGCTATGCCATCGGTTCCGCAGGCCTGGCCGCGCTGGTGCTGTTCGCCGACTACACACACGCGCTGGAATCGCGCAGCATGTCGATGACTTTTGACTTGTCCGATCCGATGGTGATCGTGGGCCTGTTCATCGGCGGCCTGATTCCTTACCTGTTCGGCGCGATGGCGATGGAGGCGGTTGGGCGCGCAGCCGGAGCTGTGGTGGTGGAAGTGCGCCGCCAGTTCCGCGATATCAAGGGCATCATGGATGGCACCGGCAAGCCGCAGTACGACAAGGCTGTCGACATGCTGACCGCTTCCGCGATCAGGGAAATGATTGCGCCCTCGCTGCTGCCGGTGCTGGTGCCGATCCTGGTCGGCATGCTGCTTGGCCCGCGTGCACTAGGCGGCCTGCTGATGGGGACCATCATCACCGGCCTGTTCGTGGCGATCTCGATGACCACTGGCGGTGGCGCCTGGGATAACGCGAAAAAGTATATCGAAGACGGTAACCATGGCGGCAAGGGCTCCGACGCGCACAAGGCGGCGGTGACTGGCGACACCGTGGGGGATCCGTACAAGGATACTGCCGGCCCGGCCGTCAACCCGCTGATCAAGATCATCAACATCGTGGCGCTGCTGCTGGTGCCGCTGCTGCCGGCCACCGGCATCCTGTCGGTGACCATGGCGCCGATGCAGGCGCAGCACCAAGTGGTGGCACCGGCTTCGGCTGCGGCGCCGCAGGTGGCGGCGCCCGTCGCCGCTCCCGTAGTTGCACCAGTGGCTGCCCAAGCTGCTGCCGAGGTGCCGGTGACAGCCGCGAGCGAGGCCCAGGCAGCGAAGTAAGCCGCGCCACACCGGCCCTCTGCGGCGTATGATGGCTGTACGCTGCGGAGGGCATCATGAAATTTTCACTCCTGCTAGTGCTGGCTGCCGGGCTTTCCAACCCGGCCGCTGGCTCCGAATCCCTTGATGAATACCGGCGCTTGCCGGAATGCCGGCTGAGCGCCGATGGCAAGCACCTGCTGCAGGAGCCATGCCGCACTGCGCCCGCCCGCAAGAATATGCCGCGCCGTCCAGTGCCGCTGACTGTCACGCCCACGCCGCGCATCGCGCCGGCGCCCGATCCTTCCCTGACCTGGGCGCCCATGCTCACCAGGCGCGATCCGCATGCGCCGTCCACCGCCATCGCGCAACTGCCACGAGCGGGGCAGCCGGCGCTGCCGCCGGGGGCTGTCTTGCCGCCAGCCACTCCGCTGCCCGGTCCCAGTGCGCCGATCCCGGTGCAGTGCGATGCGGGCGGCTGCCGCGATGCCAGCGGTACCTACTATCACGGCCCGCCGGGACAGGTCATCAGCCCGAGCGGAAAAGTGTGTTCACAGAGCGGGGGATGGATGACTTGCTACTGATTTCGGCTACAATACGCCTCGATTGACGTTTACGTAACGTAAAGTGAATAGGGGAGACAAAGCATGCAAATCAAGGACCAAGTATTCATCATCACCGGCGGCGCATCGGGCCTGGGCGCTGCTACCGCGCGCATGATCGTCGACAACGGCGGCAAGGTTGTGCTGGCGGACGTGCAGGTGGAAGCCGGCGAAAAGCTGGCGGCCGAACTGGGCGCAGCCAAATTCGTCAAATGCGACGTGACGTCGGAAGCGGATGGCCTGGCGGTGGTGGCTGCGGCTACCGCCATGGGCACCCTGCGTGGCCTGGTCAACTGCGCCGGCGTCGCGCCTGCCATCAAGACCGTGGGCAAGGATGGCCCGCATCCGCTGGAATCCTTCGCACGCACCATCAACATCAACCTGGTCGGCACCTTCAATATGTGCCGCCTGGCGGCTGACGCCATGGGCAAGACCGAGGCGGCAGAGTGGGGCGAGCGCGGTGTGATTATCAATACTGCATCGGTGGCGGCGTTTGATGGCCAGATCGGGCAGGCCGCTTACGGCGCGTCCAAGGCCGGCGTGGCCGGCATGACCCTGCCGATGGCGCGCGACCTGTCGCGTTCGGGGATTCGCGTGATGACCATTGCGCCGGGCATCTTCGAGACCCCGATGCTGCTGGGCATGCCGCAGGAAGTGCAGGATGCGCTGGGCAAGATGGTGCCGTTCCCGCCACGCCTGGGCAAGCCGTTCGAATACGCTTCGCTGGCGAAGTCGATCATTGAAAATACCATGCTGAATGGCGAGACCATTCG
>DASWTB010000037.1:0-43624 GCA_036402315.1 Pseudoduganella sp. | reverse complement strand
GTTAAATACGCCTTCAATAGACATGGCTTATTCCCAATCAAGGGCACCTTTCTTCCAGATATACCAAAAACCGACCACGAATTCGGCGATGAACACCATCATCGTCACGTAACCCTGCCAGCCCAGTTCACGCATGGAGACGCCCCATGGGAAGAAGAATGCAGTTTCAAGGTCGAACAGAATGAACAGAATTGCGACGAGGTAGTAACGCACGTCGAATTTCATGCGCGCGTCTTCGAAAGCTTCGAAGCCGCACTCGAATGGGGAGAGCTTGGCCGCATCAGGCTTGTTTGGACCAAGGATATGGCCCAGCACTTGCGGGACTACGCCGACGCCAAGGCCGACGAGAAGGAACAACAGGACGGGGAAGTAATTTTCGAGGTTCACGATGGGTAAGCAGCTAAGTTGAATTACGCTCGACCCCAATCACTTGCTACTGAGACCAGGATCAAACGACACATCCTCGTAAAAAAACCAGCTAAGCCCTGAATCTACGATTCAAACGACCTGCTGGCTTTTGATCTTTGTTTGGTGCCGACGACGAGACTCGAACTCGTACAGCTTGCGCCACTACCCCCTCAAGATAGCGTGTCTACCAATTTCACCACGTCGGCAATAGGCCGCTATTCTACACTGTGATCGTCGCTTTGTTAATGCACATTGCGCATAATCAAGAAGAAAAACGGCAAAAAGTTCAAAGTTGCCAGTTTTACTTCGCTGGCGAAGCGGCTGGAGCGGCCGCCGCAGGCGCCGAGGCAGCTGGCGCGGAAGCAGCCGGAGCCTCAACAGGCGCCGGGGTTGCAGCCGCTGGGGCGGCAGGGGCCGGAGCAGCCGAAGGGATCGCTGCCGCGCCGCCTACTGGTGCAGGGGCAGTCACCGGAGCCTTGACGTTATCCATCACGCCGGCGCCAGCCGAGACGTTACCCTTGCTGACCAGGACCGACAGCCCCAGGGTGGCGCCAAAGAAAATTGCTGCCGCCAGTGCCGTCGACTTGGACAGGAAGTTAGAGGAGCCGGAGGCGCCGAACAGGCTGCCGGAAGCGCCGGAACCGAAGGCCGCGCCCATATCGGCGCCCTTACCATGCTGCAGCAAAACCAGGCCGATGATCGCCACGGCGGAGATGACCTGCACTACGATAACCAGATTGAACAAAGTGTTCATGCTATTCCTTAAATAATAAAATTGCCCTGCTTATGCAGCAGCGATGATGGCGAGGAAGTCCGCCGCCTTCAGTGCCGCACCGCCAATCAGGCCACCGTCGATATCCGGCTGGGCCAACAACTCCTTGGCGTTTTCCGGCTTCATGCTGCCGCCATACAGGATCTGCATGCCGGCGGCAGACGCCGCATCCTTCGTCGCCACACGGGCGCGCAGCAGTGCATGCACTTCCTGCGCCATTTCCGGGGTGGCGGTCTTGCCGGTGCCGATCGCCCATACAGGCTCGTATGCCAGCACAATCTTTGCCAGCTGTTCGGCGCCCAGCACCTCCAGCACAGCATCCAGCTGCTCGCCGACCACGTCGGCGGTCTTGCCGGCTTCGCGCTCTTCCAGCGTCTCGCCTACGCAAACCACCGGCACCAGGCCGGCATTGACGGCGGCCAGCGCCTTCTGGGCGACCAGGACGCTGCTTTCCTTGTGATAGGAGCGGCGCTCGGAGTGGCCGACAATGGCAAATTTACTGCCGAAATCCAGCAGCATTGCTGCCGAAATCTCACCCGTGAAGGCGCCCGCAGCGTGGGCGGACACATCCTGCGCCCCCCAGGCAATTGCGCTGCCAGTGAGTTCAGCCTGACATTGTGCCAGATATGGGGCCGGGACGCAGACCGCGGTATCGGCCTTTGCGTTACCCAGGCCAGCCTTGATGCCGGCCAACAGGGTAGCGTTGGCGGCACGGCTGCCATTCATTTTCCAGTTACCGATGACGAGTTTGCGGCGCATAGTAGCTTAATTTTTAATAACCCGTAATTGTAGCTCGGGCCGCTGCCCTCGGGCAAGGAATGCACCAGGAACTTACAATACTTGCAACATAATTTTGCCCACGTGGTTGCTGCTTTCCATCAGTGCATGGGCCTTGGCTGCCTGCTCCAGTGGGAAGCTTTCATAGATCACCGGCTTGATGTCGCCCGCCTCGATCAGGGGCCAGACTTGTTCGCGCAACTGGCGTGCAATGGCGTCTTTGAATGCGACCGAGCGCGGGCGCAGGGTCGAGCCGGTAATGGTCAGGCGGCGTTTTAGCACCTGCCCCATGTCCAGCGTGCCCTTGGCGCCGCCCAGCAGCGCAATGATGGCGATGCGGCCGTCGTCGGCCAGGCAGCTGATTTCTCGCGGCAGGTAATCGCCGCCCACCATGTCGAGGATCACGTCGACCCCGGTATCGCCGGTCAGCTCGCGCACTACGGCCGCAAAATCCTCGGTACGGTAATTGATGCCGCGCGCCGCGCCCAGGGCTTCGCACGCCCTCGCCTTCTCATCGCTGCCTGCCGTGGCGAACACGCGATGGCCGAGCGCGCGGGCGAGCTGAATCGCCGTCACGCCGATGCCCGAGGTGCCGCCCTGCACCAGCAAGGTCTCGCCCTTGCCCAACCCTGCGCGGTCGAACACATTGCTCCAGACGGTAAAGAAAGTCTCCGGCAGCGAAGCCGCTTCCAGCGGCGACAGGCCGCGCGGCACCGGTAGCACCTGCTGCACCGGCGCAGTCACGTATTCGGCATAGCCGCCGCCCTGCACCAGCGCGCACACCATGTCGCCGATCTTGAAGCCGCTGGCCGCCAGGTCGCCATCCACGATCTCGCCGGCCACTTCCAGGCCCGGGATATCGGTGGCGCCCGGCGGCGGCGCATAGCTGCCCATGCGCTGGAACACGTCGGGCCGATTGACGCCGGCGGCATGCACGCGGATGCGCAGTTCGCCCTCCTTCGCCACCGGCAGCGGACGCTCGCAAAGGCGCAGCACGTCGGCCGCGCCGGGTTTCTGGATTTCGATCGCACGCATCATCGCTTCACCTCTATAGGAAAGAGGCGATTGTAGCGCTTACAGCCCGAAGCGAGCGCCCATGCCGAGCAGGGTCGCCAGGCCCAGCGCCGCGAACATTGCGGCCGCGATCCCGTGTACCAGCTTGAGGGGGATCTTCGCCGCCAGCTTGTCGCCCGCGAAGACAGCAGGCACGTCGGCGGCCAGCATGCCGAGCGTGGTGCCGGCCACCACCATCAGCGGGTCCGGATAGTGGGCAGCCATGGCCACGGTCGCGATCTGGGTCTTGTCGCCCATCTCGGCCAGGAAGAAGGTGACCAGGGTGGCGCCGAACACGCCGAAGCGGCTGGCGATATTGGTTTCTTCGTCCTCGATCTTGTCCGGCACCAGGGTCCAGGCGGCCATGCCGAGGAAAGACAGGCCCAGCACCCAGCGCAGCACTTCGGGCGTCAGCAAGGAGGTGATCCAGGCGCCCAGCGCACCGGCCAGGCCGTGGTTGAAGATGGTGGCGATGAAGATGCCGGCGATGATCGGCAGCGGCTTCTTGAAGCGGGCGGCGAGCAGGAAGGCCAACAGTTGGGTCTTGTCGCCGATTTCTGCCAGGGCGACGACGCCGGTTGAGACGAGGAGGGATTCCATTGTTTTAATCCAGGCCGGGCACGGACGAATGACCACAGCACGCCCCCGGCCTAAATCGGCGGCGCTGTGGTCAAAGGTCTTGCCAAGTATGGGACCGCATATGCCATGGCCTGTGGGCCAAGTGTGTTGACATATGCCTCCTCCGGGGTGGAGGAGAGGCTACTCCCCAATGACGGGCGGGATTGTAACCCAAAACCGGTAAACCAGGGTCTGACCCAAGGGTCAGACCCTGTACGGTCTTGGGGCCTGGGGTGCGGTTGTGCGCCGTTGATCTTCTTCGAAAGTCAACAGCCTCGAACCCGAAACCACTGGCAGATGAGCAGACAGGGTCAGACCCTTGGGTCTGACCCTGGTTTACCGGTTTTTAGCCGCCCCCAGTCCGCGACGCCCGCGGCAACGGCGTCCCCCGCTTCCAAGCCGACGACAAGGCCTGCCCTTCCTCAATCTGTTCCTGCGTCATCCCCCTTGCCACAGCCGAGCGCTGCTCCGCCGCATTGGCCGAGCCGCCAGCCGCGGCCAGGTTCCACAACATATACGCAATCACATTATCCTGCGGCATGCCACCGATGTGATACCGGTACATCAGCCCCAGAACCTGCTGCGCATCCGGATGCCCCTGCTCCGCCGCCTTGCGGAACCAGGTCACCGCCTCCTTATGGTCCTGGATCACCGCATTGCCCGTGTAATACATCGCACCGACCACATACTGCGCATCCGCCTTCCCCTTGAGGGCAGCCTTACGGTGCCAGGTCAGCGCCAGCTTGTAATCCTGCGGCACGCCGCGGCCCATGTAATACATCAAGCCAAGCAAATGCTCGGCATCGGTATTGCCCGCCTTGGCCAGCGGCAGGATCTCTTTGTAGGCCAGCGCATAATTCTTGTTGTTATACGCCGTGGCCCCTTCCGCAAACCCCGCATGTGCACTGGCCTGAAGCCCTAGTGCGATGCTGAGCGCGATTAACACGCCTCGTAGTTTTTTCATGGTGCTGTAGATTTATCTCTTTTTATGCACTGCAGAATGTCTCTTACTTCCAGCTCACCTTGCCCAGGCCATCCACGCTCACGTTGCGGGTGGTCGGCTTGCCGTACACAGTGACGGAACCCAGCCCGCTCAGGTTCAAGTTGGCGTTGCTGGACACGTTGATGGTCGCGTTGCCCAAGCCGCTCAAGTCCAGGCTCACCTCTTCCGCCTTGAACTGCTGCGCATTCAACCCGCCCAGGCCGCCCAGCGTCGCCTTCAGGTTCTTGCTGCGGCCGCCGATGGTGATGTAGCCGGCGCCCTGCAGGTCGAGGTCGACGTTCTCGTTCTCCGTGACCCACACATGCATGCTGCCCACGCCGCCCAGGTTGGCCTTCAGCTTCTTGTAGTCGCAGACCACCTTCATGCTGCCCGCGCCATCCAGGGTGAGGTCGATGTTCTCGCCGCTAAAGCCGCTGACCTCGCTGCTGCCCACGCCTTCCGACACCAGTTCGCGCAACTGCGGCAGCACCAGCTCCACCTTCACCGCCGAGGACTTCAGCTTGACGCCGCGGCTTTCCGTATCGAGGTAGAGCGTGTCGCCGGTCTGTACCGCCGTCACCTTGTTGACGTAGCGCTTGTCGGTGGTGATGTTGAGCGCCGGGGTATCGCCGCGGCGCAGCTTGAGGTCGATCACGCCGTCGAGCTTGACGCGCACCACGCGCGCATCAATGGCCCGGGTTTCCGTCGTCGTATCATCGGCCTTGGCCAGGCCCAGGAACAGACAGAGCGCGGAAAACAGCAAGCCAAAGTGGAATGGTTTCTTCATCATATATCCTTGGTAAGTCATCAGCGCACGCTTACAGGTTGGCTGCCGCGAGCACAAAAGGCAGCTCGGAAATCGCGCTGGTGGCAATGATGGTTGCCATATTAATACCAACAAGGACCAGAAGGGTGGCCAGGAAGATGGCTTCCATGTTTTTAGCGATTTGCATGTTGTGCTCCCCGAAATGACTGTTTTTCCGATGATTTCATCATATCGGCGCCCCCTGTCCCCGTCCTGCCATATGCGACGAAATGCAAAAAACAGGGAACAGGCGGATAATCCGCCTGCCTTTTCGTCATTCCAGAGGGAAATACAATGAACAAGAAATTCCTGACGCTGGCCGCTCCTGCCCTGCTTGCCGCCCTACTCTCCACCCCGGCATCCTCTGCCCCTGAGCTGGGCGCCGCCCACCAGCTCTACCAGGCCAACTGCGCCCAATGCCATGGCAAGGACCTGGAGGGCGCCGCCGGCCCCAACCTGGCCGACGCCACCTGGCTGCACGGCCAGCCCACCAAAGCCAACCTGGTGCGCGTGATCGGCAAGGGCGTGGTCGACAAAGGCATGCCGGCTTGGGACAAGCAGCTGAGCAGCACCCAGCTCAGTCAGCTGGCCGAGTACCTGCTGCCGGTCAACGCCGCCGCCCGCAAGGCCGTCGCCGGCAAAGGCGCCGCCCCGTCCAAGGGCCTGGCTGCACTGAAGCTGCCAAAGGGCTTCCAGATTGCGGTCTATGCCGACAATGTGCCAAGCGCCCGCGAGCTGGCCGTTACCGACAGCGGCCTGGTCTTCGTCGGTTCGACCAAGGCCGGCAAAGTCTACGCCCTGGTCGACGCCAACAAGGACGGCACCGCCGAAAGGGTCGTCACCGTTGCCGAAGGCCTTAACAACCCCAACGGCGTCGCCCTGCTGAACGGCGCCCTGTATGTCGCTGAGATCTCGCGCATCATCAAGTTTGACGACATCGAGAAAACCTACGCCGGCAAGCCAGCCCACAAAGTCATCAAGAACGACCTCCCAAGCGAGACCTGGCACGGCGCCAAGTACATCAAGGCCGGCCCGGACGGCAAGCTGTACATTCCTATCGGCGCACCGTGCAATATCTGCGACAAGGAGGACGAAGCCTACTCCAAGATCTGGCGCATGAATCCGGACGGCAGCAACTGGGAACTATATGCGCGCGGCGTGCGCAACACGGTTGGCTTTACCTGGCATCCGGTCTCGAAGGAACTCTGGTTCACCGATAACGGCCGCGACGAAATGGGCGAGAACATGCCGTCCTGCGAACTGAACGTCGCGCCGAAAGCCGGCATGCACTTCGGCTTCCCGTACTGTCACGGCGGCGTGCTGCCCGATCCGCAATTCGGCAAAGGCAAAAGCTGCGAAGCTTACGTCCCGCCGGTAGCGGCACTGGGCCCACACGTCGCGCCGCTCGGCCTGGCCTTCTACACGGGCACCCAGTTCCCCGAGCAATACCGCAACCAGTTGCTGGTCGCGGAGCATGGCTCATGGAACCGCGCCAACAAGATCGGCTACCAGGTACGCCTGATTACCCTGCACGGCAACAAGCTGGTCAGCGATACCGCCTTTATCGACGGTTTCCTGCAGAACGAAGAAGCCAGCGGCCGCCCGGTCGATATCGCGGTGATGCCAGATGGTTCGATACTGGTTTCCGACGACCACGCACATAAGGTGTATCGCGTTACCTACCAGCGCTGATGGGGCATATGCGCAAGGTATCGCCACAGTTGGTTTCATCAAAATATTGAACTTCCGTCGGCCTCTTCCGAGGCTATATTTGAAAGTGCCAGGCAACAATTAAGAACTGGCACCCATCTCCTGAACAGCCTCGCGCAGCGCGCGAGCGATAGCCTGCGCATCACGGCCACGAGCTGTGTTGAAGCAGGGGTAGAAACCCGCCCGACCGGGCGCTATATTGAAATAGCCAGGCAATTTTAGAGACCTGGCCACACCAAAAAAACGGAGGCAATCATGAAGCGGTTAGTGGCTACCGGCTGCCTGTTCGCGCTCGCCCTTTCGGCGTACGCACAGAGCACCGAACAAAAAGTTTTGATCCCCGCCTCGAAAGAGGTTCAACGCACCTATATGTCGCCCGACGAATTCAGCAAGTACAAAGGCGCATACGATCTTTCCAACGGCAAGACGCTCTACCTGATTCGCAAGGCAACGCGGATGTACGCGCAGGTCGACAATCAGAGCCTGCATGAAATCACCCGAGCTGGCAACGGCCAATTCCAGGCACTCGACGGCAAGATGTGGATGGAGCTCGTGTGGGCAAATGACGATTCCGTCAGCGGCAGCTTGAGCTACGTGGACGAATCGCCCACGGTGGCAGGCCTGGATCCCAAGGTCATCAGCATTCGGTTTGCATCGCGCTGACGCCATGGGAGGCTATCGTGAAACGCCTATTGCTCGCGTGCGGCCTGGGCTTCTTCGTCTTTAGCGTTCCAGCCCAAAGCCAGGTTTCGGTCGAAACAGTTGTGGTGCCTGCCCAGAAGGACGTGAAGCCGCTTACTTTGTGGCCCGACGATATCCTTGAATATATTGGCGACTACCAGCTCGCCAACGGCAAGACCTTGTACCTCACCAGGCAAGGCGCCAAGATGTACGGCCAGATTGGCTCGTTACCCAAGCATGAGATGATCGCCACAGGCGTGCGCAAATTCAGCGCACGGGACGGCCAGATTTCCGTCCACATCAAATACACCTGGGACGGCCAGATTACCGGCAATGTAGCTTATGTCGATAGCAGTCTTCGCGCAGGTTCGCTTCCTGTGCTGGTGGAATTCGCCTCACGCTAAAGGGGGCGCCATGAAAAAAACCATTGCGACACTGGGGCTTGCCATGTGCTGTACGCAAGCCATGGCGCAGCAACAAAGCGATGTCGGCCGCGTGATCGTTCCGGCCGCCAAACCCGTGCCGTACTTCATTTGGCCGGACGACCTGCACGCCTACAAAGGCGAGTACTATCTTTCCAATGGCAAGAAAATGCACATCAACCGCATCGCCAACCACCTGTACGCGCAGGTGGGCAAACAGAGGGAAAGAGAGATCATAGCAACGGGCGAAAACATGTTCGAATCAGTCGACAGATCCATGACACTGAACATCGTCATCTCGCGCCAAGGCTATGTCAGCGGCAGCATAGCTTATATAGATGAGGACCTGCCAGATAAACCGCTGGCCTATGCCTCCCTCATGACGCGCTAGCCGCGGGCACGTCTGGGCCGCCAGCCATCAGTGACGCTGGCGGCCTCTTTTTACTGGCGCAGCGCGGTCTCGTCTGCGCCAGGCTGGCGCACCAGCAGGCTGTGGACCTTGCCGTCCACGCCGCGCTGGAACTCGAGACTCGCCAGCGAGCCTTCCATGAAGAAGCTGTCCGGCGCATGCGCCATGATCGTCGCAGCATCGCGGCCGTCCCGTTGCATGACCAGCTTTTCGCCATCGCGGCGCACTACGCGCTTGACCTTGTCCGGGCCCAGATAGGTGCCTACAAAGGCATCCAGCGCTTCCGGCGCCAGCGTGATCGGCTTGAAATCGGCGAATGGCTGGCCGATTGCGATCCCTGCGGCCTTGTAGGCGATCAGCGGCGTATTCACTGCGCCGCCGTTGCCGTTGGTGAGCACAGCCACGAACACTTTGTCGTCCGGCAGCCGCAATGCCTGCGCGGTGAAGCCCGGGATCGAGCCGCCATGGTGGATCATCTTGTGACCGGCCAGCGTGCCGATATTCCAGCCGTAGCCGTAATTGCACGGCGCGTCCTGCGGCAGGCGGCACGCGGTAAACGCCTGCCGCCAGGCGGCGGGCTTGAGCAGCTTGCCGCTGCTGATGGCGGCATCCCAGCGTGCCATATCGTCCACCGTCGTCACCAGCGCGCCTGCCGAATAGGCCAGAGTTACGTCGATGTCTTTCACCGCCACGATTTCCTTGCCGCTCAGGCGGTAGCCCTTGATGTGGCGCTTGGCGCTGCGCTCGAAGCCTTCATGCGCCGTGTCCTGCATGCCAAGCGGCTCGAAGATACTCTTCGCCACGAAGTCGTGGTACTTCATGCCAGACTGTTTTTCAATGATGAGGCCGAGCAGGAAGTAGCCCGAATTGCTGTAGCTGTAGCGCTCACCCGGCGCAAAGTCGAGCGGTTCCCTGGCGAAGACGTCAAACACGTGGGTGAGCGTCACGCCCGCATCCGGCAAATCCCGGAAAGCCTTCAGCGCAGTGTAGTTCGGGATGCCGGAAGTATGTTGCAGCAAATGCTCGATGGTGATGCTGGCGCCTTTGTCCGGAAAATCCGGCAGGTACTTGCGCACCTCGTCCTTCACCGACAACTTGCCCTGCTCCGCCAGCATCAGGATGCCGACGGCGGTGAACTGCTTGGTGATGGAGCCTATGCGAAGCTGCATTTCCGGCTGCATCGGCATGTTTTCCGCCACATTGGCCGAGCCATAAGCCTTGCGGAAAACCGGCTTGCCATCACGTGTAACGATGACGGTGGCGCCAGGCCAGTTTGGTTTGAACATCGGCGCCAGCGCAGCATCAAGGCGCTGCTCGAGCGGCGTTTCCGCCAGCGCGCAGGTGGCTTTCAGGAGAGAGAGTGAAGCAAAGAGAATTGCGGGTAATTTCGTCACGGCTTGCCTCCTCAAAAATCTGGATGCTAATGCCGCCCGGCCCCGCGCTGTTGGCTGAACCGACGAATGGTCGAATTGGAGGGGCGAATGGTCGCTTGCGGAGCGCGAATGTCAGGCGCCCTTGCGTTTAGGCGCCTTGTGCTCCCAGGCGTCCTTGATCAGGCGCTTGACCACCGCCGTTTCAGCCTTGGCCAGTTCCACCCTCACCCCAAGTACCTTGCTGCCCCACAGGAGCTTCTCGGCAAAGGAGGAATGCAGCTCCAGCACTTCATCGCGCTTCTCGTCGGGGATGAAAATGTGGATGAATTCTTCTCCCGGAGGCACAGTCACGAAGATCTTGCCCTTGACCCGGAACGAGCCAAAGTTGTGATGCGGCTCGTCGCTCACGTCCGGCAGCGACATCGCAAACGTGCGCACTGTGGAGTATCTCATTTCGCCGCCGGCTTCATGATTTGCGAATGGACCTGGTTCACCATCATCAGGCCTGCAGAACCGAAATGGGCATGGTACTCCGCCACCATCTCCCCCTTGATAATGACAGGATCTGTAGCCACCAGCACCTTGGCCTCGTCGATGCTATCAACTGCAAGGATGAAGATGCCGCGCGCGCCATCGACGCCATCCAGCGGGCCGGCATAGGCCAGCTTGCGTTCATTGGCCAGGCGCTGGATATTCGCCATGTGACCGGCAAACATATCGGTTCGCTCCTGCCCGGCCGGTACCTTGTTAGGCCCCGTGCGCAGTACCACGAACACGTACTTGCGCATGCCGTTATCATTCCCGCCCAGCGACTTCGCCAGCTCGGCATCGTACTTTGGTGGAGTTTGCCCCTGCGCTTGCACAGGTGTTGAAGCGGCGAGCACCAGCAGGATCGCGCTCAAGATTGACTTCATGGTTCCTCCCTCATTTTCGCCGTATCCCGGTTTCCATGCCAACGCTCCATCGGCTGTCGTAAATGATACCCCAGCCCCGCAAGCTCACAGCCGCATGACCAGCCAGATACGTGCATAGATACGCGCCGCGCCATTCTCACCGGCGTAATTCATCTTCAGGAGCCGCTCAGCAAACGTGAGGGCCTTATTCTTCGATCGCTTCAATGCCTTGCTCCTTGAGTCTTTCAAGGTGATCAAGCATTTCCCGCAGGCGCTCTGGCGGGTGCCCAGTCCATTCCACAATTTCGCCGATGACACGGAGCGGCTCGCGCGAACGATAAGACTTTGTAGGGTTGCCGGGGAAGCGCTTGTTGGTCAGGTTTGGATCATCTTCAATGGGGCCAGTCGGTTCCACGATGTAGATCCTGCCCCGCCCTTCGCCCACAGCCAGCTCTGCGCCCCAGGTTGCCGCTTCCAGGGTTGCGGTGAGGTAGACGAAGTTGGCCTGCCGCCTCGCCCCATAGTTGGAAGAAAAGCCACGCTCAACCAGGTCGCCAACCTTCAGAGCAGCCTTGGTGCCGTGATAAAAAGGTCCCTCGATCACAATGCCGCCTTCAGTTTACGGCCACCACTGATGGTGAAGCCTTCGCGTTGATAAAATGCAAGCGTCCTGTCGAACTGGGGCAACGGCGGCGTAGTTACCTCCAGCCGCTTCCACCCACGTTCGCGGCCGAACGCCTTTGCCGTGGATAAAAGCTGCAAGCCCAGCTCCTTGGAGCGATATGCCGGGCGAACATAGAATTCGGGGATCGTGCCGAAAGCGCCTTCCGCGTACAGGGCATAGCTTTCATAGAGGGTTACGAATCCAGCGGGCACGTCGCCATCCCAGGCGACAATGGCAGAATATTTTTGCTGGTCGATGAAAGTACCCAGCCGATCAACCGTCGCCGCCAGGTCGAAATTGAACGCCTGCTCCCCGATTGCAGCCATGATTTCGGCCAGCAGTTCGCCGACCATTTCAGCAACTTTCGGAACATCGTGGGCGGTCGCAGCACGAATAATCATCACTGGAGATACCTTAGTCATCCAGGTCGCCAGGCGAAAGATCTTCACCAAGCAATTCAAGTCCGCCCATCAATCCTTCGTGGCGAGCAGCATCGCGCAGTTTATATGCGGCGAAAAGGCAGGCTGCGAAGGCCACCGCGCCCGAGGAATAGCACCAGACGGCCTCCTCGCCGCTCGGCGACCGCAGCATGTGAGTAAAAAGCGCGGCCGCGAGAACCAGCGCAAAGCTGGTGAACACAAACTTCCACTTCCGCTCAAACCGCTCCAGCTCATCGACACTGCTGAATTCCGACATGAGATTTTCCCTCCTGTGTAGGCGCTTTACAGCTCATAACGCTCTATGAGCGCTTCATGATAGCCTACGTCCGCGCCAGCTGCTTCGGCAAGGCCAGTCCAGCACATTGGGTGTTCATAGCCGGCCGTGAGTTCGCGCAAGGTATTGTCGATCGTGGCGGCGGCAGTACCTACAGGCGCAGCGACGAGGAAATAAACTCCGGGGAGCTGGACTTCCTTTTCCGTGTCGAAGACCCGGTAATCCTTCTCACTATGGACGATCCATTTCCAGCCGCGTGCTGCAAATGCCGTGGAAAGGGCTTCCATGGCGCCGTCACCCGGATGAACGCCGTCGACCAGATAGCTTGTGCCGAATTCACTTTGTTCGAGTACCTTGACGACCTCGTACAGTTGGACGAATTGATCCGCCTCCTCTTCGTCCTCCGGCACCCTCTCCAGGGGCCGAGGATGGAATACGACCAACTGTCCAATTGTCTGGCGCCGCCTCGCACCCGAGAGCGAGACAATGCGCGCAGTAGCGGGTCCAGTACGATGGGCGTAACGCTCGACTAGTTCTCCCTCATCCTCGTACTGCACACGCACGACGCCCCACTTCTCCTCAATCGGGCCATCGCCAGCTTCGAATTCCATGCCAAGCTGCGCGCCCAGGGAGCGCACGCGATCCCACCGGTGCAGCGCACTTGCTGCGACTATCGCATCCCAATGCGCGTTCCCGGGCTCCCCTCCTTCCGCGATGATTTCCTCAAGCAGCGCCAACGCCTGCTCGAAGTCCCCCGAGTGCATGGAGGCGAGCGACCAATATGTGCGTGCCCGTTCGTTGCCAGGCTCCAGCTCCAGTATCGGCCTGGCATGGTTCCCAACTTCGCTCCAGCGCTCGCTCACGTAAGCCAAACGGGCCAGGCACAAATGGGCCCGGACCGGATTGGATGCACGCAGCATGTCGGCCAGGGCATGGATACCCGTCTCATCGCGGGCCTCGACCAGTACCGACTCCAGTTCATCAACAACCGTGTCCGCGGCAGGATTCGAGCGCAGGAAAGCCCACAAGTGAGCACGAGCTGCATCCACGCCACCACATGCGCGCATCGCATGCGATGTCAGCACCGCCAGGCCGGCATCCGAAGGCATGCAGGCGGCACCTGCCAGCAGCAATTCCAGGTCCCGCTCGGCATCGCGATTGTCGGAGCGTCGAATGTAATCGGCCAGTTGGTCAGACGGCACAGGCAACTCGCGCACCACTGGCATTGCCGCCACGAGCGCCTCCAGGTCTGCAAACGCCTGCGGCGCGCCCAATGGCTGCTTCAGTTTCGCCAGGTGGGGACGCGCAAGTTCAAGCATCTGCAACGCCGACCAGCGCGCGCCACGGGCAACCGCCAGCCGCACATGCGGCGCCAGCGCATCCAGCGTGAGACGATGCGAGCCGGAGGCACTGTAGCGGCGCACAGCAGCCGCAGTGCGGCGGCCCACCACGTAATTATTGCGCTCCGGAGCCGGCTTAAGCAGGGCCTCGAAACCGGCCGACAGCTCCAGGCATTCGCCATATTCCTGCCCCTTTTCTTCTGGCGGCAGCATCGCCCAGGCTTCCTCTGCCCTTCTGAGTAGCGCAAGCAGGCGGAAGCGCATGCAGGAACGAGCGTAGTGCTTCGGCGGGTTATCGCAGTCAAAACCCTGCTTTTCGATGTAGTCCAGCGTAGCGAGGGCGGTCTCGAACTGGCCTGCGGCGAACTGCGCTTGCGCCAGCGGCTCGAACCAGTCGACGCTTTGGTCCGCCTCCGTCTCTTGCAGGAAGGGTAACTGCTGCTCGGCAAACGCCAGCGCCTCCTCCGGCCTTGCCGCATCCACCAGCGCGTTCATCATCTCGCTGCTGATGCAGCGGAAACATCCCCAGCTGCTGTCGATGCGTGCAAGCGTTTCCTTGCACACGGCGATACGGTCATTGGCGTAACCGGCGCCGTCAACGTTCGCGTAGCAGCAGGCAATGTCCTGGGTAGTGCAGACGCTCTGCGGGCAATTGACGGTTTCCGGCCGGTGCGCGAATTCGAACAGCGACACCGTGTCTTTCAGTGCGGCCTCGCCTTCCCTTCGCGTGCAGACGCGGGGGTTGATTGTCCAGTGGCGGAAGTACACCTCCAGCCATGGCAGGCGCGCAGCCTGCGCGAGCTCCAGCCTGCCCTGGCTTGCATTGCTCGGAATCTCGTTGATGAGTTCTGCCAGGCGGTAGTTGCCGGCTTCCTCAAGGTCCCGCTGTGTGTCAAAAACCCACTTCCAGATATCCATTTGATTCCTTCTTATTCCGGCATGGCCTGGGGCCGGATGAGTACTTGTACCAGTTGGCTGAGGTCACGCAAGGCACCAGTCAGGCCTTCTGTTGCCGGGAGCTTGCTGGTATCGCCGGCCATCATGACCATTTTCATTGAGCGCAGCAGCGTCAGTGCTTGCAGGCAGCCGGGCGTCTCGCCCCGCTCGCGATGAACGCTGAGCAGGCTGGCGATGGCCGGATTCTCGAGGTTGACGTAAAGCCGCGCCTTGATCTCGCCATTGATATTGCTGGTGAACTGGCGCACCAGCTGCAGTGCGGATTGGGCAATGCGCTGGTCCGATTCGTCCGACTCCAACCTCTCCTTCAATTCTGCGTCGCGATCGGGGACGACAACCAGCGGCAGGTGGGCCGGCATGAAGCGCGCAGGTACCAGCAGCTCGCCATTGCCCAGGTGCTGTTTCAGCCATTCGGTGTGTTCTTCCGAGAGCTCGGCTTCCGCAAACAGCTGGCGGTTTCCTTTTTCGGTGCCGATTTCAACCAGCTTGCCGCCACGTTGCTGCGCCCAGCGGCGCAGGAAGCTGTGCACGGCGTAGCGGTCCCCTTTCACCACCGGGATATGCATGGCTCGGCATACCATGTCTTCGAAACCACCGCTGTCGCCCAGGCTGACATGGATCGGGCCATGCCCCTGCAACTCCGACAAGGACAGGTCGCCGCGCGAAGTTGGAATGCGCACTGCATCCAGCAGCAGCGCGAACAAGTCATCGTTGCAAAGCGCCGCCGCCATCAGTGCTTCATTATGGCGGGTAAGGATTCGGCGCCATGCCGCTGGCTGGGTGGCGGCGATGTCTGCCAAGCCCTTCACCAGGGAATCGAGCAGGTCGGCCTGCGCGCATCCGTAATGGGCATCGCGCTGCAGGTCTTCCCGGCTGGCGGTCGGCGTCAGGTCCTGCGACTCGATCACACCGCCAACAAAGCCGGCCCAGCGCGGCAGAAGGTCACGCGCATCATCGTCAAGCAGCATGCCGCGCACGAATACCTTCAGGTTGCGGTTGTCGCTGCTGCTGTACGTCGCCCCATCCTGGATCCAGAGGATCCCGCGCACATCGCTGGCGGAGGTCTTCACTGGAATCGTGCAAATGGGTTCGAATTGCTGCTCGAACCGGGCGGCGAAGGCCAGGCTGCGCTTGCGCAGCTGCAGCGGATGCTCCACTACATTGCCCTCCGCCTGGCGCCATGGCGGGGCGATTTCATTGATGCGAACGTCGCCGCAGAAAACCGGCTCCGGGAGCAAGGCGCAGTAATGGCCCAGCAAACGTTCCAGGCTTGATGCGCTGGCCAGGTAGCTATGGGCCGGGCGCAGCTTCAGTTCAATGCAGGTTCCGATAATGCCATCGTTCGGCACTGCGTCGACCGTATACGACTCGCCGTTATTTGACTGGTAGCGCCAGGTGCGGCCCGGCTCCTGGTAGGAAGTTGTAATAACCGTGACCTGCTCTGCGACGACGAACGCCGACAGGAAGCCAAGGCCGAACATGCCGATCAGGGCGTCGCTCTGCGTGCGCAAGGTGCGCGTATAACCCGCGCCCACAGTGGCGAGGAAGGCGTGGATTTCATGCTCCGAGAGGCCAGAGCCGTTGTCGGTAATACGAAGCACGCCATTGAGCTTGTCGCCATCGAGCTGCAGCTTTCCGGCCTCCTGCCAGTCAGGGCATTCGATGCGGCGGCGAGTAATGGAGTCGTGGGCATTCTGGATTAGCTCGCGCACCGCGACCAGCGGCGTCGAATAGAGATGCTTGCCGAGGACGGACAGCAAGCCGCCAAGGTCCACGTTTGTTGCGTGATGTTCTTTGATCATAGAAGAAAAAAAGGGCTGCCTATGCCAGCCCTTAAATCGTTGAAACGTTGGCGCCTTGCGGGGCCCAGACCATGAGCATCATAGCTTGCGCAATGCAAGTAAAAACTCTCCAAATATCACGGAACTGGTGGGAGCATCGTCCGCTCTTCGGAGATGGTCCAGGCATCCGTGCCAGGCACTTCCCAATTCATAGATTGGACATTGAGCGTCATAAAAGGCGATTTTTGGGCGCCTTCGGGCGTTATTGATGCATTGACGCCAAGAGCCTGCGCGGCGCGCTCAACGAATTCAAGCAAGACATCATGTTCCTTCGGCCCGTGCACCTCACGAGGATCCAGATCGAATTCAATTTCGTCTTCAAGGAAGAAATGACAGTTTGCGGCAGCCTCGCCGATCCAGATCGAAAGACAATGGCTCGCGTCGTCACGTTGAAGGACTTCGCTCACGCCAGGGAAGGTGGCCTCGTCGCCGTCGGCCTTGTATGTCATCCGATAAGCCAATGCGAACCGAATCAACTTGTGCCAACCGTCGGCACCAGCCCCCACAAGAACGACGTCGCGAAAAGAACCATCGCGCTCCCAAAGCATCGGCACCTGGTCAAAGGCGGGTCGCGTCATTATTCAGCAGAGCTATTGATCGCTTTTTTGAACGGGCCACTTGGCGAATGCGAACACCCACATCATGACGACGTTAACAAGTGGCACCAGCATCAGCAGCGACCATGCGCCGGAGAAGCCCGCCTTAGTGGCGATACGCCACATTGGAAAAACGAGCACAAAAAGCCAAATGCAGACAATCATCCAATGCCAGATGCTGAATGATCCCAAGATGTCTCTCCCTCTAATGAATTTCAAAAGCCCCCATTGCCGAAGGCCGACGAACAACCGCTGCACTCTAGCAGCAAATATGAGTATCGAGAACATCTCGCCCTCGCCTCACTCCCCAAACTGAGACTGTTCTTCAAGAGTTGGCCAACGCCCAGAATTGAACTGGAACAAGGCGCACAAAAAAGTGCTGCGAAAACGCCCCATCTCTTCAGATGGAAAAAGTTCCATCAGCCTTTTTAACTCTGACCAGAAGGCATTTTCATTAAAGCCTTCAAAGTCAAGCGCGGAAAATAGAGCCAGGTTGTGCAGCCAGTTCGCGACTTCGCCGGCGCATCGAATCCGGCGCCGCTCACGGAGCCAGTACGCGAGGCTCCAACGTTCGCGCCATCGAAAACCCACACCCGCTATTGGACGTATCCGAAGGGTTCCGTGGTATATCAGATAGCGGTACGCGTATCTTCTAGCAGTATCCATCGCTCATGTCGCAGAAAGGTGGGAACCTTGCTCCGCTTTGAGGACCGGATTATGCACCGCGAGCACGGTGGCAGCAGCCCTGCCATTCCCAGCAACTCAGAGAGCAATGAAAGGGCGTCGGACCTGGCGAGATCTTCGGCGATGGAGCCGGCATCCTCTTGCGTGACGCCGATGCGCTGAAGTTCCTTCGGAATCACCTGGTTCATCGTCCGGATAAGCAGTTTTCAGCGGCGCCATAAAGGCGGAGGCAGCCGTTATGACTCATTGCGCGCCCCCATAACGATCTCATTTGTTGCCTCCAGCATTTTGCTGAGGGGCTCAGGAGGGTAGCCTTCGTAAGAGATGACTGCGTCACATAATTTCGCAAGCGCGCAGCTGACGATCATGGCCGCCGCGCAGTCTTTCATGCTGCCCCTCCAGCTCATGCTGATGCAGAAATCTCTATCGCCGACGAGCTCAAGGAGGTCTTCGTCTCCATCCAAAAACTCCGCCGCCTCTCCCGAGTACAGCTCAAACCCTACGTCAGGAGTCCCTCCCAGAGTACAGGGTGAAAAGCCCGAATCCTTCGCGAAATCAAGCTCTGGATACAACTTCAGATCAAAACCAAGCGCGTCAACCGCAGCCTGGAGATCCTGACGGCTGGGGATGGCGGCCTGCTTCAGGAACACGTACTGTGTGTTGGACATGCGCTCTCCTTAAAAGTCAAAAAAATAAAGTCGAAACACTTACTCTGTCTCCCCAGGTGATGCGAAATTCTCCGTGTGGTTTGCCGTCTTTGAACGGCCCGGACCAATCTACAATTCCGTAGCTTGCAGAAACAGGACCATTGAAGGGAACCCCGTCAGCGGAACTGGCGAAGACGGGAACCGTGCATTCCTCAACATACGTGAACAGCAGGCCAGGCGGCGAGATGGCGAAGTGGTCGTGACTAACCATGGATGGCTCTTATGTCCGGCTTGGGTTCACGTCAACTTGACGTTTTTGCAAATTCTATCACCCTACACGACGCGCCCCAACCCCCGCCGGCACATCCGATCCGGCACCCAGGTCAAGCTGTAATAAGCGCCAGGTGCTTCAGTCGCGCTGGTACAGGGCCTCTATGGTGCTCGATGCCAGCGAGTGGGCCTTCACCATATACCCAGTCAGCGCGCCCGTTGCATTCTCCGGCAGCTCGAGCTTTTGCGACAGCGCGTACACGGTGAACTGGTAGCGGTGAACACCGTGCTTCTGCGGGGGGCAAGCGCCGCCAAAGCCTTTGGCACCGTAGTCGTTATTCATCGACTGGCTCCCGGCCGGTGCTTTAGCTCCCGCAGGCAAGGACATCACTTCCTTCGGAATGTTCACGAGCTGCCAGTGCCACCAGCCGCTGCCGGTTGGTGCGTCGGGGTCATGGACCATGACCGCAAATGCGGCAGTACCGGCCGGTGTCCCGGACCAGGACAATTGTGGTGATTTATTGCCGCCACTGCATCCGAAGCCCTGGAATTCCTGGGCTTTGGCCATGAAGGCGCCGTTGGCGATGTCGGTGCTGGTCAGTGTCAATGAGCCTGCCAATGCGGAGTTGGAGGCCAGCAGTGCTGCAAGGATAAGGTGTCGCATATGTGCTCCTGTGATTGGAAGCCCATATGGTAGGCAGCCCAGCCGGTTCGGATTAGCCCAAATCCAGCCAACCTTTCGCCCTAATCGCGCATTCGTGTTTTTCGCAGTTCGCTGGGAGTTACGCCGAACAACTGCTTGAACTTGTCGGTGAAGCGCGATTGCGACTGGTATCCGCACTTTTCAGCCACGCGGCCAATCGGGTCGAACGTCGTCTGGACCAGGTGCAGACCGAGGCCCAGCCTTGCCCGGTCCTTGATCGCCTGCAGCGTAGTTCCCTCTGCTGCCAGCTTGCGCCGCAGGGTGGACTCGCTGATGGCTAGCCTGGACGCCAGTTGGTCCGCATGCAGGTCGTGCGCGGCCTCGGCGACGATGATGCCGTGTACTTTATGGCTGAGACTCGGTGGCTCGAAGACGGCGCTTACCTGTTCGTAGCCCAGGTGATAAATAAGCTGGAGGATCTCCTGCCGGCGCGCGCGCCACAGGACCTGCGGTGCAAACGAAGACCACTCGACAAACTGTTTCAGGGTACCCTGCAAAACCGCGTCCATATCGCCCTGAACGAACGGCGCACTTCGGCCACTCCTTGGCGCCAGGCAGTCGAAGTCCTCATACTCGAATTCGACGATCAGAGCCAGGTACTCAGCATCGCCGGGAATATTCCGCATCGTGATGCTGGGATGGTTCGACAGGACGACAAAGCTGCCGCTGGGGCATTCGATCTCGCCCTGGCTGCCAAGCTTCTTGCTGCCATCAAGCACGCAGATCAGCATCGGCTTAATGATCGGTACGTTGACGATTCTCTGTTCCCTGACCGACGAGTAGACAGAGAACGGCAATACGGCGCCGGCTTCTTGCGACTCCTTGGCAGCGAAGATCAATGATTGCGACAGCTTCAATCAGAACAGCCCAAACTTCTTTTTCGTCACGTCTGCCCGTTTGACGTCCACAACGTCATTAAGGTCCTTCTTGCCGAACAGGGTGAGCAACTCGTCGGTTCCCTTGTTCAACTTGAGGTTCATTTCGGACTCGTGCAGCGGCACGACAGCATAAAAGGTGATTTCCTTTTCCGCATCGATCCGCAAGCAGTGGAACCTCTCCGGGACGGTGACAGACGGCAGCACGATCGCCCCACACAGCTTGGTATCTGGTGCAAACGGCTCGGGCGGGTCGCCGTTCGGGACCGTGTGACCGTACCCCAGCCAGGTATTGTATTTATGCGGCAAGCGCGCGAGAAACTTCAGCTCACGGACCGGCCAATACCATTTTTCGTCTTCGAACGATACCTGGTCGATTTTCCATTCTGGTGGAAGCGTCATCATCAACTCCACAAAGCGCGGAACTGGCGCTCCTTCCGGAGTCTGCATCGGCAGGTCGCTCATGCCGGAGGTGATAAGCCGATGGAATGGGTAATCCGCATTCGGCTTTACCCAATGGATGTCGATATGGACGGTATCCGAAACGATTTCATGGAAGACCGATTCGATCTTCCCAAGATGCTCTTCGATGTGATCGGAAATCTGCTCAATGCATACCTCACCTTCCGGCGCTTGCCACGCAGTGGGCTCCGAATGCCGATAGATGGGCTGTCCAGCCAGCGAGACTTCGTTGGAATCCTTATTTGACATTTTCCTTACCTATTTCCGAATCAAATCTAATCCGCGATGCGCTCGGCCACCTGGTCGCCAATCGTCTGCTGCATCAACAGGCTGGTGACTTTGCCGCCGGCGTCGCGCCGGAACTCAACGCTATTCATCGTTCCTTCCAAGAAGAAACTGGTCGGCGCATACGGCTTTAGGTCCGCCGCCGGACGGCCTTCGCGCTGCCAGGTCAGGATCGCTCCTTTGCGGCGCACCGTACGTGTGCTGTTATCCGCCAGCTTATAAGTGCCGACGAATGCGTCCAGGGCCTCCGGCGCCAGAGCGATCACTTTCCGCTCAGGGAATGGATCGCCAATGGCAATGGCGGCAGCATGCTGCGCCATCACTTCCGAATTGAGCAAAGTGCGTTCGCCATTGCTCAACACGGCTACAAAAACTTTATCCTCCGGCAGGCGAATGACGTAGCTGTTAAAGCCAGGGATGTCGCCGCCGTGCGCAATTTGCTGGTGGCCGCGCAGCTTGCCAATGGTCCAGCCGAAACCATAGTTGCATGTCGCCGCACCTGGCAGCGTGCATGGCGTGAAAGCCTGCTTCCAGCTTTCCGGCGTCAGCAGCTTGCCAGCGCTAATGGCGGCATCCCAACGCGCCAGATCGTCAACGGTGGAAACCAGCGCACCTGCCGCGTAAGGCAATGACATGCTGATTTGACTGGCCTGACTGTAGCCCGAGAAAAAGCCGTCGCGATAGCCTGGAATGCGGCGCTTGCTGCTACGCTCCGCGCCTTCGTAGGCCGTGTCCACCATACCTAAGGGCTCGAAGATGTTGCGGGCGATGAAATCGGCATAGCGCATGCCGGAGGCTTTCTCGATCACCGCGCCAAGCAGGAAGTAGCCGGAGTTGCTGTAGGCCCAGCGTTCACCAGGTGCGAAGTCCAGCGGTTCATTCTTGAAGAAGTCGATCATTTGCGAGACGCTCATGTCCTTCTTCGCCACCGACCAGAACGAAGGCATTGCCGTGTAATTGTGGATGCCAGATTTGTGCTGCAGCAGCTGTTGTATGGTGATGGACTTGCCGTTGGCCGGATAATCCGGCACGAAGCGCGTGATGTCGTCCTGCAGCGAAAGTTTGCCTTGCTCCGCCAGCATCAGGATGGCCACGGCGGTGAACTGCTTTGTGATCGAGCCCAGTCGCAGCTGCATATCCGCCTGCAGCGGGACCTTTTTGTCGACGTCGGCCAGGCCATATGCCTTGCGAAACACCGTCTCACCATCCCGCATCACAATGACGGTGGCGCCGGGGGCGCCGGACTTGAACATGGGCGCCAGGCTGGCATCCAGCTGCCCTTCCAGGGAAGTACCGTCAGCATGGGCGAAGCAGGCCTGCAGCAACAGCGCTGCGGCGACGATGGGGCGTAGGGACATCAAAGGGCTCCTGAAAAATTTGGCGTATCATAACTTTTCAGATGCAAGAAAACTCTCACCAAAGGTAACAAAAAAGCCGCCGGGCTTTCGCACCGGCGGCTTTTATTCCAGCTTGGCTGATTACTGTGCTGCGGCAGCAGCAGCTTCTTCAGCGGCAGCCTTCATCGACAGTTTCAGGCGGCCGCGCTCGTCGGTCTCAAGGACCTTGACGCGCACTTGCTGGCCTTCTTTCAGGTAGTCCGCAACGGCGTTCACACGCTCGTTGGCGATCTGCGAGATGTGCAGCAGGCCGTCTTTGCCAGGCATAACCTGGACGATGGCGCCGAAGTCCAGCAGCTTCAGAACGGTACCGTCGTAGGTCTTGCCCACTTCCACGGAAGCGGTCAGTTCTTCGATGCGGCGCTTGGCTTCCTGGCCGGCGGACGCGTCGACGGAAGCGATGGTGACGATACCGTCGTCGCTGATGTCGATCTGGGTGCCGGTTTCTTCGGTCAGCGCACGAATCACTGCGCCACCTTTGCCGATCACGTCACGGATCTTCTCCGGGTTGATCTTGATGGTGATCAGGCGTGGAGCGAAGTCGGACAGCTCGGTCTTCACAGTCGGCATGGCCTTCTGCATTTCGCCCAGGATGTGCTGGCGGCCTTCTTTAGCCTGTGCCAGTGCAACCTGCATGATTTCCTTGGTGATGCCCTGGATCTTGATGTCCATCTGCAGCGCGGTAATGCCGTTGGCAGTACCAGCAACCTTGAAGTCCATGTCGCCCAGGTGGTCTTCATCGCCTAGGATGTCGGACAGAACGGCGAAGCGGCCGCCTTCCTTGATCAGGCCCATGGCGATACCAGCCACGTGTGCTTTCATCGGCACGCCGGCGTCCATCAGTGCCAGGCAGCCGCCGCAGACGGAAGCCATCGACGAAGAACCGTTGGATTCGGTGATTTCCGACACCAGGCGCACGGAGTAGGAGAACTCTTCCTGCGACGGCAGCGCGGCAACCAGTGCACGCTTGGCCAGGCGGCCGTGGCCGATTTCGCGGCGCTTAGGCGTACCAACACGGCCGGTTTCGCCGGTGGCGAATGGCGGCATGTTGTAGTGCAGCATGAAGTCGTCGGTGTACTCGCCCATCAGCGCGTCGATCTTCTGCGAATCGCGGGCGGTGCCCAGGGTCGCTACGACCAGTGCCTGGGTTTCGCCGCGTGTGAACAGGGCGGAACCGTGGGTGCGTGGCAGCACCGAGGTACGGATGGTGATCGGACGCACGGTCTTGGTGTCGCGGCCGTCGATACGTGGCTCGCCTTGCAGGATCTGGGAGCGAACAACCTTCGCTTCCATTTCGAACAGGATGTTGCCCACTTCGACCGAGTCAGGAGCGTCCACGCCGTTGGCGGCTGCGTCGGCAGCCAGGTCGGCGATCACTTCAGCGGACATTGCGCGCAGCTTTTCGGTGCGGGCTTGCTTGTCCTTGGTCTGGTATGCAGCGTTGATTTTCGCTTCAGCGAATTGGGCCACCTTGGCGATCAGGGCTTCGTTCTTGGCAGGTGGGGTCCACTCGTGCTCAGGCTTGCCGCCGTCGCGCACCAGTTCATGGATCGCATCGATCACGACCTTCATCTGCTCGTGGCCGTAGACCACGGCGCCCAGCATCACTTCTTCGGACAGCTGCTGCGCTTCGGATTCGACCATCAGCACGGCCGATTCGGTACCAGCAACCACCAGGTCCATCTGGGAGTCTTTGAGCTGGGTAGCGGTTGGGTTCAGGATGTACTGGCCGTTCTTGTAGCCGACGCGCGCTGCGCCGATCGGGCCGTTGAATGGCACGCCAGCCACGCACAGGGCGGCGGATGCACCGATCATGGAAGCGATGTCCGGATCGATCTCAGGATTCACGGACAGGACGTGCACGATCACCTGGACTTCGTTCATGTAGCCCTCTGGGAACAGAGGACGGATCGGACGGTCGATCAGGCGGGAAGTCAGGGTTTCTTTTTCAGAAGGACGGCCTTCGCGCTTGAAGAAGCCACCAGGGATCTTGCCTGCTGCGTAGGTCTTCTCGAGGTAGTCGACGGTCAGCGGGAAGAAGTCCTGGCCTGGCTTTGCGTCTTTACGCGCCACCACGGTTGCCAGTACGACGGTGTCGTCCATCGATACCACTACCGCGCCGGATGCCTGGCGAGCGATTTCGCCGGTTTCCAGCGTCACGGTGTGTTGGCCGTACTGGAAGGTCTTCGTTACTTTGTTAAACATGGGTTTATCCCTCTTTCTCTTTAGCCGACAGATTTTCAGGAGCTGTCGTAGCACCTCACCACGGACGGCCTGGCGGCCGCCATACTGCTTTACTGCAATAAAACTAACGGTTTAAAAAGTCAAAATGCCTGCGGCAGCGAACTGGCGCAGGCATTTCCCGTTTAAACCTGGTAACGCAAGAATTACTTACGCAGGCCGAGTTTAGCGATCAGGTCGCGGTAACGGTTTGCGTCTTTATTCTTCAGGTAGGACAGCAGGGACTTACGACGGTTAACCATCTTGATCAGGCCACGGCGGGAGTGGTGATCCTTGGTGTGCTCTTTGAAGTGGGTGTTCAGTTCGTTGATGCGTGCGGTCAGCAGAGCAACTTGCACTTCTGGGGAGCCGGTGTCGTTTTGGCCACGTGCGTTGTCGGCGATGATGGCCGACTTGTTGATGTTTTCAACGGTCATTTTCTTACCTTTCACATGCGATGCACGGAGTCTTTGGAACCCTGCACATCGTGAATTACGTTTAATATAAAAATCCGGCCGGATGGCCAGACACGGGAGTATAACCGGAATAAGGGGCGAAAGCTACCGCCACACACGATCCACCATGAAAACCACCCTGTGCGTTGCGTATTTATCATTATTGCTGAGCGCCTGCGCCGTCGCCCCGCCCTCCTGGCAGCGCGGCAACGACAGCTTCAAGCCGATCCAGCTTGGCGTGACCACCCAGGCCGACCTGTTGCGCCTGTACGGCCCGCCGGACGACCGCACCTATCTGCAATTGCGCGACCTGAACGTGTGGAGCTACCGCTATAAAGAGTCCGGTGTGTGGGATTCGATGATGCACATCATGATGGACCGCCAAGGGATCGTGCGCGAAACCATGAGCGGCCCCGACCTGGAAAAAGAGGAACGGGGCTTCTTCCGCTGGTAACAGGCGAACTTAAAAATGGGGACGTACCCCATTTATTTAGCAACATTGGCCTGCGTCAAAGCCTGATGGCGTATTTGCTCCAGAATAGGGAAATGCCGCGCCATGCCCGACTCGTCATTCCCGATGTGCCCGTCCACTTGATTCAGCGTGGACACAACCGAAATGCCTGCTTCTTTTGCGAGGACGACTTCCAGCTCTACTTGCGATGGATGATGCGCTTTGCAAAGGAGGCCGACTGCGAAATCCATGCATACGTGCTGATGACCAACCACGTCCACCTGGCGCTGACTCCACATGACGCCGGAGGCCTTGCCCTTCTCATGAAGATGCTTAACCAACGCTACGTTGCATATATCAACAAGAAGCGCAATTGGACAGGCACGCTTTGGGAAGGCAGGTTCAGGTCATGCCTGATATTTGACCAACGCTACTTCCTCACCTGCATGCGATACGTTGAACTTAATCCGGTGCGGGCGGGAATGGTAGATCATCCTCGCGACTATCCCTGGTCCAGCTATCGCGCAAATGCTGACGGGGCATACAATCCCTGCATTAAGCCCCACGCAATTTACCAGGCGCTCGGCAACACGGAGGCCGAGCAGCGTTCCGCCTATCGCAAAATCGTCTTATCCCAAGAGGATGAGATAGCCACCGACAACATTCGCCGGGCCACGAATGGCAATTTCGTTCTCGGCGATACGACCTCGACAGAAGAGCTGGCGACGGCACTTGGCCGCAGGGTCACCCCAGGCAAACGTGGACGCCCCCATAAATAAATGGGGTACGTCCCTATTTATTTAGTCTTTGATTTCTAAGGCGCGGTTGAGGCTGAGGGCGGCGAGCGAGCCGGCGGCGCCGGACAGCAGGTACAGGCTGACATAGGCCAGGCCGAAGTGCGCCGACAGGCCAAGCGCGACCAGCGGCGCGAAGGCGGCGCCTACCAGCCAGGCCAGGTCCGAAGTCAGCGCTGCGCCGCTGTAGCGGAAGCGGGACTCGAAGTTGGCAGTCACGGCGCCGGCAGCCTGGCCGTAGGACAGGCCCAGCAGCGCGAAACCGAACAGGATGAAGATCGTCTGTCCTGCATCACCGCCCTGCATCAGCAGCGGTACGAAGCCACTGAATACGCCGATCAGCACCGCCAGCGAACCAAGCGTGCGGCGGCGCCCGATGCGGTCGGCAATCCAGCCGGAGGCCACAATGCAGGCTGCGGCCAGCACCGCGCCGGCAATCTGGATCACCAGGAACTCGCTGACCGAGCGCTCCGAGTACAGCGTGATCCAGGACAGCGGGAACACGGTCACCAGGTGGAACAGCGCATAGCTGGCCAAGGCCGCCAGCGCGCCGATCAGGACATTGCGACCCTGCGATTTGACCAGCTCACCGATATCGGTCGGCTGCAATTCGCGCTCTTCGAGCAGGCGGGCATATTCATTGGTCGACACCAGGCGCAGGCGCGCGAACAGGGCCACCACGTTGATCGCGAAGGCGACATAGAACGGGTAGCGCCAGCCCCAGTCGAGGAAGTCTGCCGACGACAGGTTGGCCAGCAGGAACGAGAACAGGCCGGCCGCGACAATAAATCCGGTCGGCGCGCCTAGCTGGCCCAGCATGGCATACCAGCCGCGCTTCTCTTTCGGTGCGTTCAGTGCCAGCAGCGAGGGCAAGCCGTCCCAGGAGCCGCCCAGGGCGATCCCCTGGCCAAAGCGCAGCATGGCCAGCATCGCCAGCGCGCCCATGCCGCCATGTTCATAGGTCGGCAGGAAGGCCATGCCGGCGGTCGAGGCGCCGAGCAGGAATAGCGCCGCCGTCAGCTTGGCTTCGCGCCCGAACCGTGACTGGATCGCCATGAAGGTGACCGTGCCCAGCGGCCTTGCCAAAAAGGCAAAAGAAAAGATCACGAAGGCATACAGCATCCCGTCCAGCTGCGAGGCGAACGGGAAAAACACCGCCGGGAAGACCAGGACGGAGGCAATGGCATAAACAAAAAAGTCGAAATATTCGGAAGCCCGGCCAATCACCACGCCGACGGCAATTTCGCCCGGTGCAATGTGCTGGTCGCTCGAATCGGATGGCCGCATCGGAATTCCGTGGGCTGGTGCGGACATACTTTGCATGGTTCAGTCTCCTGTTTCTCACCGGTTGAGAGATATCACCGGTGTTTATTACTGTTATCTAACCTGCTGGTAGGACAATATGTCCAATTTCGCGCCTTGTCCAGACCCTTCAGAATAGAAAGATTCTTGACTTAGGACATTGTTTCTTGCGCATGCCTATATTACTTCTCCTCCTCGCAGCCGTCTGCCTTACAGGCTGCAATACCATCGTTATGAACCCCGCCGGTGACGTTGCCTCGCAACAGGCACACCTGGTGACCATTTCGACGCTGCTCATGCTGCTGATCATCGTACCGGTGATCGCACTGACCGTGCTGTTCGCCTGGCGTTATCGTAAAGGCAATACCAGCGCGAAGTACACCCCTGACTGGGACCACTCGACCCAGCTCGAGCTGGTGATCTGGGGCGCCCCGCTGATGATCATCATCGTGCTCGGCCTGCTGACCTGGATCAGCACCCACCTGCTGGACCCATACCGTCCACTGAGCCGCATCGACGAAAAGCGTCCGCTGGCAGCCGACCACAAGCCGCTGGTGGTGCAAGTGGTGGCCATGGACTGGAAATGGCTGTTCATCTACCCTGAACAAGGCATCGCCACCGTCAACGAGCTGGTGACCCCGATCGACACCCCGATCCGCTTCAAGATCACCGCGTCGACCGTGATGAACTCGTTCTACATCCCGGCGCTGGCCGGCCAGATCTACGCCATGCCGGGCATGGACACCACCCTGAACGCGGTGCTGAACAAGCCGGGCACCTATGAAGGCTTCTCCGCCAACTACAGCGGCGCGGGCTTCTCGCACATGCGCTTCAAGTACCACGGCATGTCGAGCGCTGACTTCGACGCCTGGGTCGCCAAGACCAAGGCCGGCGGCGGCAACCTGGACCGCGCCGACTACCTGGCCCTCGAAAAGCCAAGCGAGCGCGAACCTGTACGCCGTTACGGCGCTGTGGAGAAAGAGCTGTACACCGCGATCATCAACCGCTGCGTCGAACCGGGTTCGACCTGCGCCAGCCACACCATGGCTGCCGATGCCGCCCGTGTGCGCGCCGTCGTCGCCAAGAAAGAAATGGAAGCACGCATCTGCACGCCAAGCGATACCTACGCTGAAGCCAAAGCGGACGTCGCCCTCGCATCTACTTCCCGCAAGAACTGACTATGGAAAACCAAACCCTCCACCCTTTGCTGGGCCGGCTGAGCTGGGAAGCAATCCCTTATCACGAGCCGATTCTTGTCGCCACCTTCACCATGGTGGTGCTGGGCGGCATGGCCATTCTCGGCGCCATGACCAAATACCGCCTGTGGGGCCCGCTGTGGCGCGACTGGATCACCAGTATCGACCATAAGAAAATCGGCATCATGTACATGGTGCTGGGCCTGGTCATGCTGCTGCGCGGCTTTGCCGACGCGCTGATGATGCGTTTGCAGCAGGCGATCGCTTTCGGCGACCAGATGGGCTACCTGCCGCCGCACCACTACGACCAGATCTTCACCGCCCACGGCGTGATCATGATCTTCTTCGTGGCGATGCCGTTCGTGACCGGCTTGATGAACTACGTGGTGCCGCTGCAGATCGGCGCGCGCGACGTGGCTTTCCCGTTCCTGAACAACTTCTCCTTCTGGATGACCGCATTCGGCGGCGGCCTGACCATGGTCTCGCTGTTCGTCGGCGAATACGCGAAAACCGGCTGGCTGGCTTACCCGCCGCTGTCCGGCATCCTGGCCAGCCCTGACGTCGGGGTCGACTACTACATCTGGTCCTTGCAGGTGGCGGGGGTCGGCACGTTGCTCTCAGGGGTCAACCTGATCGCGACCATCGTCAAGATGCGCGCGCCAGGCATGAAGCTGATGAAGATGCCTGTCTTCACCTGGACCTCGCTGTGCACCAACGTGCTGATCGTGGTGACCTTCCCTGTGCTGACCGCCGTGCTGGCCATGCTGTCGCTGGACCGCACTTTCGGCACCCACTTCTTCACCAACGATTTCGGCGGCGATTCCATGCTGTACGTGAACCTGATCTGGATCTGGGGCCACCCTGAGGTCTACATCCTGGTTCTGCCGGTATTCGGCGTGTTCTCGGAAATCGTGTCGACTTTCTCCGGCAAGCGCCTGTTCGGCTACACCTCGATGGTGTACGCGACCGTGGTGATCACCATCCTGTCCTACCTGGTATGGCTGCACCACTTCTTCACCATGGGCTCCGGCGCCAGCGTGAACTCCTTCTTCGGCATCACGACGATGATCATTTCGATCCCGACCGGCGCCAAGATCTTCAACTGGCTGTTCACTATGTACCGCGGCCGCATCCGCTTCGAGCTGCCGATGATGTGGACCATCGCCTTCATGATCACCTTCGTTATCGGTGGCATGACCGGCGTGCTGCTGGCCGTTCCGCCAGCCGACTTCGTGCTGCACAACTCCCTGTTCCTGATCGCCCACTTCCACAACGTGATCATCGGCGGCGTGGTGTTCGGCGTGTTCGCTGCGATTAACTACTGGTTCCCGAAAGCCTTCGGCTACAAGCTGGACGTGTTCTGGGGCAAAGTCTCGTTCTGGTGCTGGGTGGTCGGCTTCTACCTCGCCTTCATGCCGCTGTACGTGCTGGGCCTGATGGGCGTGACCCGCCGCATGAGCCACTTCGAAGATCCTTCGCTGCAGATCTGGTTCCAGGTCGCCGCTGTGGGCGCCGTGCTGATCGCCGGCGGTATCGGCTCGATGCTGATCCAGTTCTACGTGTCGTTCCGCCGCCGCGCTGCCCTGCGCGACGTGACCGGCGACCCATGGGATGGCCGTACCCTGGAGTGGTCGACTTCGTCCCCTCCTCCGGACTACAACTTCGCGTTCACCCCGCGCGTGTATGACAACGACAGCTGGACCGACATGAAGCGCCGCAATTACCTGCGTCCGGTGAAAGACTTCGTGGCAATCCACATGCCGAAGAACACCGCAGCCGGCTTCGTCATCGCCGGCCTGAGCGCCGCAACCGGCTTTGCCCTGGTCTGGCAAATGTGGATCTTCGCTGTGCTTGGCCTGGTAGCCACCGTGGGCGCCGCGATCATCCATACCTTTAACTACAAGCGTGATTACTACATCCCGGCCGAAGAAGTCGTTGTGACCGAAGCCGAGCGCACCCGTACCCTGGAGGCTGCCAATGTCTGAACTCGTTCTTGATCCTGCAAAGGCAGGTGCGCACGGCGCGCAGGACGACATGCCGTTCCACGTTCGCGAACACCATCCGGAGAACGGCACCCTGCTGGGCTTCTGGCTTTACCTGATGAGCGATTGCCTGATCTTCGCCGTCCTGTTCATCGCTTACGCAGTCCTGGGCCGCAACTTTGCGGGCGGCCCGTCCGGCGCCGAACTGTTCGACCTGCCGCTGGTGGCCCTGAACACCGGCTTCCTGCTGCTGTCGTCGATCACCTATGGCTTCGCGATGCTGGCTTCCCAGCGCGCCAAGCTGGGCACCACCCTGGCGTGGCTGGCCGTCACCGGCCTGTTCGGCCTGGCCTTCCTGGGCCTGGAACTGTACGAGTTCATGCACCTGATCCACGAAGGCGCCGGCCCGCAGCGCAGCGCGTTCCTGACCTCGTTCTTCGCGCTGGTCGGCACCCACGGCCTGCACGTGACCTTCGGCGTGATCTGGCTGGTGACCCTGATGGTCCAGCTGAACCGCCACGGCCTGACTGAAGCCAACACCCGCCGCCTGATGTGCCTCTCGATGTTCTGGCACTTCCTGGACGTGATCTGGATCGGCGTCTTCACCTTTGTCTACCTGATGGGAGTCCTGCCATGAGCGCACACCACGACCACGAACACGGCCATGGCCATGGCGCACATGGCGACGGCCACGACCACGGCAGCCTGAAAAGCTATGCCATCGGCTTCATCCTGTCGGTCATCCTGACCGCGATTCCGTTCTGGCTCGTCATGGGCAACGTGATCAAGGACTCGAGCACCACCGCCTTCGTCATCCTGGGCTTCGCAGCAGTACAGATCGTGGTTCACATGGTCTACTTCCTGCATATGAACTCCCGTTCGGAAGGCGGCTGGACCTTGCTGGCACTGATTTTCACCATCGTACTGGTGGCAATTGTGCTGATCGGCTCGATCTGGGTCATGTACCACCTGAACCACAACATGATGCCGTCCATGGGTCATGCCGGCAGTTCTTCCGTGCAGCAAATGCACGACATGCCTTGAGCAAAGCGCGCACCGCCTCCCCGCGGGCGCGCCTTTTCTGGGCCGCCGGGATTTCGCTCGCCTGCGCAGTATTCCTGGCGCTCGGAACCTGGCAACTTTTCCGCATGCAGTGGAAGCAAGAGCTGATCGCCCGCGTCAACCAGCGGGCGCACGCTGCTCCGGTTGCAGTCCCCTCCCCTGCCGAATGGCCGTCCCTCACGGCCGACAATGCCGAATACCGGCATGTGCAAGTTTCCGGCACCCTGCTGCTTGACCGCAGCACCCTGGTGCAGGCTTCTACCCAGCTCGGCCCCGGCTTCTGGGTCATGACGCCGCTGCAAACCGCCAGCGGCAACATCATCCTGGTCAATCGCGGCTATATCGCCGACCGCAAGGCTGGTACCGGCTCCGGCATGGTGCCGGCCGAGGTCACCGGCCTGCTGCGCATGAGCCAAGCTGACGGCGACTTGCTGCGCAAGAACGACCCTGCCGGCCAGCGCTGGTATTCGCGCGACGTGCAAGCCATTGCCGCGGCGCGCGGCCTGGGCCCGGTCGCCCCCTTCTTCATCGACGCCGATGCCAGCCCCGCCCCGCAGGCCGGGCAGCCGGTCGGCGGCCTCACCGTGATCGCTTTCCGTGATAATCACCTGGTATACGCATTGACTTGGTATGCTCTAGCGTTGATGATCATCGGGCGAACATGGCAAATCACTCGGAAAACACGGCGGAACCCGGCGGAATGATGTCCTTGTCCCTCGCGGCGGGCGTCGGCGACACCACCGGCCACAAAAACATGCTGTACCTGATCCGGCTGCGCTGGATCGCGGTACTGGGCCAGATCACGACCATCGCTGTCGTTACCCTTGGCCTTGGCCTCCGCCTGCCCATGCCGCAGATGCTGACCGTGCTGGCCTGCCTGATCGCCTTCAACATCGGCAGCCATTTGCGCTGGCACGAGAACCCGATCGTCACCAATAACGAAATGCTGCTGGCGCTGCTGGTCGACGTCGCCAGCCTGACGGCGCAACTGTATTTCAGCGGCGGCACGACCAATCCCTTTGCCTTCCTCTACCTGCTGCAAGTGATCTTGTCGGCCGTGCTGCTTGATGCCTGGGCTGCCTGGACCATCGTCGGCATTACGGGCGCCAGCCTGGGCGGCCTGGCCTTGTTCTCCAAACCCCTGCCCCTGCTGCTGGAGGACGAAAGCGCCTTTGCCCACCTGTATGTGGAGGGCATGCTGATCTGCTTCCTGCTGAACGCCGGCCTGCTGGTCATCCTGATCAAGCGCATCACCGGCAACCTGCGCGAGCGCGACGCGCGCCTGGCCGACTTGCGCCAGCGTGCCGCGGAAGAAGACCATATCGTGCGCATGGGCCTGCTGGCTTCAGGCGCAGCGCATGAACTGGGCACGCCAATGGCCACCATGTCGGTGCTGCTGGGCGACTGGCTGCGCATGCCCGAATTTGCCAATAATGAGGCGCTGAGAGATGAGATCCACGAAATGCAAACCCAGCTCCAGCGCTGCAAGTCCATCGTCACCGGCATCCTGCTGTCGGCCGGGGAGCTGCGCGGCGAATCGTCCGCCAAGACCACCCTGCGCGTCTTCCTCCGCGAGCTGCTGGACGAATGGCGCCATAACCGCCCGGTCGTAGCATTCGAATATGACGACCAGCTGCCCAGCGATATACCTGTCGTCTTCGAATCGACCCTGAAGCAGACCATCTTCAACCTGCTCGACAACGCACTGGAAGCGTCGCCGCTATGGGTGCGCCTCGAAGCTTCGATCGAAGGCGAAGTGCTGAAACTGGCGGTGAGCGACCGTGGACCGGGTTTCGCCCCGGCGATGCTGGCGCAATTCGGCAAGCCTTACCAGTCGAGCAAAGGCCGTCCTGGCAGCGGCCTGGGGCTGTTCCTGGTGGTGAACGTCGCGCGCACCCTCGGCGGCACGGTCGAAGCCCGCAACCTCGAACAAGGCGCGGTGGTCGAATTGCGCTTGCCGCTGCCGGCCATCGCCCTCGAATGGGAGTCCCCGCATGAGCACTGAACGCTTGCTGCTGATCGTCGAAGACGACCCGGCTTTCGCGCGCACCCTCGCCCGTTCGTTCGAACGGCGCGGCTACACCGTGCTGCGCGCCGCGAACCTGGAACAAGTCAACGGGCTGCTGAAGGAGCATACGCCAACCCATGCCGTGGTCGATCTCAAACTCGAAGGCAATACTTCCGGCCTGACCTGCGTGCAGGCGCTGAACACGCATTCGCCGGACATGCTGATCGTGGTGCTAACCGGCTTCGCCAGCATCAACACCGCCGTCGAGGCGATCAAGCTGGGCGCCTGCCAGTATCTCGCCAAGCCTTCCAATACCGACGATATCGAAGCCGCTTTCCTGCACGTCGCCGGCGTGGCCGACGTTGAGCTGAGCAACCGCTCCACCTCCGTCAAGACGCTCGAGTGGGAACACATCCACAAGGTCCTGGCGGAGACCGACTTCAATATCTCGGAAGCCGCGCGCCGGCTTGGCATGCACCGCCGCACCCTGGCGCGCAAACTCGAAAAACAGCGCGTCAAGTAAGCCATGGGGTTCCGCGAAGCCTGGGCCTTCTTCAAGGACCAGCGGCGTGCAGAGCACTCACAAGGCAGTTTCGAACGCAATACGTTCTCCAAGGCGCTGCAGTAGCAAGTGCACGTGGTAGCCATCCACGAAGCCGTGGTGCGCCTGGACACAGAATGGCACCGTCATCGTATCGCCATCCAGTACGCTGTAGCGCCCCCAGGCTATCAGAGGAATGTCGGCGCTCTTGTACTCATGAATCGGATGCTCGATCGCCCGCATGTCGAGCCAGGGCATGCAGGTAGTGTAGACGTTGTTCTTCTGCTCGCGCGGCGTCAGATCGCGGCCCGTGTTGATGAATTCGCGGGTGGCACGCGCCTCCACGCCTGCCGCCAGGCTGCGGGAAATGAACTGCGCGCGGTCATTCGACATATCGAACCTCGCGTAATTCAGGTTGTTGTCCAGGTTGAGCACCGTGTAGCCGCCATAGAAGTCGTCAATCCTGATCACCTCCCCTTCAAACTCACGGTACAGGAAATTGTCGATATCCTTCACGCTCATGTACAGGCAGTACAGCAGGAAGTGGAACGGCGGCAGCTGCCGCTCCTTGCAATAGTGCCGGAACTCCGGCAACCGCGCGACGACGCTCAGGTTCAGCAGCGGATTGGCATACTGGCGGAACGACTCGTAGCGGTCGCGGCGAAACTCGAATTTATCCATGTTAATGCTCACTCGGCAAGGCGGTCATCATATGGAGGGTTCAGCAGCCTGTCCTTGATATTTGCCAAGCAAAAATCGGCTCAGACCTGCGGATTCAGCTTTTCTGTCTTGGAGTGCAGTTTGTTGAGGCCTGCCAGGTAGGCCTTGGCCGAGGCGACCACGATGTCGGGATCGGCGCCAACGCCGTTGACGATGCGGCCCGAATGCGCCAGCCGCATGGTCACCTCGCCCTGCGACTGCGTGCCGGGGCTGATGCCGCTGATGGCGAACAGCACCAGTTCCGCGCCGCTTTGCGCCTTGCTTTCGATGGCGTTGACCATGGCGTCGACCGGGCCGTCGCCAGTGCCTTCGGCCGAATGTTCGACGCCATCGATGGAGAGCACCACGCGTGCGAACGGCATTTCGCCAGTCTCGGAGCGCTGCGCCAGCGAGACGAAGCGGTAATGCTCGCCGCCAGCGGCAGCTTCTTCATCGCTCACCAGGGCCATGATGTCCTCGTCGAAGATTTCAGCCTTGCGGTCGGCCAGCTCCTTGAAGCGGGTAAAGGCAGCATTCACTTCGGCCTCCGAATCGAGCTCGATGCCCAGCTCCTGCAGGCGCTGCTTGAAGGCGTTGCGGCCGGAGAGCTTGCCCAGCACGATTTTGTTGGCCGTCCAGCCGACATCCTCGGCGCGCATGATCTCATACGTTTCACGCGCCTTGAGAATGCCGTCCTGGTGAATGCCTGAGGCATGGGCGAAGGCGTTGGCGCCGACGACTGCCTTGTTGGGCTGCACAGCGAAGCCGGTGATCTGCGACACCATCTTCGAAGCGGGCACGATCTGCGTCGTATCGATCCCGCATTCGAGGTTGAAGTAGCCGGCGCGCGTGCGCAGCGCCATCACCACCTCTTCCAGCGCCGTGTTACCGGCGCGCTCGCCAAGCCCGTTGATGGTGCATTCGACCTGCCGCGCGCCGCCAATCATGACGCCGGCAAGCGAGTTCGCCACGGCCAGGCCAAGGTCGTTGTGGCAATGGACCGACCACACGGCCTTATCAGAATTCGGAATGCGCTCGCGCAGGCGGCGGATCGTTTCGCCGTACAGCTCCGGCACCGCATAGCCTACCGTGTCAGGGAAGTTAATGGTGGTGGCGCCTTCCGCGATCACGTTTTCCAGCACGCGGCACAGGAAGTCTTCTTCCGAGCGGCTGCCGTCTTCGGGGCTGAATTCGATGTCGTCGGTGAACTGGCGGGCAAAGCGGATCGCCAGCCTGGCCTGTTCCAACACCTGCTCGGGCGACATGCGCAGCTTCATCTGCATGTGCAGCGGCGAGGTGGCGATGAAGGTGTGGATGCGCTTGCGGGCAGCAGGCTCGAGCGCTTCGGCAGCACGGGTCAGGTCGCGGTCGTTGGCGCGGGCCAGCGAGCAGACGATCGGCTCGCGCACGGCTGTGGCAATGGCGCGGATGGATTCGAAGTCGCCCTGCGAAGCAGCAGCGAAACCCGCTTCGATCACATCTACCCGCAGCTTTTCGAGCTGGCGGGCGATGCGCACCTTTTCTTCGCGGGTCATGGAAGCGCCCGGCGATTGCTCGCCGTCGCGCAGGGTGGTATCGAAGATGATGAGGCGGTTATTCATGGAATCGCTCCTTTTGAATTGCCGCCCCAGCGGCGTTACGCTTTATCTTCCGGCGTGGTTTTCTCGATCAGTTTAACCGGGTTGCCCTTGACCAGGCGGGTCAGGTAGATCACATAGCCGGAAAGTCCGTATGCTACGAACAGCACGAACAACACCTTCGGCGGGTCGATCGAGATCAGCGCGAAGAACATCGCGATCAGGAACACAGCCAGGAAAGGCACCGACTTGCGGAAGTTGATGTCCTTGAAGCTGTAGAACGGCACGTTCGACACCATGCTCAAGCCAGCGAACACCGCCAGCACCCAAGCCTGCCAAGGGTAGTACACGCCGTCGACCTCGAGGTCGGTCAGCAGCATGACGAAACCGGCGATCAGCGAAGCGGCGGCCGGCGAAGGCAGGCCCTGGAAGTAGCGCTTGTCGACTACCTCAATATTGGTGTTGAAGCGGGCCAGGCGCAATGCGGCGCCGGCGCAGTAGACGAAGGCTGCGATCCAGCCCAGCTTGCCGAGGCCGCGCAGTGCGAACTCGTAGATCACCAGTGCCGGGGCGGCGCCGAAGGACACCATGTCCGACAGGGAGTCGTACTGGGCGCCGAATTCACTCTGGGTATTGGTCAGGCGTGCCACGCGGCCATCCAGCCCGTCCAGCAGCATGGCGACGAAGATCGCCCATGCGGCGTGCTCGAAACGCTGGTTCATCGCCATGACAATGGCGAAGAAGCCGCAAAACAGGGCGCCGGTGGTAAAGGCGTTCGGCAGCAGGTAAATGCCGCGTGAACGCGGCCGGTCCACGCCATCGGCGCCTTTGCGGCGGGCGAAACGGCTGAACAGCGATTGCTTGCCGGCGGCGTTCTTAGGCCGGCGGCGGGGGAATTTGGCCATACTCTTCCATTTTTTATACTAGGGTGGCCCCTATTATAGAGGACACCCAGTATGGAAGTGGCAACTTTGGCTTACTTGAACTTGACCTTGCCGACCACGCGCATTTCAAGCGTGGTTTCGCCAGGCTCGAAGCTTGGCTCAGCCACCGACTGGTCCATCTCGGCCTTGGCGGCCATGCGGGCCATCATCGGCACAGGGCGCTGGTCAGGTCCGCCGCCGTAGTTGCCCGAACCCTCATAGTCGATGGTGTCCAGCGCTGCGTCGGTCACCGGACGGCCCATGGCGGCAGCGATGGAGGCGATGCGCTCGTTCAGGTTCTTGTAGGTGGCGGCGATACGGGCATCGTCCAGCTTGCGGGTAGCGGCTGGGCTGAGGCCGAAGGACAGGCCATTCAGGGTCAGCACCTTCTGCGCCGCAGCCACGGTTTTCGGCAGCGCGCCGATATTGGTGGTGGTCATCTGCACGTACTGGCCGACGCGCCATGCGGTTGGCTGGCGCGCCTTGCCGGCGGCGCCTGGCGGCAGCGGACGGTCTTCAGGGTAGACCGGATAGGTGTAGTAGCCCTGGGTTTTCAGCTTGGCTTGCGGGTCTTCCTTCTTCAGGATTTCCAGGCCTTGCTTGATCTTCTGGTTGACGCGCGAGGCGGCAGCCGCCTTGTCCTTGTCCTGCTCTTCAATCGCCAGCGTGGCCACGGCCTGGTCGTTCGGCGCAGTGACTTCACCATAAGCAGGCACGATGACGGTGGCGCCCGCGGTCGGGACGGATTGAGCGATGGCAGCCTGGGTGCCCAGCACCAGCGCGGCAGCAGCTACAGCTTTCAGGACGGTCATTGTTATTCTCCTTAGTTGGTTACGATGGAACGCACTTTAACTGAGAACGCACTGCAGGTCTGTCACAGTTCGTGAGCGTTTGTAACAGCTCTGACATCAAAGATTCATGCGATTATGGCATCATCACGTGTCGTCCACTCCATTCATGAACAAGGAAAATGGCAAAGTACCTGATTCCCGCACTGGCCCTGGCGGCCTCGTTCGGCGCTTATGCAGCGCCGGCCAAACAGCCAGCACAACCAAAACTCGTCCTGGTCATGGCCGTCGATGGCCTGCCGCAGGAACAGGTGACGCGCTACGCGCAGCAGTTCGGCCAGGGCGGCTTCCGCCGCCTGCTGGAACAGGGCGCGTGGTTCAGCAATGCGCACCAGGCGCATGGCATCACGGTGACAGCCGTCGGCCATGCGGCCATCCTGAGCGGCGCCTACCCCTACCAGCACGGCATCATCGGCAACAACTGGGTGAACCCGGCCACCGGCGGCAGCATGTACTGCACCGAAGACCAGAACCACAAATACATTGGCGACGAAAAGACCGACCCGCATGACGGCACCTCCCCCGCCAACCTGCGCGTGGACACGCTGGGCGACCAGCTGCGCTACGCAACCGGCCAGCAATCCAAGGTCGTCACCGTGTCGGGCAAGGACCGCGGCGCGATTCTCCTGGGCGGCAAGACCGGCACCGCATACATGTACATGGAAGAAAGCGGCAACTTCGCCTCCTCCACCTTCTACATGAAAGAACACCCGCAGTGGGTGCAGAAGTACCAGGCCGGCAAGCCGCAGGAACGCTACTACGGCGTGAAATGGAAGCCGCTGCTGGCTGATTCGGCATACGCCGGCGACTACGGCGCCGCGCCGAACCTGCAGCTGTCCAGCGAGTCGGGCAAGACTGACGCCGCCTACTACAAGCGCTTGAAGGCTTCGCCATTCCTGGACGAGCTGACCGTGGAATTCGCGCAGGCAGCCATCGAAGGCGAAAACCTGGGCAAGAATCCGGCCGGCGTGCCGGACCTGCTGGGCGTCAGTTTCTCGGCGCATGACCTGGCGAACCACGAATACGGCCCGGAGAGCAAGATGTCGCACGACCATCTGCTGCGCCTGGACCGCATGCTGTCGAACTTCTTCTCGTATATCGACAAGCGCATCGGCATGGACAATGTGCTGGTGGTGCTGACCGCCGACCACGGCTTCCCCAACACGCCCGAGTTTGCGAATGAAGTCCAGAAGGCCGGCGTCAACCGCATCGACGGCAAGAAGCTGGTGGACGACCTGAATGCACACTTATCGGCCAGGTTTGGCTTGAACAAAGGCGTCTCGGCGTATTCGATCCCGAACCTTCACCTGGACTATGCCCAGATCGAAGGCAAAGGCCTGAAGCGCGACGAAGTTGAAAATGCCGCAGCGCGCTTCCTGATGTCCCAGCCCGGCATGGCGGATGTATTCACCCGCACCCAGATGGAAAGCGGCGCCGTTGGCGGCACCCGTATCGCAACCCTGATGCGCCGCGCATGGAACCGTCAGATCTCCGGCGACCTGATGGTAGTGGCCAAGCCGCACTGGATCTTCGGCTTCCCGACCGGCAAAGGCACCACCCACGGCGCACCGTACGCCTACGACACCAACGTACCGCTGATCGTGATGGGCAAGCCATGGGTGAAATCCGGCCACTACGGCCAGTACGCCGAAGTAGTCGACATCGCCCCCACCCTCGCCTACCTGCTGAACGTGCGCCCGCCAGCCGGCGCCGAAGGCCGCGTCCTCACTGAAGCCCTGAAGTAAACCGGCAAACCAGTGTCAGACCCGCAGGGTCTGACACTGAGACGCACGCGCCGCAGACAGTGTCAGACCCTGCGGGTCTGACACAGGTTTACCGATTTTGGCGTCGCAAACAAAAAAACGGCCCCGAGGGGCCGTTGAAGTTTGCTTCTAGGGACAATCAGTTCTTGGACTGGTCGACCAATTTGTTTTTGGCGATCCAAGGCATCATCGCGCGCAGCTTGGCGCCGACTTCTTCGATCTGGTGCTCGGAAGTCAGGCGGCGGCGGGAGATCAGGGTCGGTGCGCCGGCCTTGTTCTCGAGGATGAAGCTCTTGGCGTATTCGCCAGTCTGGATGTCTTTCAGGCACTGGCGCATCGCTTCCTTGGTGGCGGAAGTCACCACTTTCGGGCCGGTCACGTACTCGCCGTATTCCGCGTTGTTGGAGATCGAGTAGTTCATGTTGGCGATGCCGCCTTCGTAGATCAGGTCGACGATCAGCTTCAGTTCGTGCAGGCACTCGAAGTAAGCCATCTCCGGCGCGTAGCCTGCTTCCACCAGGGTTTCGAAGCCTGCCTTGATCAGTTCCACGGTACCGCCGCACAGAACCGCCTGTTCGCCGAACAGGTCGGTCTCGGTCTCTTCACGGAAGTTGGTTTCGATGATGCCGGCCTTGCCGCCGCCGTTGGCCGATGCGTAGGACAGGGCGATGTCGCGGGCGGAGCCGGACTTGTCCTGGTACACAGCGATCAGGTGCGGCACGCCGCCACCCTGGCGGTAGGTGCCGCGCACGGTGTGGCCCGGGGCTTTGGGGGCGATCATGATCACGTCCAGGTCGGCGCGTGGCACGACTTGGCCATAGTGCACGTTGAAGCCGTGGGCGAAGGCCAGCACGCCGCCTTGCTTGATGTTTGGTTCGACGTTTTCTTTGTAAACCTGGGCGATGTTTTCGTCCGGCAGCAGGATCATCACGACGTCGGCGTTCTTCACCGCTTCGTTCACTTCCGCCACTTTCAGGCCAGCCGCTTCGACCTTGTTCCAGGAGGCGCCGCCCTTGCGCAGGCCAACGGTCACATTGACGCCGGATTCGGTCAGGTTTTGCGCGTGCGCGTGACCTTGCGAGCCGTAGCCGATGATGGCAACGTTCTTGCCTTTGATGAGGGAGAGGTCAGCGTCTTTGTCGTAGAAAACTTTCATGGTCATTCCTTGGGTGTGAATTCGGTTCGTATTATTTAAACTTTGAGGATGCGTTCGCCGCGGCCGATGCCGGAGCCGCCAGTACGGACGGTCTCCAGGATCGAGGCGCGGTCAATCGCGTCGATGAAGGCGTCCAGCTTGCTCTTGGCGCCCGTCAGCTCAATGGTGTAGGTCTTTTCGGTCACGTCGATGATGCGGCCGCGGAAGATGTCGGCGGTGCGCTTCATCTCTTCACGCTCCTTGCCGACAGCGCGCACCTTGATCAGCATCAGCTCGCGCTCGATGTGCTGGCCTTCGGTCAGGTCCACCACCTTCACCACTTCGATCAGGCGGTTCAGGTGCTTGGTGATCTGTTCGATGATGTCATCGGAACCGCTGGTCACGATGGTCATGCGGGACAGGGTCGCATCTTCGGTCGGCGCAACGGTCAGCGTTTCGATGTTGTAGCCGCGGGCGGAGAACAGGCCCACCACGCGGGACAGCGCACCCGCTTCGTTTTCGAGCAGTACAGAAATAATATGGCGCATGATTACAGGTCCTCCGAGCCAAGCAGCATTTCGGAGAGGCCTTTGCCAGCCTTCACCATCGGCCACACGTTTTCACTCTGGTCGGTAATGAAGTTCATGAAGACCAGGCGGTCTTTCATGCCAAACGCTTCTTTCAGCGCGCCTTCGACGTCGCCCGGCTTTTCGATGCGCATGCCAACGTGGCCATAGGCCTCGGCCAGCTTTTCGAAGTCCGGCAGCGAATCCATATAGGACTCGGAATAGCGCGAACCGTAGTCGATCTGCTGCCACTGGCGAACCATGCCCAGGAAGCGGTTGTTCAACAGGATGATCTTTGGCGTCAGGCGGTACTGTTTGCAGGTCGCCAGTTCCTGGATGTTCATCTGGATCGAGCCTTCGCCGGTAATGCAGGCGACAGTCGCATCTGGATTGGCCATCTGCACGCCCATGGCGTAAGGCAGGCCGACACCCATGGTGCCCAGGCCGCCTGAGTTGATCCAGCGGCGTGGCTTGTCGAAGCGGTAGTACTGCGCAGCCCACATCTGGTGCTGGCCAACGTCGGAAGTGATAAAGGCATCGCCCTTGGTGATCTCAAACAGCGACTCAACCACCTGCTGCGGCTTGATCACCAGGTCGGAAGTAGCGTAGGCCAGGCACTTGCGGCCGCGCCATTCGTTGATCTGCTTCCACCAGTCTTTCAGCGCGGCGGCGTTCGGGCGCTGCTCGGTCGCCTCCAGCTGCGACAGCAGCTCGACCAGCACGTCCTTCACATTGCCGACGATAGGAATGTCCACTTTCACGCGCTTCGAGATCGACGAAGGGTCGATGTCGATGTGGATGATCTTGCGCGGGTTCTGGCTGAAGTGCTTCGGATTGCCGATCACGCGGTCGTCGAAGCGGGCGCCGATCGCAATCAGCACGTCGCAATTCTGCATCGCGAGATTGGCTTCGTAAGTGCCGTGCATGCCGGGCATGCCGACGAAGCATGGATCGGACGCGCGCGAACCGCCAAGGCCCATCAGGGTATTGGTGACCGGGAAGCCGAGCTTTTCAACCAGTTTGTTCAGCTCATTCGATGCATGCGCCAGGATCACGCCGCCGCCAGTGTAGATCATTGGACGCTCGGCCGACAGCAGCAGCTGCAGCGCCTTGCGGATCTGGCCGGCGTGGCCTTTGTCTACCGGGCGGTAGGAACGCATCTCGATATCTTTCGGATACGAGTACACATGCTTGTGCATCGAAATGTCTTTTGGAATATCGACCAGCACCGGGCCTGGGCGGCCGGTCTTGGCGATATAGAAAGCCTTCTTGATGGTTTCGGCCAGGTCTTTCACGTCCTTCACCAGGAAGTTGTGCTTGACCACCGGACGGGTGATGCCGACAGTGTCGCATTCCTGGAAGGCGTCCTGGCCAATGGCGTGGCTCGGCACCTGGCCGGAAATCACCACCATCGGAACGGAATCCATGTATGCAGTGGACAGGCCGGTCACCGCGTTGGTGACGCCAGGTCCGGAAGTAACCAGCGCCACGCCCACTTTGTTCGAGCTGCGCGAATACGCATCGGCGGCATGGATAGCGGCCTGCTCATGGCGAACGAGGATGTGCTGGAATTTGTCCTGCTTGAAGATGGCGTCGTAGATATAGAGGACGGCGCCGCCGGGATATCCGAAAACGTGTTCTACGCCTTCCTCAGCGAGGCAGCGGACAACGATTTCGGCGCCCGTGATGGGAGCTTCGGTATTCATGAAACATTCCTTTCAAGGTCCATAGGAGATTGATCGGATGCTCTTGCCTAGCGAAGTG
>DASWTB010000036.1:0-2772 GCA_036402315.1 Pseudoduganella sp. | reverse complement strand
GAGGCCTTGCTCGACAAGGTCGAAACACTGGCCGCTTACGCCCACGACTTTGGCACGCGCATCATGGAACTCGACACGCCGCTGCCGGTGAACATGTTCGCCGGCAGTAAGCTTGTGGACGCCAGCGAACTGGCACAGCTTGAACAGATGCTGTCCGACTGGCCCGAAGAGGATGATGCAAAGTGAGCGACTTCGACTTGCTGTTGATGCGCTTCCTGCTGGCGAGCCTTGGCTGCTTTGCCGCCGGCTTCAGTGTGTGGGCGCTGAGCGCCCTGCTCCGGCGCGTGCTGCCGGCATTGGCGGCGCAACGCTCTCTATGGCTGCTCGGCCAGTTGGCTGTGCTGGCGATCTTCGCGCTGATGCTGCTGCCGCATAGCGAACGTGTGCGCCTGATACCGCCGCTCGAAGCGGCTACCGAAACCGTCACCCAATACATCGCGCCACCGAAGGCGCCGACGCTGCCCATCGTAACTGCCGAGGAGGAGCATGAGGCAGGCACTTCTTCCGGCACGCGAACATGGATGCTGCATGGCGCCCAGCTGTGGCTCTGCGTCTACTTGGCTGGCCTGGCCTGGTCGGCCGTCAGCTTGTGGCGCGCCCAGCGCATGCTCGATCGTCTGGCGCAGACTGGCGAAGTTGCGAAGGCAGGCCGTGCTGCGATCATTGAAGTGGACGCGCCGATCTCGCCGATGCTGCTTGGCCTGTTCCACCCTCGCCTGCTGCTGCCGCGCCATTTGGGCGGCTTCGACAAGCTGCAGCGCGAAATGATCGTCGAACACGAGATGACCCACCTGCGCCGCCACGACCTGCAATGGATGGCAGCCGGCATGCTGCTGCAGACGCTGTTGTGGTTCAATCCCTTCATGCGCCTGCTGCGCGCCAACCTGACCTGGGCACAGGAACTGGGCTGCGACCGCGATGTGCTGCGTGGCCGTCCGGCGTCGCAGCGCAAAGCTTACGCCGCCGCGCTGGTGGCGCAGCTCAAGCTGCAGCACCTTACGCCACAAGGCGCGCTGGCTTTCGGCAGCATCGATGCGAACACGCTGACCGAGCGTGTTTCCCTGATCCGCAGCCCAGCCAGCACGCGCCGGGCGATGTGGGCGCGAGCCGCCACTGTCGCTGCGCTGGTGGCCATCGTTGGCGGCAATTTCGCACTGCAGCCCGCGTTGGCGTGGAGCGTCTCGCCTTCCGCACAAGCGGTGGCTGCGCTGAACTGCACCACCTTCGTTGATGCCACCAGCGGCAAAGCCTTGCTGCGCGAGGGCGATTGCACGACACGCATCACACCGGTTTCCACCTTCAATATCGCCGTCAGCCTGATGGGCTATGACAGCGGCTTCCTGAAGGACCAGCATGCGCCCGTGCTGCCTTACCGCGAGAGCTACCAGGCCTGGAACAAGGAGTGGCACCGCGACATGGATCCGAGCCAGTGGATCAAGTATTCGGCAATCTGGTACGCCCAGCAAGTCACGCAACACATTGGCCGCGCGCAGTTCGAGCGCTACGTGCAAGGCTTCGGCTACGGCAACCGCGACACAGGCGGCGACAAGAGCCGGGACAATGGCCTTACCTGGTCGTGGGTCGGCTCCTCCATGCAGGTTTCGGCAGACGAGCAGGCCAGCTTCCTACGCCGGCTGGTACGCAAGGAACTGCCGGTTTCGCAGTACGCCCATGAACAGACTGCGCAGCTGCTGAAAGTAAGGGACCTGCCGAACGGCTGGCAGGTATTCGGCAAAACCGGTACCGGCGCTCCCGTTGGACCGGATGGCAAAGACGATTATTCCCGCTCCTACGGCTGGTTCGTCGGCTGGGCAACCAATGGCCAGCGCACAATCGTGTTCGCGCGCCTGGCGCAGGACGAGAAATTGATCGAAGGCGCGGCCGGTCCGCGCACCAAGGAAGCCTTCCTGCGCGAACTCCCCGCACAACTCGCAAAACTCTGACCGAGGACAAAAATGAAATGCAAAATCTTCGCCCTGCTTGCAGGGCTGGGCCTCCCTTTGCTCGCGTTTTCCGCAGACCACTGCCTGGCGATGGCCGATGCAGCCACCGGCAAGTGGCTGGTGCACGAAGGTGCCTGCGACAAGCGCCTGCCGCCGATGTCGACCTTCAAGCTGCCAATCGCCCTCATGGGCTACGACGAAGGCGTGCTGTGGGACGAGCACGCACCCGTCCTGCCCTTCAAGAAAGGCTATGTGGACTGGCGCCCTGTTTGGCGCCAGCCGCACGACCCAAGTTCGTGGATGAAGGAATCCGTCGTCTGGTACTCGCAGCAGATTACGCTGCAAATGGGCGAAGATCGCTTTACTAACTACGTCAAGCGCTTCAACTATGGCAATGCAGATGTCAGCGGCGATCCGGGCAAGAACAATGGCCTGTCCAATTCCTGGCTCGGTTCCTCGCTGCGCATTTCGCCGGACGAGCAAATTGGATTCCTGCGCCGCGTCGTCAACCGCGAACTGGGGATCAAGCCGCAGGCCTACGAAATGACCGCAAGCCTTGTGCGCTGGCCGGAGCAAATCGGCGGCTGGGAGGTATTTGGCAAGACTGGCAGCGGCAGCGATGGAGGCCGCAAATTAGGCTGGTACGTCGGCTGGCTGCAGAAAGGCGAGCGGCACCTTGTCTTCGCCCAGGTCGGCGACGGCGACGGCATGCAAGTGCGCGGCGACTTCCTTCAGGGCCTGAAGGTTCGCACCGCGGTCGATGACGCCATCCAGCCGCTTATGGCGGAGCACAATTTGCCGGGCATGGCGGTCGCCGTCACGATGGACG
>DASWTB010000035.1:0-33122 GCA_036402315.1 Pseudoduganella sp. | reverse complement strand
CCACGCTGGCGTGGCTGTTGGTCCCGTGTTTTGGTACTGAGAAGGAAATCAAGAATGTTTAATGCGATGCCGCGCCGCCTTGCCGCCGCTGCCTGCGCCTTGTTGCTGGCCGCTTGTGCGGCCACGCCGCCGCAACCGCAGGCTCGCCTCGGCCTGAAGCTGGCGCCGGCCGCCCTGGGCACTTCGCTGAGCGTGCAGCAGCACCTGAAAGTAGAGCGCAATGGCCGCACCGACGACCTGGACGTCGCATTGCAGGTGGAACCGGAAGCGGTGGACGTGGTCGGACTGGCATTCGGCCAGCGCGTGCTGACCTTGCATTACGACGGCAAGGAGCTGAGTTCCTGGCGCCACGTGATGCTGCCGGCACAGGTGCGTGCCGAAGACGTGCTGGAAGATATCCAGCTCACCCTGTGGCCGGCCGATGCCGTTGCCGCCGCCTTGCCGGCAGGGTGGCGCGTGGCCGAGCAGGGCCGCATCCGCACGCTTTACCTGGACGGAGCGCCGATCATGCAAGTCACCTACAGCGACGCGCAACGCTGGAGTGGCACGGTGGTATTGGAAAACCTGCGCTATCGCTATAAGCTGACGATCCAGTTCGCGGCGAACGCGGACTGAGTGCGAGGGCGGGCAATGACGAAGATCTACCTCAATGAATGCGGCATCATCTGTGCGCTGGGCGAAGGCCCGCAGCAGGTGAAAGCGCGCCTGTATGCCGGCCAGCCTGGCGTGGCGCCGACCGGCCGCTGGTCGAAAGGGCGTGAGCTGGCCCTGGGCGCGGTGCCTTGCGAGCTGCCGTCCGTGGCGCACCTGCCTTCGCACCTCCGCAGCCGTAACAACGCTATGGTGCTGGCAGCCGTGGCGCAGATCCGGCCGGCGCTGCAGGCCGCTGTGGCACGCTACGGCGCAGGGCGCGTCGGCGTGGTGATCGGCACCAGCACTTCCGGCATTGGCGAAACAGAACAGGCGCTGGCGCACCAGGTGGCTGAAGGCGCGCTGCCGCCTGAGTTCAGCTATCGCGCACAGGAAATGGGTTCGCCGGCCGAGCTGCTGGCGATGGAACTGGGCCTGGAAGGTCCTGCCTACGTGCATTCGACTGCCTGCTCCTCGGCTGCCAAGGCCATGGCCAGCGCCGCGCGCCTGATCCGCATGGGACTGTGCGACGCCGTCGTCACCGGCGGCGCCGATTCTCTGTGCGCCTTCACCGTGGCGGGCTTCTCCTCGCTGGAGTCGGTCAGTGCCGGGCAATGCAACCCGATGAGCGCCAACCGCAAGGGCATCAATATCGGCGAAGGGGCCGCCTTGTTCCTGATGGAGGGCGCACCATCCGGCCCGCAATCGGTCGAGCTGATGGGCTGGGGCGAATCGTCGGATGGCCACCATATTTCCGCGCCCGATCCGGAGGGGGCCGGAGCGCGCCTCGCCTTTGAGCAGGCGCTGCACCGCGCCGGGGTGGAAGCGGGCCAGGTCGACTACATCAATATGCACGGCACCGCCACGCCGCAGAACGACGCCATGGAATCGCGCGTGATCTCGGGCCTGTTCGGCAACGAAGTGCCGGTCAGCTCGACCAAGCCGTTTACCGGCCATACGCTGGGCGCCGCTGCCGCTGTGGAAGCGGCGCTGTGCTGGCTGGCGATGCAGGACGATAATGGGCAAGGCCGCCTGCCGCCTCACCTGTGGGACGGCGTTGCCGATCCCACGCTGCCGGCGTTGAACCTGGTGCCGGCTGGCGCCAAGCTGGGCCGGCCGCTGCGCCGCGTGTTGAGCAGTTCCTTTGCGTTCGGCGGTTCGAATGCCGTGCTGCTGCTGGGGAGGACTGCATGAACATGCCCGATATCCGCCAGCTGGTGCCGCATTCCGGCCAGATGGTGTTGCTCGATCGCGCAGTGGAAGCGGACGCGGAGCACCTGTGCGCCGAAGTGCGCATCCATGAAGCCAGCATCCTGGCCGGCGCCGACGGCGTCGGCTCCTGGGTGGGCATCGAATACATGGCGCAGGCGATCGCCGCGCACGCCGGCTGGCTTGCCCTGCAGCGGGGCGAGGAAGTCAAGGTTGGCTTCCTGCTTGGCTCTCGCAAGTATGAAGCCAAAGTACCGAATTTTGCGCTGGGCAGCGTGCTGCGGGTGCATGTGCGCCGCGTGCTGCAGTCCGAGAACGGCCTGGGCGCCTTCGAATGCCGCATCGACATCGTGGGCGGGCAGGCCAATGCGGCCGCTGCGACGGTCACGGTATTCCAGCCGGATAATGTCAATCAATTTCTCAAAGATGGAAACGTAGGATGAATCAGAATAAGTCCATGAGCGTGCTGGTGACCGGCTCGTCGCGCGGAATCGGCAAGGCGATTGCACTGCGCCTGGCGCGCGACGGTTACGACGTGGTGCTGCATTGCCGCAGCCAGCGCGCGGAGGCCGAAGCCGTTGCACAAGAGATTGCGCAGATGGGCCGCGCGGCCCGCGTGCTGCAGTTCGACATCAGCGACCGCGCCGCCACTGCCGCAGCACTGGAGGCCGACATTGCGCAGCACGGCTGCTACTACGGCGTGGTCTGCAACGCCGGCGTGGCGCGCGACAACGCCTTCCCGGCCATGTCTGGCGAGGACTGGGACATTGTGCTGCAAACCAATCTGGATGGCTTCTACAACGTCCTCAATCCACTGATCATGCCACTGGTTCAGCGCCGCAAGCCGGGCCGCATTGTCACGCTGGCCTCCGTTTCGGGCCTGATCGGCAATCGCGGCCAGGTCAATTACAGCGCCGCCAAGGCCGGCATCATTGGCGCCACCAAGGCCCTCGCGCTGGAGCTGGCCAAGCGCTCGATCACTGTCAACTGCGTGGCGCCTGGCCTGATCGAAACCGACATGATCGAAGACGTGCCGATGGAAGAGGCGCTGAAGATGATCCCGGCGCGCCGCGTCGGCAAGCCGGAAGAGGTGGCAGCGGCGGTCAGCTTCCTGGTCGGCGAAGATGCGGGCTATATCACCCGCCAGGTTATTTCCGTCAACGGGGGGCTGGCATGAGCCGCCGTGTCGCCATTACCGGCATGGCCGGCATCAGCCCTTTGGGCAACGACTGGACCGCGATCCGCGAGCGCCTTGGCCAGTACCGCAACGCCGTGGTGCGCATGGAAGAGTGGGAAGACTATGACGGCCTGAATACGCGGCTGGGCGTGCCGGCCGCGCCGTTCGAGCTGTCCGGCCGCTACAACCGCAAGACCACCCGCAGCATGGGCCGCGTCGCCTTGATGGCAACGCGCGCCACCGAACTGGCGCTGGAAGATGCAGGCCTGTTGGACCATCCGCTGATCAGGAGCGGCGACATGGGCGTATCCTTCGGCTCGTCGGCCGGCACGCCAAGCGCCATTGGCGACTTTGGCCGCATGATGGAAGAGCGCACCACCAAAGGCATCAATGCCACAACGTATATCAAGATGATGGCGCATACGGCGCCGGTGAATATCGGCGTGTTCTTCGGCCTTACCGGCCGTGTGATTACCACCTCCAGCGCCTGCACCTCGGGCAGCCAGGGCATCGGCTATGCATACGAGGCGATCAAGGGCGGCAAGCAGCTTGCCATGGTGGCGGGCGGCGCCGAGGAGCTGTGCGCGACGGAAGCGGCGGTATTCGACACCCTGTTTGCCACCAGCGTGCGCAATGACGAAGCGCAAGCGACGCCGCGCCCGTTCGACCGCGCGCGCGATGGCCTGGTGATCGGCGAAGGCGCCGGTTGCCTTATCCTGGAAGACCTTGAGCACGCCGAGGCGCGCGGCGCCACCATCTATGCGGAGCTGGTCGGTTTCGGTACCAACAGCGACGGCTGCCACGTGACTCAGCCCAACGCTCAGACGATGCAGCGCGCCATGGAACTGGCTTTGCAGGACGCCGGACTGCAGCCGTCGGACATCGGCTACATCAACGCCCATGGCACCGCCACGGCGCAGGGCGACGTCGCCGAATCGCACGCCACGCTGGCGGTGTTCGGCGGCGCCACGCCAATCAGTTCGCTGAAGAGCTATATGGGCCATACCCTGGGCGCGTGCGGCGCGCTGGAAGCCTGGATCAGCATCGAGATGATGCGCGAAGGCTGGTTCGCACCGACCATCAACCTGGACGAACCCGATCCGGAATGCGCGCCACTGGATTACATCGCCGGCACCGGCCGCACGCTTGAATGCGAGTACGTGATGTCGAACAATTTCGCTTTTGGCGGCATCAATACGTCCCTGATTTTGAAACGCTACAAGAAATAAGAGGGAGATTTAATGAAGAAAGTGATCTCCGTAATCAATAGCCTCAGCAATTTCAATCACCTGGAATGCGCCAGCGCAACCAAGTTCGAATGCTTTGCTAGATAAGGAGATCCGGCGCATGGCGCGCGCGACTTTGCTCTGGCTGGCCGATATGAATCCGGTGACAAATGCCAGCATGCAGGGCTACCTCGCCTGGCTGACGCCGGGCGAACTGGCGCGCCACGGCCGTTTCGTGCGCGAGCAGCGGCGGCGCCAGTTCGTTGCCGGCCGCGTGCTGCTGCGCATGGCGCTAGCGCCGCTGCTGCGGGTACAGCCGCAGCAAGTGTTACTGGAGGAACGCGCCGGGCAAGCCCCGCGGCTGCTGACACCGGCGCCAGATGGCTTGCTGCCGGGCTTCAGCATTTCCCACAGCGGGCGTTGGGTGGCATGTGCCGTCGGCGAACATGCTGTGGGACTGGATATTGAAGTGCGCGATCCGGACCGGGATCTGGCTGCGCTGGCGAAGCAGGCTTTCGACGCCGATGAAATGGCACGCTGGCAGCAGATGCAACGCTGGGAAGAGGCAGCGCGTGTCGATGGTTTTTATAGGCTATGGAGCGAGAAGGAAGCGCGCATCAAGCTTGGCTTGGCGGTAGGCGGCTATTGCGTCGCCGTTCCGCACGAGGAACTATCGATCGTGCTGTGCAGCCCGCGGGAACTGGCAAGCGTTCCGCAGCCGATGCTGGTGGCGCTGCCTTGATTACTGCTGCCACAGCCAGTGCCAGAGGCCAGGCAGGGGCGGGGCATTATCCGGGGTGTCGACAGTCGATGCCAGGGCTGCGCGTTCAAGTTCTTCGCGGCTGTCGTAGAACGGCTTGTCGGCCAGCGGAACCTCCAGTTCGCGCGCCACGTCGAGCAGGATGCCGAGGTATTCCTCGAAATGGCGGGCGGTGTAACTGTTGACGTCGTGGAAGGTGACGACGACTGGCGTGACGCCGTCGACCACCGGCATGGCGCCGGCTTCCCAGCGCTTGCGGGTTTCGGCCAGCATCTTGAGCATGTTGGAGCGCTTGCGGAAGCTGAAGTTGAAGACGTAGATGACGCCGTCCTTGGCACTCAGGTCGGTCAGCAGCATGCTCAGGCCATGGGCGCGGTAGGACGCCAGCGTATCGGCGTCATAGGCCCAGAAGGGCGGCCGTACCAGCTTGGGCACGACGCCGGTTTCGGCCAGCAGGTCGGCGAGGCCCAGCTGCAGGGTTTCATCGAGCTTTTCGCGGCTCATGAGGCGGTGGTTGGAATGAAAGGTCGTGGCGGAATGCAGCGCGACCACGTGGCCTTCGGCATGTTCGCGCCGGATCAGCGCGCGGCCCCTGTCGGTGCCGCCGCCGCTCCAGGCGCGGGTCTGGGTGAAGAACACGGCCTTGATGTTGTCCTGGTAGGGATTCTTCTCCAGGGTTTCAAGGATGCGTACGGTCGGATTGAAGTAGGGGGCCCAGGCCGGGCCATCATCGAACGTGAGCAGGAAGCGCACAGGGGCCTGGTCGGCCTGCGCTGCCGCTCCCGGGGGAAGTAGCAGTATTGTTAAAGCAGCAAGGAGCAGGCGCAGGAAAGGCACGGCAAACCGTCGGGAAGGTAACTTGGCCCGATATTGTACGTGATTTGCCCGGCGCCCTCTCGCAAGCCATTTGAATCAACTTATACAGAAAAAAGATATGAGCGCTAGTTTAGAAGTCGTCCCGCCGTCCGGCGAAGTTCACGTTGAAGAGACGGCATTTGGCAAATGGTTCCTGCGTACCGAAACGTGGACAGTGCACGTCCTGGAGCGTGCCCTGAAGGATTTGCAGCGCCTGATGCCGGATGCGCCGGCCAGTTTTGGCGTGGTGGCCGACGTAGGCTGCGGTTTTGGGCGCTCGCTGCCGAAGCTGCACCAGCGTTTTGCCCCGCAGCGCCTGATCGGCATGGACATTGATCCGGAGATGCTGCAGCACTCGGCGAAAGAAGTAGCCGCGCACAATATCAAAGCGGAATTCATCTGCTGTTCGAGTTCCAATATCAAGCTCGAAGACAACTCGGTCGACCTGCTGTTTTGCCACCAGACCTTCCATCACCTGGTGGACCAGGAGAACGCGATCCGCGAGTTCTTCCGCGTCCTCAAGCCGGGCGGTGTACTGCTGTTTGCGGAGTCGACCAAGCGCTATATCCATTCCTGGATCATCCGCCTGTTGTTCCGCCATCCGATGGATGTGCAGAAAACAGCGCCGGAATACCTGGCCATGGTGCGTAATGCCGGCTTCAGCGTCCCTGACAGCGCGGTCTCCTATCCGTTCCTGTGGTGGAGCCGCGAAGACCTGGGGCTGATGGAGCGTGTGCTGCGCATCAATCCTCCTGCGGTGCGCGAAGAAACGCTGATCAACCTGGTGGCTGTGAAGCCTTAACCTTCCTGCAGCGGCGCCACGGCGCCGCTGCCGCGGCTTTTGCGCGTCGCTTTATGATTCAAGGGTGCTCATGATCCAAATCAATGAATGAGCAGAATTTGATTGACATTTTTCAACACCAAATGTGAGGAGTGCGATTATTGGTGAGACTTTCCGTGCTTTTTTGTTGCAATAATTTTTTGGACAATTGCACGGGGAGGCAGAAATGGGCGCTGATTCCGACTTGGCCACAGGTGATGATCCGCACCAGCACAAGCATTTCGGCGGGGCTGTAGGAGCAGGCATCGTGCTGGTGCTCATGCCTTCAGTGGCGCTGTATCTGGGAGTCGAGTGGATAGAAAAAAGACCTTCCGTAGGCCTGCCTTTGCTAGCGATTTTCGGCATCATGATCCTGTTCGGCGCGCTGTCATTGGTTTCGACCCTGTTTGCGCGGTTAAAGCTGGAAGACCGATCCCAAGCCCTGGCACTCCCCGAAGGCTCGATACGCGCGGCAATCGCGCTTGCGCTGATCGTGCTCTTTGCCATCATCGCGATCATGCTGTTTGAGAAGACATCGGGAACCTACGAGCTCAAAGGCCTGACGGCAATACAAAAAGATGCGTTGATCAACAATCCGGCTTACAGCATCGTGGCGATCGTTGAAGCCTCATGCGCTCCGCCTGCCGAATGCAAGCCTGCGAGTTTCAATGTGCACCTGGCGCGAAAGCCGGCCCAGGAATCGTCCGACCTGGCCAAGCAGCTCCTGATCCTGATCGGCACCTTGATGACGTCCGTGACGAGCTTTTATTTCGGGAGCCGTACCGCCAATCCCGCGTCTCCCATGACGCGAGAGCCCCAAATGGCAGGCCCCCCTCCCGAAGATGGTGATATCAGCACTGTGCCCCTCGCCGCTCGCGATACGACGCCAGACGAAGCATTGCCTCCTGCAACGGGAGGAGTCGCATAAATGGCCTATTCACTCAACTGGATTGCCTCTGTCCTGCGCGAGGCCGGCTTGAAAGTCGCGGAAGTTGATGGTTGGAAAACCCGCGGACGGCGGGAGTTTGGTCCTTTCAAAGGAATTGTTTGCCACCACACAGCGGTGAAAGGTGGCGGGAATATGCCGACGCTGGGGGTGCTCATCAAAGGACGGCCCGATTTGGCGGGCCCCCTTTCCCAGTTGGGATTGGGGCGCGACGGAACTTTCTATGTCATTGCTGCCGGCCGCGCGAACCATGCCGGGAGCGGCCTATGGCAGGGCATCGCGGATGCCAACCAATATTATCTGGGGATCGAAGCGGAAAACGCGGGCGACGGAAGCGAGGAATGGCCTCAGGTACAGATGGATGCGTACAAGCGTGGCGTTGCAGCTTTGCTGTCGCATATGGGTAAAGGTGCGGAATGCTGCATCGGACATAAAGAGTACGCACCAAAACGCAAGATTGATCCGAATTTCGATATGGAACTGTTCCGGGCCGACGTCAGGGCGGTGATGACCGGCCAGGTTCCTGTGCCAGCGCTGATACCCGCCGCGGAGGTGGCGGTTAACGGGCAACCGCCGCGACCAACGCTGCGCCGGGGCGCCAAAGCCGATGCCGCATATGTGCGTGCCTTGCAAAAGAAGCTGGAACTGGAGCAGGATGGGGAATTTGGCCCTCGGACTGAAGCGGCGGTTCGTGCGTTTCAAAGGTCCGTACAGCTGGTTCCGGACGGGATTGTAGGCCCGGTGACCTGGAAGAAACTGGACGAACTCAAGCCGTAGAATGATGCGCGCCAAATGGATGGGCGGATTTATCACTCCAGTTGACAGCTGATATTGTTTTCGGTTTGACGGGTTCGCTCAACGATCACGTAGTGTTTGCGCACCGGCTCGACGACTTCGAATACGCCTTTGAAGCCGGCCGGGATCACCAGCGCGTCGCCGGGACCGGCTTCGGCGGCCTGGCCTTGATCGTCGATCACGCGGCACCTGCCCTCAAGGACGCAGAAATACTCATCCTTGTTGGGCGCAAAGGCAATGCGCCAGCTGCCTTGCTCGCAGGCCCAGATGCCGGCATGGACTTCGCCGCTGGCATTGGTGAAATGGTTCCAGGTGGTGCGCTTCGGATTGCCCTGGATCCGGCGGTCTTCGCGCGGATGGTCGTATTCAGGCACAGGGGACTGGTTGCGGAATTCGGTGATGGCTGTCATGGCGGTCATTTCATGCGCGGCGCCGGCGGCAGTTTGGCCAGCACGCCGTCCTTCAGTTCATAGGTATCAAAATCGCGCGCCAGGAACAGCGTGCGGCTGTAATGCTGGCGCGCTTCGGCTTCCACCTCCGCCATGCCTTCCGGGTTGTCGTAGCGGGCGCTGAAGTGGGTCAGGACCAGGTTGGGAACCTCGGCCGCGGCGGCGAAGCTGGCGGTGCGCTGCACGGAGCTGTGCTGCGGTCCGGGACCGACTTTCTGCAGGATGGCCTCGGTGTAGGTGGCCTCGTGGACCAGCAGGTCGGCGCCCTGGCAGGCTTCGGCCAGCAGGGAAGGGGTGTCGTTGTCGCCGCCAATCACCGCCGTCGCGCGCTCGGTATGTTCCGACCGGAACTCGGCGGCGGCCAGCACCGAGCCATCATCCAGCTGTACGTCGTTCCCATGCTGGAGCTGGCCCCAGGTCGGGCCGGCCGGCACGCCGCGTGCGCGCAAAGCTTCACTATCAATCTTCCATGTCGTCTTCTGGAAGCTAAACTTGTAGCCGAAGCTTGGCGCACGGTGCGACAGCGGAAAGCGTTCGATCGCCAGCCCATCGTGCTGGTAGACCAGCTGCCGGCTGGCCACATCGATGTGGATGATCTCGAACGTGAGGAAAAGCTCCGTGTGCAGCATGGTGGCGTCGAGCCAAGCCTTGACCGGGGCCGGGGCAATCAGGATCAGCGGCTTCTTGCGGCCGTTCATGGAGGCGCTTGCGAGCAGCCCTGGCAGCCCGTAGCTATGGTCGCCGTGGATGTGGGTGATGCAGATGCCCGCCAGCTCATGGACGGTGAGCGGAATGCGCAGCAGCTGGTGCTGGGTGGCTTCGCCGCAATCGACCAGCCACCAGTCGCGGTTCATTGTCGAGTGCAAGGCCAGCGCGGTGACATTGCGCCGGATGGTTGGCACGCCGGATGAGGTGCCAAGAAAGGTCAGTTTCAGCATGCCGTATTATGCCGCATCCAAGCCGGTTCGTGGCCTGTGCGCGACAACCGCCAGGGCCTTCGGGGCCATTTGCTTGTCCCTGCGAGCCATGAGGTGGCGGCCGCGCGGGGCGGAGCTAAGATGAGTTGTTGGCTGGTCGATTCGAATAATTACTTCAATGATCGGAGACACTCTATGCAAACTCGCTTCCGCAGTATGCTTCTGGCCGCAGTAGTCTTTTTCACCCTCGGGGGGCAGGCAGCAGCGAACACCCTGACCCAAAACGTTTCCTGGACCATCGACCGCGCCGGCACGACGACCAAGTACCGCGTTGTGGCCTATGGCGATTCGATCTATGCGGGGTATAACGGCTCGATCACCAGCGCGGCCAAGTATTCGGCGCCGACAGTCGATGCGGAATACCTGTCGGCCGCCTGGAATGCCGACATCGAGAGCGTGCGCCGCGCCAAGTCCGGCGCCGTGGCCTCCGATGTCTACAACAACAAAATTGTCGCCGAGCGATCGTACATGCAGGCCAGCAACACCCGTGTAGTCACCTTTGAGATGTGCGGCAACGACGGGCTGCAGGCCCGCTCCGCCTTCAAGGGCCAGACCGGCACCTGCGACGATTCGGTGCTGACTGCCGCCGAAAACAGCTGCAAGACCTACGTTGCGGCAGCCATGGACTACATCAACGCCAACGCCTATTCGGGCGTGAAGGTGAAGGTTATCTCGAACCTGCACTATCCGGGCTATGCGGCCGACAATGTGCAGAGCTCCTGCAAGGACCCGAACACCGGCGCCACCGTCAACATGCAGCAGAAATTCCTGCCTGCCCTGGCCCGCATGAACTTCATGATGTGCGATACGGCGCGCCTGAAGGGCTTCCAGTGCGCGGACACTTTTGCGCAGTACATGGGCGCTGATTACGACAGCAACGGCGATGGCATTGCCGATTCGGACGCGCTGCGCTATGTGCCCGGCGAGAGCCAGGCCAGCTACGTGACACGGATTACCTCGACCCTGCGCTCGTCCATCCGCGACGCCAACACGCACTTCGTATCCGCCGGCAGCAGCTACGATTATATCCAGTCGGATGACACGCACCCGACTTACACCGGCAGCACCGTCACGGCGGGACTGTTCGGCGGTACCACCGGCACCGGGGCGCCTCGCTACACCTCGTTCAGCTCAGGAAAAAACCCGATCTGGAACCAGTTCGGGCATGAGCGCATGGGGTGGGCGGTTTCCGTCTTCAACTCGCCAACGCCGTGAGTTCCTGGCGCCCCAGCCCGGGTTACCTGGCGGCGGCGCTGCTGCTGGCCGTTGGCGCGGCCAGCCTGGCTTTCTTTCTGTGGTACTTTGCGCGCGACGGCGCGAATGCGGGGGCTGGCCAGACGCCGGCCCCGGCGAATGTGGCGGCTGCCGGACGACCAGCCTCGGCCGCCACTGCCGCGCCGCCAGTCGCGCGCGAGGAATCTCGCGGCCAGCTGCAGCCAGCGCCCGAAGGCGACGCGGACCCGACGCGCGACTTGCGCAGCTACGTCATGCGGGGCGAGAAGCCGACCATGAATGAGGTCATCAAACGCCTGCACGAGCAGGGCGTGTACACCGGCCTGGGCGCGTTCAATCCGCCGGGCACCAATCCGCCGCTCGTTGGCTTGGCGGTGCCGAAGGATTTCGCGCTGCCGCCGGGTTATGTGCGCCACCACCAGGTGACCGACGATGGCCAGACGATCGAACCAATCCTGATGTTTGCCCCCGATTTCCAGCTCGTCGACGCATCGAACCGGCCGCTGGACATGCCGAAAGACCGTGTCGTTACTCCTGAACTGGCGCCGCCCGGCTTGCCCCTGCGGCGTATTGTGATTCCGCCCCCGATCGATTCTTCAGGACGATGAAAACACTTGCCTGCATTCTCGCCAGTGGCGCGATGACTGCCCTGTATGCACACGGCGGCGCAGCCTGGGTGCTAGGTTTTTTCCTTCTTGTCCCCTGGCTGCTGGCGCTCGATGGGCAACGTTCACTTGGCGGGACGGTGCTCGGTGCCTGGGCGATGTCCCTTGCCTACACCGCGGCCGGCTTCGCATGGTTCGGCGCGGCATTCGGGCGCTATTCACAGCTTGGCGAGGCGGCCGGCTTCATCCTGCTGCTGTTTGCCGCCCCCGTGTTCCAGCCGCAGTTCTTCGCCTATGCGCTGGTGCGCTACTTTGGCGCGCGCTGGTACGGACGGACCGTGTGTGCGCTGGCCGCAGCCGCAGCCTGGGTCGCGGCGGAATGGCTGGTTCCCCGGATGCTTGGCGACAGCATGGGTTATGGCCTGTATCCTTCGCGCCTGATGCGGCAGGCGGCCGATGTGGGCGGGACTGCGGGGTTGACCCTGCTGCTCCTGCTTGCGAATGAGGGCATCGCGGCTGGCCTTGCGCGCCGTGGCCAGGGCTGGCGCGCCGTGGCCAGGCCCCTTGCGCTGGCGGCGCTGCTGCCGGTCGTGCTGGCAGCATACGGCGCGGCGGTGCTGTCCGGCGCCCAGTCCTCAACGGGCAAGCCCGTGCGTATGGCGCTGATCCAGGCGAACCTGGCCGATTACGAACGGCAGCGGAAGGAGAAAGGCGCTTACGCTGTCGTGCGCGAAGTGCTGGACCGGCATTTTGCGATGGGCTATGACGCGGTCACGCGCCAGCGGGCGGAGGCGCTGTTATGGTCCGAGACCGTCTATCCAACACCCTTCGGCAAGCCGAAAAGCCAGGCCGGCGCGGAGTTCGACCGGGAAATCGTGGATTACGTGAACGCGGCTGCGGTACCGCTGGTGTTCGGAACCTATGACCGCGATGAACGGGGCGAATACAACGCTGCAGCCTTCCTCCAGCCCGGCCGCGGGCTGGTGGGCGTCTACCGCAAGTCGCACCTGTTCCCGTTCACTGAATACCTGCCGGCCTGGCTGGACGGCCCGACGGTGCGCCGCCTGTTGCCCTGGGCGGGCAGCTGGCTGGCGGGAAGCGGCGCGCGGGTGTTTCCGCTGCGCCTGGCGGATGGCCGCGAGATTCCTGTGTTGCCCCTGATCTGCCGGGACGATGTCGATCCAGGCCTGGCCATCGCTGGCGCGCGGCTTGGCGGACAGGTGATCCTGACGATGTCGAACGACTCCTGGTTCAGCGCAGATGGACCTGGCGCGCGCCTGCACCAGGCAGCGGCGGCGTTTCGCAGCGTTGAAACGCGCTTGCCGCAGTTCCGCGTGACGACCAATGGCTTCAGCGCTGCGATCGATGCCAATGGCGATGTTCTGGCCGGCACAAAGGTCGGTGAACCGGCGCTGGTGATTGCCGATCTTCCGGCACGCACTCCTGAGCCAACCCTGATGGTGCTTTGGGGCGATTGGGTGGGGCTGGCATGCTGCGCTTTCCTGCTGGTCCTGAGCGTCCGGCCGCTCAGCCAGGCGTGGCATCCAGCGGGCGAAGGCGCCAGGGCGCGGCTGGCGAAGCCTGCGTTCCCGATGCGCGTGGCAGTGCTGCCGCCGGCGGCGCGTATTGTTGCGGGCGTACTTCGCGTCGCTTCGCGTGCCGGCCTGCTTGGCATGTGTGTGGCCTTGCTCCTGAACGAGGCGCTGCGCACGAACACCCTGGCCCAGTTACGGATCTTCGGGCTGTTCTTCCTGCTGCCTGAGGCGATTGCGTGGTGCGTGTTGATGGCGTTCTCGGCGCATGCCTCGCTGAGCGAAGGCCGGCTGGTGCTGGCGCGCGGTGCGCAAGCGCTGGTGCTGCCCTGTGGCGAGCTGGCTGCGGTCGAGCTTTGGCGCCTGCCGGTACCGGGCCCGGGCGTGGCGCTTCGGCTGCGTTCCGGGCAGAATTGGGGCTACGGGCTGCTGCTGCCGGATGCGGCGGCTTTTACGGCGGCATTGGCCGCAGCAGGAGGGCCGGCAGCGGCCGGAGCGCGCGGCTGGCGAACGCTGGTGGCGCCGGCCACGCGGCTCGATCATCCCCTTGCGAAATTTGTCCTGCTGCCGCTGGGACTGGCGCTGCCAGCCTTCCACCTGCACCAGCGCATTGCCTATGGCAGCGCGCTGGGAGAGTACTACTCGTTCGGACTGGCGGCCTACCTGGGTGCCTTTGGCCTGTGGTGGGCGGCTTGGACTATCGGTGTGGTACTTGGGGCGGCGCTGCTGCGCACCTTGATTGAATCCGCAAGCTTGCTTGCCGCGTTGTTGCGGCCAGATGATGCGACGGGCGTCCGGCAGGCACTGGAGCGCATCGGCCATGCCGCGCTTTATCTCGCCTTGCCGGGCTGGCTTCTGTTGCGGGTGTTCGGCGGCTGAGCTATTGCAGGGCTAGACCGTCGGGCGGATGTCGAAAGTTGCCCCGGCTGGAACAGGTTCAGGATCGTCGGCCACGTGCACCAGGCTGACGCGCGCCGCGCTCGGGCCCTTGTGCGCCCATTCGATGATGGCGCTTACCGCCTCGGCAGGGCCGTGCACGCTGGCCTCCACCGCTCCGCTGGCGCGGTTGCGCACCCAGCCGGCCAGGCCGAGCGCGGTAGCGCGTTCCGCAAAGGCGTAGCGGTAGCCGACGCCTTGCACCAGTCCTTCGATCGTCAAGCGCTTGGCCATTACATCCTCCAGTTGACGCGGTTGCGGCCGGTCTCCTTGGCGCGGTACAGGGCGGCGTCGGCGGCATCGAACAAGGCCGGCGCAGTTTCCTGGCTGCCCAGCGACAAGGTGGCGCCGCCGATGCTCACGGACAGGACCGGACTCGCAATCGATTGCTCGTGCGGGATCAGCAGCTGTGCCACGGCTTCCCGGATGCCTTCGGCCACGTACAGCGCTTGCGCCGCATCCGTTTCCGGCATCAGGAGCACCAGCTCCTCGCCGCCGTAGCGGGCTGCGAAATCGCAGGGACGGCGCATGGCGTTGCGCGCGACGCGGGCCACGGCGCGCAGGGCGCGGTCGCCGGCCGGGTGGCCGTAATGGTCGTTATACTGCTTGAAGCAGTCGATGTCCAGCAGCGCGACCGAGATCGTGTGGGCATGGCGGCTGGCGCGCTGCCATTCGCTTTCATAGACTTCATCGAAGCGGCGGCGGTTGGCCAGTTCGGTCAGGCCGTCCATATGCGCCAGGTGCTCGAGCATGCGGCGCTGGCGCACCACTTCCAGGTGGGTGGCGACGCGCGCCATCACGACCGTGGTGTTGAAGGGCTTGGTGATGTAATCGGCGGCGCCCAGCTTGAGGCCGCGGGCCTCGTCTTCGGGGCGGCCCATGCCAGTAATGAAGATCACTTCGATGTGGGCGGTCGCCGGATCGGCGCGCAGGCGGCGCAGCACCTCGTAGCCGTCCATGTCGGGCAGCATCACGTCCAGCATCAGCAGGTCGGGCAGGTGGCGCTGGGCTCGCTCGATGGCCTGCTCGCCGGTCTTGGCAAGCAGCACTACATACTCCGGTTTCAGCAAGGTCGCGAGGACCTGACGGTTGATGCCGTCATCGTCCGCGATGAGAACCTTTTGGCTCATGCATTCATTTCCATGTCGATGCCGAGTGCCTGTGCAAGCTCGGCCAGCGGTTTCAGGGCGTCATGATATTCGATTTCATCGACCGCACGCTGGATGCGCGCCAGCAGTGCGGCGTGGCCGGAGCCGGCCAGCAGGGCGCTCAGTTCGGTCAGCAGGTCTTCCGAACGGGCGTCGTCGGCGCGCAGGTAGGCATCCAGTTCACGCAGCAGGCGCCCGAAATCGGCCGCCTGGCTTTGGTTCGCATCGGCCGATGGCTGCAAGGCATTGGTGAAGCCGGCCAGGATGATGGCGAGCGACTTCGCCATGTCGGCCGCCTCCCTGGTGCAGCGTTCGGGACGGCCGTCGCGGATGCCGGCTTCGACGATGCCGGACAACTGGGCAAGGCTGATGGCGCCGAGGTAGGTGGCGCTGGACTTGAGGTTGTGGGCCAGGCGCTCGACCGGGGCCCAGTCGCCGTCGGCCAGCGCCGCAGTCAGCAGGGCGGGGCCGTCGCCGTATTCGCTGCAGAAGCTGCGCATGCGTCTGGCCAGGATGGCAGGATCGCGTTCGGCGCGCGCCAGGGCGTATTGCCAGTCGACGCCGGCCAGCGGAGGATAGGCCACTGCGGCCGCTGCGGCTGGGTTTTCAGGGGCCGGCGCCCCTGGAATGGTGCGGCCCGCCAGGCGCGCGGGATCGATCCATTTCAGCATTGCCCGGAACAGCACATCCGGGTTGATTGGCTTGGTAATGTGGTCGTTCATGCCCGCTTCCAGGCTCTTGGCCTGGTCTTCCGGCATGGCATGGGCGGTCATTGCCAGGATCGGCAGGTCGCGCAGCGCTTCGATCGCGCGGATCTGGCGCGTGGCGGTCAGCCCGTCGACCACCTGCATCTGCACGTCCATCAGGACCAGGTCGTAATCGCCCTGCTGGACCATCTGCACCGCCTCGCCGCCGTGGACGGCGACATCGACCCGTACCCGCACGGTTTCCAGGAAGTCGACGGCGACCTCGCGGTTATTGGCATTGTCTTCCACCAGCAGGATGCGGGCGCCATGCAGCTTTGCCAGTTCCTCGGCCGGTACGCCGCCCCGCTCGCCTTGCAGCGACGCCGGCTGCGCGATTTCCGGGCGCAGCACTTGCAACAGGCTGTGATACAGCAGGGCCGGCCCGACCGGCTTGGTCAGGAAGCCCTGCAGCGGCAATTCGCCTTCTTCCTGCAGTACCGTTTCGCGCGTGCAGGCGCTGACCATCAGGATCGATGGCGGGGCGGCAAAGCGCGGATCGGCGTGGATGCGGTGGATGGTTTCCACCCCATCCCAGCCCGGCATCATGTAATCCATCAGCACCACCTGGTACGGCATGCCGGTTTCAACGCCGCGCAGCAGCATGTTCAGCGATTGCTCGCCGGAGCTTGCGCTGTGGGCGGCAACGCCGAAGGAGCCCAGCATCTCCACCAGGGCCTCGCGCGCCGTGGCGCTGTCGTCCACTACCAGCACGCGGGCCTGCTGCAGGCCGGCGGTCGGCGAGGCGAGCGGCTCGGTGCTGGCGTCGCCGACGCCGAGCTTGACGGTAAAGCTGAAGCGGCTGCCGACGCCCGGCGTACTGGTGACCTTCATGCTGCCGCCCATCAGTTCTACCAGCTGGCGCGAAATGCTCAAGCCCAGGCCGGTGCCGCCGTACTTGCGGGTGATCGTGTTGTCCGCCTGGTTGAAGGACTGGAACAGGCGCGAAAGCTGTTCCTCGCTCATGCCGATGCCGGTGTCGCTGACGCTGAATTGCAGCACCACGCCGTCCGCCAGGCGTTCGACAGCTTTCACCGCCACCACGATCTCGCCGCGTTCGGTGAACTTGACCGCGTTGTTGGTCAGGTTGATCAGCACCTGGCCCAGGCGCAGCGGGTCGCCGACCAGCTTCTGCGGCACGCCGCGCTCGACGCGGAACACCAGTTCGACCTTGCGCGCATCGGTCTTGACGGCGGTCAGGGTGGACAGGTGGTCCAGCATTTCGTCCAGGCTGAACGGCACCGCCTCCAGGGCCAGTTTGCCGGCTTCGATCTTGGAGAAGTCGAGGATGTCGTTGATGATGCCGAGCAGGTGTTCGCCGGCGCCCAGGATCTTGGCCAGATAGTTGCGCTGTTTCGGGCTCGGGTCGGTCATCAGCGCCAGGCGGCTCATGCCGATGATAGCATTCATCGGGGTGCGGATTTCGTGGCTCATATTGGCCAGGAATTCCGATTTCAGGCGTGTGGCCGCTTCGGCCCGCAGCATGGCGTTCTGCATGGCCTTGGTGCGCAGGCCGAGGATGCGCATGAACACCAGCATGTCGAAAGCGTTGCCGAACTGCAGGGCGTGCATGGTCCAGAAATTGGCTGCCAGCTTGCCGCTGATAACCTGGCTCAGGATCACCGAGGACAGGAAGCTGACCGCCCAGCCGACCATGAAGTAGATGCCGACCGAATCGCCGCGGCGCGCACGCTGGTAGGCGCCGGGCAGGCCAAGCAGCATGGGCAGCAGGCCGAGGGTACTGACGATGATGACCAGGACTTCGACGCTGAACATGTCGAAGCAGTAGGCGACGGCAAACAGGGCGGTGAGGGCGGCGCCGGCCTTCATCAGGGTCGAGAATGTGCGGTCGACGCCCGGACGCGCCAGCGACTGTTCGACGAACAGGTAGCCGCCGCAGGACGCCATCAGGGCGAACAGGCCGCCGGCGTGCAGCGTCATCCAGACGTTGTCGCGCCAGATGTACTGGCTGCCAAGGCCGAAGAATTCGAAGGAGAACAGGGTGGTGCCCGCGATCAGCAGCGAGTATTTGCCGAACAGCGGCTCGCGCAAGTTGACCCATTGCGCCAGGCTGTACAGCAGCAGGCACAGGCTCAAGCCCATCAGCATGCCTTGCAGCATCTGCTCGGCGAGCGCGTCGGCGTGGTAGACCGCCGCCTTGGAGAACTGGATCGGCAGGATCATGGAGCCGATATTGTCCACTCGCAGCAGCACCACGTGCTCGGCGCCGGGCGTCAGGCGCAGCTCCGCCGCGGGCGTGCGGCCGCCGCCCGGCGCCACGACCGGTTGCAGGTTGCCGGTCACGGTGTGGCTGTGCAGCGCACCGTCGGTAGCGGCGAAGACGTCGACCCGGTTGATCTGCGAGTAATCGATGTTCAGCGTCCATTCGCCGGTGGCGTCGGCCGGCACGAAGACGGGAATCCGGACCCAGACTACGGTGCCCTTGTTGACGCCAAGCGTGGCATAGGCCGATCGCGGCTTCTGGAAGCCGGCGGCGGCCGACAGCACTTCCGCGGCACTGAGGGTGCCGCCCGGGTCTTTCAGGATCGTGACTGCGGGCCAGGCGTCGTGCGAGCCGGGATGTTCGCCAAGCACCAGCGGTGCGGTTGCGGCGCGGGCAAGCCCCAGGCTTGCCGCCAGCAGCATCAGAGCGAAGATGAATCGCTTCAGCATGGCTGCTGGTCTCCTTCGGACTTTGCGGGAGCACGGCCGGCGAGGCGCGCTTCCAGTGCGTTCATCCAGGCTGGCGCCTTCGGGTCCTTGCCCCAGCCGCGCACAGCGTGATCGACCTGGTTCAAGACGGCGGGCGGGAGCTTCAGGGGGCGGGTCTGGTCCATCAGGAATTTCACGGTGAACTGGTAGCCGAAGACGCGGGTGAGCATGCGGCAGATCGAAAAATTGGAGAACACGAGGCGCACCATTGCATCGACGCCACGCACCACGACCATGCCTGCAATGAACAATGCGCGCGACAGCAGGTTGACGCGCTGGTTCAGGGCCAGGTCGACGCGGGCGGATTTGCCGCACAGGTAGCGGGTCAGCAGGATCGGGAACGGCTTCAGGATGCGCAGCGGGATCTGGTCCTGCATTGCCTTCATCAAGGCCGCGCCAAGTTGCGGGCGCGGGTCGGGCAGGTAGGGCGACAGGCGGGCGCGCGCCTGGATCTCGTTGAAGCTGGCCGCGGCCTGCTCCATGGTTTGCGGCATCAGGCCCGACTCGATGCCGAGGATATGCCCGACCACGTTCCAGGTGTGCAGGTAGGCCTGCTCGTCCTGCGGCGGGAGTCCAAGCCCCAGCTTGCGCAAGCCGCGCAGGAAAATGTAGTGGAAGGTGAGCAGGGTGTAGGCCAGTTCTTCCTGGTTGCACGGCAGGCCGTTGGCAGTGACGTCCCAGCCATGGTTATACAAAGTGTCGTGCACGTTGCGGCACGGCGCATCCATCGGCGCGACGGCGACGCCGCCCTCCAGCACCGCGTCGGAAGGATTGCCGCGCAGGATCAGGTGGCGGATAGTGGCGTGGATCAGGCGCACCTTGAGGATTTGCGCTACGCCGCCGCCATCCGGACTGGTCAGGCCGCCGTGCATCATGACCGGAAAGATCATGGCTGCCGTGGAGCGCACGCGGTAGTCGGTATGCGCTTCGAGCTGGCCGGCCACGTGCAGCACGCCCGCCAGGTCCGGCACCACATAGCATTCCGGCAGGCTGGCGCAGAACAGCAGGCTGCAGGACAGCATGCTCATGTCGAAAAACAGTTCTTCCGCACGCGCGATCTGCGCGGCATCGGCCCACGCGGGCAGCCTGGTGCCGGCCGCAAGGTAGGCTTCCAGTGCGGCGGCAATCGGCTCAGGGGTGCCTTGCGGCGCGCGCCAGCCGGCCACGATGGCATTGGTCTGCCATTGGCCGAGCAGGCTGTTCACGATGGCGATCGCATCCCACTGGCTGCCATCATGGCCGTGCAGGATTGCGGCAATGGTGTCGTCGGCGAGTGGATCCGCGCGCAGGGTTGGCGCCATCGCTAACGGAGCGTTCATTTGGCTTCCTTCCAGCGCATCCAGCCGCACAGGCCGGTCAATACCGGAATGCCCATGGCGAACAGTGCGATGGTGCGGGTCTCGATCGGATTGCCTTTGAGGGCCTGGAACACCATGCTGCCACCGTAGATCAGCAGCGGCACCAGCGCGTACAGTGGCGTGATCCTGCTGCTGGGGACAGGCGGTTTGTTGCGCAGCGTGAGGCGGAAGCCGTAAATAATCGCAAACGACACCGTCATCCAGCCGACGAAGCCTTGCAGCGTTTCACCGAACCAGCCGCCGTCGGTCTTGGTCATGATCCAGGCCTTGAGCGTGAACACCATGTAAGGGTCGGCGCCGAGGTCGTAGGCGGTGACGATCATGGCGCCCAGGAAGGCCATGATGAAGGTCATGAGCGTCGAGGGCACGCCGTCGGTCGGGCTTTGCCAGACGATCAGGTTGCCGATCACGTAGGCGACGTAGCACAGCGCAAACCACATCAGCGGAATGATGAAGGGTACCGAGCCGATGCGCGGCCCCAGCACCTCGGTGTAAGTGTAGGAACCGAAGAACCAGCCATAGCGCGCGCCCATCTCTTCGGCAAACCAGCCGACCACCACGCCGATGACGACGAAGCGCAGTGCCGGCGCATGGCCCAGGAAGTGGCTTGCGCTGGCCCAGCAGCAGGCGAACATCAGGACTGAGCTGACGATCAGCAGCGTTGTCGTTTCACCCCAACTGCGCGATGCGAGCGCGATCAGGAAGCCAGCGAAGAGGACGAGGGTAATGCGGGGCAACTGGTTCAGCAGCGACTTCATACGTCTCCTGATTAAAAGTGGTAGTCGAAACGGATGTCAAAGGTCCTTGGTTCGCTCGGCGCAGCCATGCCAAAGCTGTCGATGGTGACTGGCTGCACCTTGTTCGCCAGGTTTTTCACGTGCGCCATCAAGCCCCAGCTGGCGCCGTCAGGGCGGTAGGCCAGCGTGAGGTCGCTTGCCGTGCGCGACGGGATACGGTATTGCAGCAACTGGCTGGGAACACTGATGTTGTAGGCGGCGCTGCGGCGCGCGTTGATGCCGGCGGCAAAGGCCGCAGCGGGCAGGCGGAAGGTATGTTCCCAGCCCAGGCTCAGCACCGAGTGCGGTGCACGGTCAAGGGGTTCGCCGGCCCACGATACCTTGCCGTTCGGCCTGTAGCTGACGTAGTGGGCATCGAGCAGGGTGAGGCCATAGCTGATTTTATCGGCAGCAGTGGCGCGTAACTGGCCGTCCAGCTCCAGGCCCTTGACGCTGGCGGCGCCGGCATTCTGGGTAACGAAGCGCGGCGCGCCGGCCACGATCGCCACGCCGGAAAGCTGCAGGTTGGTGTAGTCGTACTTGAAGACCGCCAGGTTCATGCTGGCACGCTTGTCCCAGAAACGGGTTTTCAGGCCGCCCTCCCAGGACTTCAGGGTCTCAGGCTGGTAGAACAGCGTCTTCGCGGGTACGGCGATCACGGCAGGGCAGGGAATGCCCAGCGCGCTGGAACCAGCCAGGCAGCCGTCATTGAAGCCGCCTGACTTGTAGCCGGTGGCGATGCTGGCGTAGGCCAACGTGGCCGGACCGATGTCGACCTCGCCGCCAAGCTTCCAGGTAGTCTTATGGGTGGCCAGCGTGGCCTCGTTCAGCATCTTGAAGTCGGTGGCGGGATTGAATTCGCGCGCCTGCTGGAAATTGGTCGAGCCGACACGCGACTTGTCGTCATCCGTATAGCGCAAGCCAGCCGTGGCGCGCAACGCCGGCGTCACACTGTAAGTGAGCTGGCCGAAAGCGGCCTTGCTGCGGGAAACCGTTGGCCCGTGCGGGAACACGTAGTAAGGCGGCAGCTTGACCAGCTGCAGGTCGCGGAACACATACAGCTGGTGCGACTCTTCGCGGAAGTAGTACAGGCCGGCCTGGGCTTTCAGCGGACCGCTGCCGTTGGTCGACAGGCGCAGCTCGTGCGAATCCTGGCGCTGCTCGCCCCAGAAGTTTTCGTGCACGCCAATTGCCAGGGTTGGCAGCACGCGGTAGTAGAAATTGGCCAGGAAGTGGTGGTCGTTCTTGCGGTGCGAACCGAGGTAGTCCAGCGTGACCGGGCCCAGGTCCCAGCTCAGTTCGGCGCCGAAGCTGTCCGTCGACTTGTGGTTGTAGCCTTGTTCGAGCCGGGTATTGAACGGCTTGAAGCTGTTGGTCAACTGCGCATCGGTGCCGGCGTCGAACCATACGGGCTTGCCGGCTTCGACGCCTTTGTAGAAATTGGTGTCCGGGACGATATTGTCGATATTGCCGTTCTGGGTGGCGTGTGCGTAACGCAGCAGCAGCGATGCCGAATGCCCCAGCGCCAGCCGGGCCGACAGGCGGGCGGCGCGGTCATCGCGGTCCTGGCCCAGCTCGTACATGGTGCCCTGGCCATTGCGCAGGTAGCTGTCATGCTGGTTGAGCGCCACGGCGGCGCGCAGCACCAACCGCTCATTGACCGGCATGTTCAGCATACCGGTCGCCACGCGCGAATTGAAATTGCCCAGCGCCAGGCTGGCGGCCGCTTCCCAATGCGGTACCGGTGCGTTGCTGATGACATTCAGCACGCCGGCCGTGGTGTTGCGGCCATACAGCGTGCCTTGCGGGCCGCGCAGCACCTCGATGCGGTCGACGTCCAGGAAACTCAGCGTTTGGGATTGCGGCCGGGCGATGTAGATGCCGTCCTGCATGAAGGCAGCCGAGGGGTCGCCTTTTTCAGTGACATCCGAGTTCGACACGCCGCGAATCGTAATGCGCAGCCCGTCGGGCGCGCCATCCATGTGGACATTGGGCAGGCGCTTGCCGATGCCTGCAGCGTTGTCGATGCCCAGCTTGTCCAGTTGCTGGCCGGTCAACACCGACATGGCGACCGGCGTGCGCGATTCCGGCGCAGCAACGCGCTGGGCCGTCACCAGGACTTCCGGCAGTTGCCCTTCAGTTTGGCTTTGGGCCATTACCGGCGCGCAAAGAATGCCGGAAACCGCCGCCGCCAGCATGGTCGGGCGCATATTCGCCCCGCAATTGGACATGATTACCCCTAGTGCCTTGCTATATATGATTATTTTTGCAACGTTGCATAAAACTGTTGCTAGCAAAGTTCAAGAGTCTAACAGTTTGACAACGAAGGAAATAGGGTTATGTAGGCTTTCCCCGACATGGATACGACACGATGGCTGATTGCGAGCAGGACGTGACAGGGGAATACTGGCGGCAAGCCTGAAAAAGGAAAGGAGTGCATCATGTTTGTACGAAACCTTACTTTCGCCTTAACACTGGCTTGCGGCGCCCTCGGCTCGGCAGTAGCGGCGGATGAGCCGCAATTCGTTACCGGCGGCGTCGGCCTCGAAGAGCGCGGCCAAATGCTGGCAAGCAAGCCGGACTACAACGTCCGCATGACCTTCGCGACCCGCGGTACCGGCGAGTACCGCTCCGACGTGGAGGTCCAGATTTCCGATGCCAAAGGGAATACCAACATCAACGCCCGCGATGCCGGGCCATTGATGTTCGTGAACCTCGAGCCGGGCCGCTACCGCGTGACGGCAACGGCTGCCGATGGCCAGGTCCAGCGCCGCGAGGTGCAAGTGTACCCGGGCCGGACCAAGGACCTGTACTTCTATTGGACCGAACCGGCCACTATCGTTCAGTAGACATCAGCTGGTTGAGCGGACCGTAGTGGAAGGTCTGCTCATCGTCGATGGCGCCGGTCTGGTGGAAGCGTTCGATATAGGCTCTCAGCCGGCCCATCATCACTTCTGCCGGCGCCGAACCGGCGCTCAGGCGGCGTACGCCCAGCTCGGCCAGGCGGCCTGGTGCGGCCAGATGGGGACGGGCCAGCAGGTTGAGCGGCATCGTAGTGCCCTTGGCAAGGGCTGCGATTTCGCTTTCATCGGTGGCGCCTGGTGCAAACAGGCCGCTGGCTCCCGCTGCCTGGTAAATGGCAGCGCGGCGCCGGGTTTCGGCCACGCGCGCGCCGGGCTCCGCCAGCCCCTTCAGGTAGACGTCGCAGCGGGCGTTGATATACAGGTCGACGGCGGCCGCCTGGGCCGCAGCGCGGGCCGCGGCAATCTTGCGCGCCAGCAGCTCGGGCGCATCGCTGCCGTCTTCAATATTGATGCCAACCACGCCGGCCTGCGCCAGTTGTCCGACGAACTGGGCGACCACTTCCGGATCGGAAGAATAGCCGTCTTCGATATCGACCGTCAGCGGCAAGGCGCTGGCGCGGACGATGTCGCGCACGGTTTCCAGCAGCAGGGCGGTTGGCAGCTTGGAACCGTCGGCGTAACCATGGCCCCAGGCCACGGCCGCGCTGCTGGTCGCAAGCGCCTTGGCGCCGGCCAGGGCGGCGATGCGGGCGGTACCACCGTCCCAGCAATTGGCGAGCAGCAGGATGCCATCCTGGTGCAGCGCATGGAATTGGGTGTCATTGCGCATGTGGTTTTTTCCTTAACATTGAGGAGCAGGCCATTCTGCCACGGTTCCCTGATTCGTGCTTTGGTACAATTCGGGGTTGCCAATTACTCCGATCACCATAGTGCAAAGCCGTCAACTCTACGTCCGCCTGCTGAAGGAATTCCTCCCCTATAAGTGGGCCGCCCTGGTGACACTGGTCGGTGTGGGCGTAGCTTCGCTGACCGACGTGCTGCTGATCCGCCAGCTGCAGAATGTGGTTGATGCCGTGCAGCCGACCGGCGCATCCGGCCCGGCGGCGCAAAGCGGTGCGCTGGCGACCATTCATGGCTGGCTGGACCGCGTGCTGCCGACAGATCCCGCCTCCGCCGCACTGTGGGCGATCCCGGCCCTGATCATGGCGCTGGCCTTGCTGCGCATGGTCAGTACCTTTACCGGCGACTATGGTTCGGCGTGGCTGACCCAGCGCGTGCAGGCCAATGTGCGGGAGAAGATGTTCGCCCGTGTCCTGCGCCTGCCGAACCGTTATTTCGACCAGTCCTCGACCGGCACAACGCTTTCCCGTATCGCCTTCGATGCCACCCAGGTGACCCAGGCTGGCCTGAGCGTGTTCACCATCGCCGTGCGCGATACCGTGGCGGTGATCGGCTTCCTCGGTTCGCTGTTCGATATCGACTGGAAGCTGGCCTTGTTCTGCCTCGTGCTGCTGCCGCTGGTGGCGCTGGTGGTGACTATCGCCGCACGCCGCATGCGCCGCCTCAGCTCCAGCGCCCAGCATGCGATGGGCGAGTTGACCCGCGTGCTGGACGAAAGTATCGGCGGCCAGCGCGTGGTGAAGATCTTCGGCGGCCACGCATATGAGCAAAAGCGCTTCGACGAAGTGGTCAAGCTGAACCGCCAACTGGCCGTCAAGCACGCATCGACTGCGGCCATGAACTCGGGCCTGATCATGCTGATGGTCGGCGCCACGCTGTCGGCAGTGATCTATTACGCGCTGCTGCGCGCCCAGGCTGGGGCACTGACGCCGGGTGCTTTCGTCGCCTTCATTACCTGCCTGATGTCCCTGCAAGGCCCGATCAAGAACCTGACCAAGCTGAATGAGCCGCTGCAGCGCGGCCTGGCAGCGGCTGAATCGGTATTCGGCCTGATCGACGCTCCGATGGAACCCGATACCGGCACACGTGCAGCGGACAACGTCAAGGGCCGCATCGAACTGGTGGACGTGGGCTTCCGCTACGACGTGGATGACCCGGAGGCAGCGCCGGCGCTGCGCTCGGTGTCGCTCGATATCGCCGCGGGCGAGACGGTGGCGCTGGTGGGTGGTTCCGGCAGCGGCAAGACCACGCTGGCCAGCCTGCTGCCGCGCTTCTACGACGTGGGCAGCGGCCGCATCCTGCTGGATGGCGTGGACCTGCGCGAGTACCGTTTGCCGGAATTGCGCAGCAAGATCGCCCTGGTGAGCCAGGATGTGGTGCTGTTCAACGACACGCTGGCGGCCAATATTGCTTACGGCGACCCGGCGCCGGACATGGCGCGGGTTGAAGCGGCATCGCGTGCGGCATATGCGCACGACTTCATCATGCGCACGCCGCAGGGCTACCAGACGCAAGTCGGTGAGAATGCAACGCGCCTGTCGGGCGGCCAACGCCAGCGCCTTGCCATTGCACGCGCTATTTACAAGGACGCACCGATCCTGATCCTGGACGAGGCGACCAGCGCCCTGGATGCCGAGTCCGAACGCGCCGTGCAGGCCGCGCTCGAGAAGTTGATGGAAGGCCGGACCACGGTCGTCATCGCGCACCGCCTGTCCACCATTGAAAATGCGGACCGTATCGTGGTGATGTCGGCTGGAACGATCGCGGAGCAGGGTACCCACGAAGCGCTTCTGGCAAAGGGCGGCATGTACGCACGTCTGTATCAGACGCGGCAAGAAATGGACCAATAACTATCTGGTGGCCTGCAGCAGGTAGGCCGCCATATCGCGTGCATCGCGTTCCGGCACATCCAGCTGCGGCATGGCGGAACCGAGTTTGATTTGCTGCGGGACACGGATCCATTTCACAAGGTTTTCTTCCGTTGTCGGCAGCTTGCCGGCGATGAAGCGGCGCTGCGCCAGTCCGTCCAGCTTTGGGCCGACGTAGGTGAGCGGGCCGGTTATGCCTGGGATGTGATGGCAGGATTGGCATGCAAACTGGGTCAGCGCCAGCTTGCCGCGCTCGCGGTCCGGCACCCGGGGCGCCGTCTGTGGTGACTGTTCCGGCTCCAACCGGGACGCTGCTGATTGCTTTCCGATTGCCGCAAATTCCGCCGGCGTCATCTCAGGTAAGGCGCCAAGGAAAGCCACCACATCCCATATCTCTGTCTCGCTCAGGTGGAAGCGCCAGGCCGGCATTCCGCTCATTTTGATCCCATTTGCGGTAATCCAGTACAACTCGCCCACCTTCCAGCGCCGCGCCGCATCGGCCAGAGGGCCTGGCACCGGCTGCATGCTCAAGCCGATTACGCTCATTGCCACGCCCGGCCCTCCGTGGCACTGCTCGCAATGCTGGCGAAACACGGCGCCCCCTCGCGCCACGGCGCCCGCAGCCGCCGGTGGCGCAGCGATCTCGCGCGCATGAAAGCGGACTGACTGCTGCATGCCGCGCTCGATCAACGTGTGCACGAACTGGAAATGCGGCCGCACCGCCGAAGCGTCATACCAGCCTGCCTGAAGCACCACGGCAGCCGCCAGCAGTCCGGCCAATCCGGCCAGGCATATGCTCGCAGCGGCGGTAGCAATAAGGCGACGCACAATCGGGAAAAGGTTGATGATGTCTTCAGTTCATTATAGGGATGGGCAGCGGGAAGGCAGGGACGATTCGTGCAAGCAATCACTATGCGTTTGAGGAAAAACGGGCGTGCGGCCCGTATCGGCCTTGTGGCGCTCGTCCTGCCGCTTGCGCTGTGTGCCTGCCAGCCGCGCAAGCCCTATCCACCGGCCGGCGAAGGCGGCGACCCGCGGCGGGGCAGGGCTTTGCTGGCGCAATTCCAATGCGGCAGCTGCCACCACATTCCCGATGTCGAGGCGGCGCGCGGCAAGGCGGCGCCGTCGCTCGCGGAATTTGGCTTGCGCAGCTATATTGCGGGGCGCTGGCCGAACCGGCAGGCCAACCTGGTACGCTGGATCTCCTCACCACGCAGCATGGATCCCGCGACCTTGATGCCGGACATGGGCGTCTCCGACGAAGATGCGCGCCACATCGCTGCTTACCTTTACTCACTCAAATGATGCCGACGCTGCAATCGGTCCTGTCGCCTGCCGGGCCGGATGCGCTGCTTCTCAGCCGGCTTGGCTGGCTGTTGTTCGCGGCAGGCTCGATCATATTCCTGCTTGTCGCATTGCTGGTTCTCGCAAGCCTTGGCCGCAAGCGCGGGAGGTCGTGGTCGGGCAGGCTTGTGGTTGGCGGAGGGCTGCTCGTTCCGGTGCCGCTGCTGGCAGCGCTTATGGGATGGTCGGGCTGGCAAGCATCGCAATTGACCTGGCCGTTTTCGGGAACCCGCATCCAGGTGACCGTGACGGGCCATATGTGGTGGTGGAAGGTTCGCTACCGCGATACGGCGACCGGGCGCGAAGCGGTACTGGCAAATGAGTTGCGGCTGCCGGTCGGGGAAAGGGTGTATCTCGCGCTGGCTTCGGAGGATGTGCTGCATGCGTTCTGGGTGCCGGCGCTGGCAGGCAAGGTTGATATGGTGCCCGGGCGGGTGCATGGACTGACGCTGCGGGCCGCGGCGCCGGGCCGCTATCGTGGGCAATGTGCCGAGTATTGCGGGATGCAGCATGCGGCGATGGCGCTCGACGTGGTGGCGGTCGCGCCGCAGGAGTTCGATGCATGGCTCTCGCGCCAGGCCGCGCCGGCCGCTTCGTCCCCGCTTGCAACTATTGCCGCTGGCCCCGTTGCGCGGCCGGCCACTGACCGTCGCGGGCAGGAGATCTTTCTTGCTGCGCGCTGCAATGCTTGTCATACCGTGCGGGGCGTAGCTGATGGCGGCGCCCTGGGTCCCGACCTGACGCATATTGCAAGCCGCGCGCACATTGCGGCGGGCGCACTGCCGTTCAGCCGCGCGGCGCTGACCGGCTGGATCGCCGACCCGCAGGCTGCCAAGCCCGGCGCCCGGATGCCGCCAAGCAGCCTTCCACCGGACGACCTGCAGGCCCTCGCCAGCTGGCTGGAGACGCTGCAATGACCACGGGCCACCGCACACCCAACAGCCTCCCTAGGCCGCCGGGCGAGTACGAACGGCTGGAGCGTGCCTGGCGCAAACCAACCGGATGGCGCGCACTAACCGCCGTCAACAACACACGCATTGGCCGCCTGTACCTCGCGACTGCGTTTGGATTCTTCCTGTTCGCCGGCGCCCTCGCGCTGGTCATGCGGCTGCAACTGGCCGTCCCCGGCAACGGCCTTCTGCAGCCGGGCACCTATAACCAGTTCTTCACCATGCACGGCACGGTAATGATGTTCCTGTTTGCGATCCCGATGGTGGAGGCCATTGCAGTCTTCCTGCTGCCAGGGATGCTGGGTGCGCGCGACTTGCCATTCCCGCGTCTTTCCGCGTACGCGTACTGGGCCTATGCCTTTGGTGGCGCAGGCTTTATCGTGACACTGGCTTTCGGGCTGGCGCCCGATGGCGGCTGGTTCATGTACCCGCCGCTGACCGGAAAGGAATATTCTCCCGGACTGAATGCGGACTTCTGGCTGCTCGGCATCGGCTTTATTGAAATTTCGGCGATTGCCGGCGCGATTGAGCTCATTATCGGCATCCTGTTCACCCGTACGCCAGGCATGACGCCGGCGCGCATACCGGTGTTCGCCTGGTCGATGCTGGTGGTGGCCGCGATGGTGGTCTTCGCCTTCCCGCCACTGATCGCGGGCACAGCCCTGCTGGAGCTGGAACGTGCCTACGACTGGCCGTTCTTCATCCCGGCACGCGGCGGCGACCCGGTACTGTGGCAGCACCTGTTCTGGTTCTTCGGCCATCCCGAGGTGTACATCATCTTCCTGCCAGCGGCCGGCATGGTGTCGTCCATGCTGCCGGCACTGGTGCAAACGCCTTTGGTAGCCCGCCGGGCCGTGATCGCGTCCCTGGCTGCCGTCGGTGCTTTGAGTTTCGCGCTATGGATGCACCACATGTTCACCGCCGGCCTTGGCCAGCTGGAAACCATGCTGGTGTCGGCCGCCAGCATGGCGATCGCGATACCGGCTGCGGTGCAGGTCTTTGCCTGGATCGCAACGCTATGGCGGGGCAGGGTGCAGTTGAATGCGCCGACTCTGTTCGTTCTCGGTTTCCTCCTGGTGTTCGTGCTGGGCGGGCTGACCGGCGTGATGGTAGCCGCCGTACCGTTTGACTGGCAGGCGCATGACAGCTATTTCATCGTCGCCCACCTGCATTACGTACTGGTGGGTGGTCTGGTGTTCCCGATGTTCGCTGCAGCTTATTACTGGATGCCTCTGTTCAATGGGCACCGCATGTCGGAGAGATGGGGGCGCTGGATATTCGCCCTCGTTTTCGTCGGCACCAACGTGACCTTCTTCCCGATGCACGTGACGGGCCTGCTCGGCATGCCGCGCCGGGTTTATACCTATGGTTCTGAAATGGGCTGGACGGGGCTGAACATGACCAGCTCCGTTGGGGCATTGCTGCTGGCTGGCGGGGTCGCGTTGTTCACCATCGACATGGTGCGAACCTTGTGGCGGCCGCAGCGGGCTCACGGCAATCCATGGCGGGCGAGTTCGCTGGAGTGGCTGCCGCAGGACGAGTATGCAACGCGCAGCCAGCCCGATGTCAAATCGTCAGAGCCGATATGGCGGCAACCGCTGCTTGCGGAGGAAGTGGAAAGCGGCATGCACTGGCTGCCGGGCAGCGTGACCGGCATGCGGGAAACCCTGGTCACCGGCTGGCGCGATGCGCGGGCCAGGCACTTGCTGGTGCTGCCGGGCGACAGCTGGCTGCCATTCCTTTGTGCGTTCGGAACAGCGGGGTTTTTCCTGCTGCTGACGGTGCAACAGGCGACTATCGCGTGGCTGTTTGGCGCGCTTGCCATTGCGACGCTCGCGGCCTGGTTGTGGCAGGCGGACCGCCCGCTTGCGCCGCAAGCTCCGGGTGCCGCAAGCGGTCCACCCGTTGCGCTGGTAGCGGAGGGCGTGAAGCTGCCTATCGGCGCTTATGGGGCCGCATCGCATTCCTGGTGGGCGACCTGGGTGCTGGTCGTCGTCGACGTCGCGATATTCGCTTCGCTTGCCTTCACGTTGCTGCATTTGTCGATGCGGCTCGAAGTCTGCCCACCGCCAGGCGCCCATCTGCCAGGCGTTCCCTGGCCCTGGCTGCAGGCGTTGCTGGCGGTAGCCAGTTCTGCCCTGGCCTGGTGGAGCGGCCGGCGCCCGGCCCAGTGGTGGCCGTTACTGGGAGCTGGCGCATGCCTGGTTGCGGCCTTTGCGGCGGACCTGGCCGCGCATCGGTCCGCAGGACTGGCGCCGACGCACGATGCATGGAGCGCTGCCGTAGCGGCGTTGCTCGCTTATCAGGGGCTGCACGTGGCCGTGCTGGCGCCGGCCGCGATCTACGTCGCGGCGCGCGGGAAACTGAGGGCGGCCAGCCGCGCCACCTTGGATAACACTATCCTGCTGTGGCACTGCGCCGTAGGGCAGGCGCTGGCGGGGCTGGCTTTGCTGCGGCTGGTTTAGAACGAATAGACCAGGGTCACCGAAGTCTGGGTGTCGGTGTTCTGCTTATCGATCGGCACGGTGGAGTCGTTGATTGCGCTGAAGGCGGCCTTCATGTGCATCGATCCATTGATGCGGGCGCTGAGCGAGGTCTCGGACGTCGAGTGGGTGTTCCAGGATGCGCGCTCCACCGTCAGCATCTGCGCGAAGGTGGCGCTATCACTGAGTTTCCAGCGGAAGGCGGCACGGCCGCGCAGCACCAGGCCGCGATCTTCCTCGCCATTGGCGCGGGTCGCTTTGAAGAAGCCCGGGCCGGCTTCCATGTCCAGGGTCTTGTTATCGCTCTGGTAGACACGGAAGCCATGACCGACGCCGACGCTGGCGCTGCGGGTATATGCGCCGAAGCGGTCTTCCGAGAAGCCGGCCAGGACAAACAGCGTGGAATTTTCTTCCAGCAGCTTGTAACCGGCTTTGGCGCCAAACTGGTAGCGTTCCGCCGAACGTTGCTTGGTCTCTTCGCCGTTGACGCGGGCGCGGTCTTCCTTGAAGTAACCGTTGCCGGTGTACTCATTGCTCCAGCGGAGGGTGTCGTGCAGGATTTCGAACCTGCCGGTGACGGAAGTACCGGCGGTATTGCCGCTGGTGGTGATCGCGCCGATTTCGGCGGACAGCATCACGTTACCAGTGTGATCAATCTCGTTGTCTTCTGCCAGTGCGTTGCCTGCGGCCAGGCCGGAGGCGAAAATCAGGGGTATCAGGTATTTCATAACTGAATTCTATCAGGGCTCTACGGAATGTGCCCGCTTCAGGCAGCGCAACACGAAGGTCGAGCGGCTGTGGCGAATGCCGGGCAGTTTATACAATTTGCGGCGCAGGAACTCTTCATAACCGGCCGTTCCCGCCACGGCCACCTTGATCAGGTAGTCGTATTCGCCGGTCAGCAGGTAAGCCTCCATGACTTCCGGAAGGTCGGCCAGCGCCAGGCCGAATTTGTGCAGCATGTCGTCGTCGTGCCGATCCAGCGTGACCTCGATGATGACGGTGTCCGGCAAACCGAGGGCCTGCTGGTTGAGCAGCGCGGTATACCCTTCGATCACGCCGCGCTCCTCCATGGCCTTGACCCGGTTCCAGCAAGGGGTGGTAGACAGGCCCACGGTTTCGGCCAGCCTGGTATTGCTTAAACGGCCATCCCGCCGAAGTTCCCGCAGGATTCTGCGGTCCATCTCATCAAGATGTTCCATATTTTCCGAGAAATGAAGAAGAATCTTCTATTTTACATGGAAAATGGGGCAAAGTTTAGATGCCTATTCCGGCTCGCCAGCCGGATAATCTCTCCCATGAATACCGAACAACGAACTTTCCGCCTGCGCCTTGACCGATGCTCCGCCATGGATGCGGTGGAGGCGGTGCTGGCGACACTGCGCCGGGGCGGGGTCCAGCTTCATGCAATGCGCATGGCGCCGGGCGTGCACGGCATGAACCTGGATCTGGATGTGGCGGCCGAGGGCGAAGATGCCCTCGTGCTGGCCCGCATGCGCCTGTGCAACCTGATTGGCGTCTTGAAGATTCGCGTGCAGTCGCGTGCTTACGCCCCGATATAGGCGTACTTGAAGCTGAAGACGATGGCGATCACCCACACGATCGGCTTCACCTCGCGGAAGCGGCCGGTCAGCAGCTTGAGCGCCGCATAGGTGATGAAGCCGAAGGCGATGCCGTGCGCGATGGAGAAGGTGAAGGGGATCAGCAGGGCGGTGATGGCCGCCGGAATGCTCTCGGTGGTTTCCGCCCACTCGATGTCGCCCAGGTCGTGCAGCATCAGGCAGGCCACGTACAACAGCGCCGGCGCGGTGGCGTAGGCGGGTACCACGCCCGCCAGCGGGGCGATGAACAGGGCGGCAAGGAACAGTATTGCGACGACCAGGGCA
>DASWTB010000034.1:0-7646 GCA_036402315.1 Pseudoduganella sp. | reverse complement strand
TTTCTAATAAACTTTCAATCAGATGAATGTTGCTCAACAGGAAACAAAAATGGCGCCCCGTGGGGCGCCATCGCGTATTCTGGAGCGGGTGAAGGGAATCGAACCCTCGTATGAAGCTTGGGAAGCTGCCGTTCTACCATTGAACTACACCCGCGTGCCACGCATTCTATGTGGCTTTGGCTGGGATTGGCAAGACGGTAAGGTGCGCCCTCGGTATTTGTAACGTTCTGTGTCGTAATGCAAAATCGGGCCGGGCGGCGCCATGCTGGTGCAGAATGGCCGGGCCACTCAACTTCATGGATGTCAAATGAAACCAAGCGTCGCCCTCAGCATTGCACTGGCCATCGCGGCAAACACCGCCCACGCACAAACGGCCCCCGCCTCCGATCCGATTTCGGCCCTGGTCGGCCAACTGGAGCTGGAAAAGTACAAGGCCACCATCAAAAGCCTGACCAAATTCGGCGACCGCCGCCAGGGCACCGAGCGCAATCGCCAGGCGCTGGACTGGATCGAGGCGCAGTTGAAGGCTTATGGCTGTTCCAACGTGGAGCGCCTGCAGTACCAGTTCACCGAGCCTGCTGTACGCGGAAAACCTGCGGTGGCGGCGGGCGGCGGTGCGGGCGGCCCTCCGGGCCAGGGTGGCAGCACGCTGTTTGGCAACCGCGCCCCGACCGGCGTGAACAACGACCCGATGAAGCAGCCGGACGAACGCCTGCGCGCACTGAATGCGGAACAGACGCCGCAAGGCACGTCGCTGCGGGAAAACGTCTACTGCACCAAGATCGGCAGGACGCGTCCCGATGAGATGTATATCGTCAGCGCCCACATGGACGGCATCGGCTTTGGCGAGGCAGCCAACGACGACGGCTCCGGCACCGCGCTGGTGATGGAGCTGGCGCGCATCTTCAACATGCCAGGCGTGGAAACCGACCGCTCGATCCGCTTCGCCTTGTGGAACAACGAGGAGACTGGCTTGAACGGCGCCGCCGCCTACGTCGAGCAGCGCAAGAACCTGCAAGGCATCGAGTCGCCGAAAGGTTCCGGCAAATATCCCGAGCCGCGCTGGCTGGGCATGATCCAGCACGACATGATGCTGTACGACCATGGCATGCCGGTTCCGAAGCTCGATGATGCGGGCAAACCGGTGCTGGACGCGAAAGGCTATCCAGTCTACGTGCTGCCGAAAGAGCAGCGCCTGGAAGCGGATGTGAATATCGAGTTCCAGTCCAGTTCTAAACAGGCGGAAGGTTCTGCTAAATTGGCGTGGGAGTTCCGCGCCGCGAACGACAAATACGCGACCAACTACCCGGCCGCAGTCGGCTTCCACATGACCAACACCGACTCCACGCCATTCATGGACCTGGCGCCTTCGATCTCACTGCGCGAAAACGAGCGCGGGCAGCAGATCGGCTCCGGCTGGAACCCGCACTGGCACCAGCCAACCGACCTGTATTCGAATTATTCGGACAAGGACTTCCTGCTTGGCCTGAACGCTGCGCAGACCACGCTGGCCGGTGTGGCGAAGCTGGTGGGCGCGAAAGTCGTCAAGCAGCCTTAACGCCACAACGGGTCGCTGGCCATCAAGGCAGTGGCCCAATCGGTAAAAGCCCGTACGCGCGACGACAGCCTGCGCGCGTACGGGTAGACAAGGCTGATCGGCATGCTGCCCAGGTGCCAGTCGGGCAGCACTTCCACCAGCGCGCCGCTGCGCAAATGCGGCGCCGCTTCCGCACGCGGGATGTTGAGGATGCCAAGGCCGGCGACGCCTGAAGCGACGTAGGCGGCGGCACTGTTAAAGCGCATGGCCGGCTGCTGCTCGATCACGTAGCGCTGTTCGCCGCGCAGCAGCGTTTGCACATGCTGGCGGCCGGTCGCCGCGAACACGAAGCCAAGGTAGCGGTGCGCCGGCAGGTCTTCCACCGCCGCCAGCCTCGGCGCCGCGGCAAGGTAGGACGGCGCGGCGCACAGGCAGAAACGCATATTCCCGACTGGCCGCGCGACCAGGTCCTGGTCCGCCACAGGGCCGCCGCGCAAGGCGCAATCGATTCCCTCCTGCACCAGGTCCACCACACGCTCGCCGCAGCCGATATCGAGCTGCACATCGGGATAGCGCGCCGCGAAGTCCGGCAAAGCCGGAATGATCAGGGAAGTGCCGACCGGCGAAGGCATTTCCACGCGCACGCGGCCGCGCGCTGCGTGGCGCGACGACTCCAGTTCATCGAGATCGTCGAGCAAAGCGCGCGCGCCTTCGTAATACGCTGCACCGTCGGTGGTGGGCGACACGCGGCGCGTGGTCCGGTGCAGCAGCTTCATGCCGAGGTGCGCCTCCAGGCCCTGGATCTGGCCGGAGATGGTGGTCTTCGGCACGCCCAGCGCTTCGGCAGCGCCGACGAAACTTCCCACTTCCACAATGCGGCAGAAAGCGCGCATTGCTTCAAGCCGGTCAAAAGCCATGATTATTCGACTTTCCGTACATTAAAAACGATAAAGACCAGTTTATCCGCAATCTCGTCCAGACTAAAGTGGATTCATCGCAACCAATCGGAGGAAATCCACCATGAAACGCATCAACTACTACGCTGCCGCCCCGAATGCCATGAAAGCCATGATGGGCCTCGAACGCGCTATCGCCGAATCGCTGCTGCCCCTTCGCCTGCGCGAACTGGTCAAGATCCGCGCTTCGCAGATCAATGGCTGCGCCTATTGCATCGACATGCACAGCAAGGACGCGCTGAAGAACGGCGAAGACGTGCGCCGCCTGATGGCGCTGCCGGCTTGGCGCGAAACGCCCTTCTTCGACGAGCGCGAACGCGCGGCGCTGCTGTGGACCGAGACCCTGACCGAACTCGCGAAAAATGGCGCACCGGATGAAGTGTATAGCGCGGTCGCCGCGCAATTCAGCGAACAGGAGTTGTCCGAGCTGACCTTTGTCATCGGCGCCATCAACGCCTGGAACCGCTTCGGCGTAGGCTTTGCGATGCAACCACCAAATTAATTGCGCGACAACTGTTTTGGCGGAAAAACCACGCAATGGCCACGCTTTCCGGCGCGGCCATTCGTCGATCTGCTAGTATGCTCAGCGATCTTTCCCAACTGAAACAAAGTGTCAAAATGCGCAGCACACTCACCGCAGCCGAACATGAAACCCTGCTGGAAGATGGCAAGCCCATTGTCATCACCACCGACCTGCAGGGCCGCCTGACCTACGCCAATTCCACATTCATCGCCGTCGGCGATTACGCCGGTGAGGACCTGATCGGACGTCCGCAAAAGGCGCTCTACCACCCGGACATGCCGGCGCAGGTCGAAGAAGACATGCTGCGCACCACGATGTCCGGCGAACCATGGCGCGGCCTGGTCAAATACCGCCGCAAGGACGGCGGCTATTTTTGGTGCATCGCCAACGTCACGCCGGTGATCGAGAAGAATCGCCCTACCGGCTTCATGTCGGTCTGCACCAAGCCTAAGCCGCAGCAGGTCAAGGACGCCGAAGCCCTGTACCGTACCGTGAAGGGCCCGAACCCGGAAGGCGTACGCATTGCCCGCGGCGCAGCCGCACCGCGCGGCAGCAAGAAGATCACCAATGCGCTGCGCGACATTTCACTGTCGCAGCGCATGGCGCTGTGCTTCGGCAGCATGGCGCTGCTGGCAGCGTCGATGGCACTGCATGCCGTGCTGCCCTATTCCGGCTTTGCGCTGCACCTGCAGGCTTTGCTGCTGGCGGCGCTGGCGCTGTACGGCTGGTACAACCTGCACCGCGCCATCGTGACGCCGGTGCAAGCCTGCATCAATGCCACCCGCATCCTCGCCGGCGGCGACCTGACCACGCGCATGGCGGTCGACCGCCACGATGAACTGGGCCAGCTCCAGGCTTTCGTGCGCCAGCTGAACCTGAACCTGGCCTCGATCCTCGGCGACATCCACGGCAACTTCGCGCTGACCCGCAGCACGACCACCCAGGTTCGCACCGCCAACGTCGACCTGGCGGCACGCACCGAAGCGCAAGCGGCCAACCTGGAACAGACCACCGCACATATCGGCCTGATTACCGGCACCGTGAGCCAGACCGCCGATAACGTGAATACTGCCAATGGCGTTGCCAACGAGGCGACCGCGCTGGCCGAACGCACCGGCATGGCCGTAGCGCAGGTAGTGACAGCGATGGACGAGATCCGCCAGTCCTCGCACAAGATTGTCGACATCATCGGCCTGATCGACGGCATCGCTTTCCAGACCAATATCCTGGCGCTCAACGCGGCGGTGGAAGCAGCGCGCGCCGGCGAAAGTGGCCGCGGTTTCGCGGTGGTTGCAAGCGAAGTGCGCAGCCTGGCCCAGCGCAGCGCGGCGGCGGCCAAGGACATCAAGGCACTGATCGACGCGTCCGCCCACAAGATTGAAGGCGGCGCCAGCGTGGCCACCACAGCGGGCAATGACATGGATGCGGTGATTGCAGCGATCGGCCGCGTGGCCGCCATCATGGGCGATATCCGCGGCGCGACGCGCGAGCAGAGCGATGGCGTCAATCAGGTGAAAGACGCCATCGTGCAGCTGGACGAGGTAACGCGCCGGAACAGCCAGATGGTGGAAGAGGCTTCCGCTGCAACCGGCGTGCTGGACCTGCAGGCGCAGGCCGTCGCCAAGGCGCTGGAAGTGTTCAAGCTGCCGCCGCAAGCCGGCAGCAAGTCCAAACGCGCCTGAACCGCCGAGGCGTTTACTCGGGCGCCTCTACCTTGTAGCCCTTGGCCTGCAGTTCAGCCAAGGGCCCTTCCTGATCAAGCAGCTGCGCCAGCGACAGCACGGCAAAGGTCGAGCTGTTGGCTTCGAGTGCGCGCTCGGCATTGGCCAGCCAGTTCTTCCGCATCGTTTCCTTCGCCTGCTTCAGCTTCTCGTTGGCCTTGAACGCATCGTTGTTCAGGATGGCGTCCGTGCAGGCGGCTTCGCGGTCAACAAAGCTCAGCGACGTGATCTTCGTCATGTCGCCGACCGCCCACGCGTTGGCGCGCACGCGCATCGCGTCAAGGTCCGACTCCAGCCGCTCCACCGTCCTGGCGAAGCAAAGCACATCCGTTCCCGGTGAGTTCTTGAAGGCGCGCAGGGCCTGGGACGGGCTTTCGAGTTCGGTCTCGACGTTGCTGGGCGTGACCTTGACCTTGTACTGCTTCACCAGTTGATCGAGCTTGGAGTACACGCCTGTGCGCATGGTCAGGCCATTCTTTTCCAGGCCCTGCCGGTACAGCGTGTCGGCTACGAACATAGGTCGTTCACGCTCGATGCCGTCATTCTTGCCGATGTATTTGGTCTTGAGCGCTTGCCAGCGGTCGTAAGTCTCTGCAGGCAGCACGTCGATCAGCTTGCCGCCATTCGGATTGTCCTTCGCGCCGATGGCGAATGGCAGCATCTTGATGCCGCCCCACCAGCCAACCGAGATACCGAACGATGGTTTCGGCAAGTACTCCTGCGATTTGGCGATGATGGATTCGACTTCGTTGGAGCGCCAGTCCATCTTGACCGGCAACGGCGCATAATCGCCGAAGACGTACATCACGTGTTCGCCCTTGCTGACCTTCCACAGGCCCGGGCCGGGGCGCTGGCCCGTGATCACAACCTTTTCACCTTCCGGTGCCTGGGCTTCTTCCTGCGCCCAGGCGCTTGCCGCCAGCAGGCACAATGCCAGGGCGGATATCGCTTTCTTCGTCATCCTCTTACTCTTTCTAAATGGTTAAGAGAATGGCAATACTACATCAGCGACGTGAAGGAAGGGTTAACCTGTGACCGGGGCGCCTTTGCCGGTCAACACGTTGACGGCCGGCGTGCGCTTCATCAGTAGCCGTCGTCGAAAGCGAAGATCGGCTTGCGCTTGCTCCACTGGCCACGGGTGAAGTCAGGGAAGTCCAGCGTCTGGAAGTTCTGCGCGATCGACTGCTCGGACAGCGGCGTAATGGCGCTCCAGGTCACCGCGTCGTAGATATCGATCGGCATCGGCGCGCGCGCTTTCAGCGCTTCCACAAAGGCGTGGATCACGAAGTAATCCATGCCTCCATGGCCGGCGCCAGCCGCTTCGCTGGCATACTTGCGCCACAACGGGTGGTCGTACTGCTCCTGGTAAGCCTGGAAGTCGTCCCACTGGTGCGGCTTGCTCTTGCCTTCGATATGGATCGAACGGTTCACGTCCATCCACAAGCCGTTGGTGCCCTGCACGCGGAAGCCCAGCGAATAAGGGCGTGGCAGCGAGGTGTCGTGCTGCAGGATGATGGTCTCGCCGTTCTCGCAGGACAGCGTGGTGGTCACCATGTCGCCCAGGCTGAACTTGACCTTGCCGCTCGGGTGCTCGGCCCCGCCTTGCTTGACGACGTAGTCGTGCAGCCCACGCGCCTTGGTGGCAAAGGTGTTGATGCGGGTGAGGCGGTTGCCACGGTTGATGTTGGTGTACATCGCGCACGGGCCGATGCCATGGCTCGGATACAGTTCGCCGTTGCGCTGCACCGAGTGCTCGGTGCGCCATTTCGCTTCCGACCAGCCCTTGGCGCCGAACTCGATACCGCCGCCATATGGCTTGGCCGGGTCGCCGCTGTTGAACTTCACGGCGCGCAGGTCGTGCTGATAGCCGCCCTGCAGGTGCACCAGTTCGCCGAACAGGCCGGAGCGCACCATCTGCAGCACCGCCATCACGTCGCGGCGGTAGCAGACATTCTCCAGCAGCATGTAGGGCGTGCCGGTCTTGAGCTGGGTGTCCAGCACGTCCCAGTGATCTTTCAAAGTAATGCCGGCCACTACTTCGCAGCCAACAGGCACCTTGGCCTGCATGGCGTCGATCGCCATTTGCGCGTGCCATTCCCACGGGGTGGCGATGATCACGCCATCCAGTTGCTTCGAGTCCAGCATGCGGCGGTAGGCGTGCTTGTCGCCGTTCTCGCCGAAAGTACGCGGCTTCGGCTTGCCGGCCTTCTCGAACTGCGCCAGGGCCTTGCCCAGCATGACCGGTTCGATATCGCACAGCGCTGCCACTTCCACGTCGTCGCGGCGTACCAGCTCGCGCAGCAGCACCTGGCCGCGCATGCCGGTGCCGATCATGCCAAGCCGTAGCTTTTCGCGGCCGCCTGCCGCAAAGGCGGTCGGCAGCAGCAGGCTGCCCGCCAGCGCGGCGCCGGCGGTGAGGAAGTGTCGTCGATTGAATTGCTTGTCCATCTAGTCTTTGCCTCTTTGGTTGGATCGCAGGTTACCAGAATTTGTAGTTGGCCGAGAGTGAGAAGACGCGGCCGAACAGGTTCTGCTGGTGGTTGTAGCCTTCCCAGCCGTTCGGGTCGTAGTAAGGCTTTTTGTTGGTCACGTTCTTGATGTTCAGGCCCAGGTCCAGGTTCTTGACCGGCTTCCAGTTGAAGCCCAGGTTGACCGTGTAGTACGAAGGCTGGCCACCGCACAGGTTGTCCGGCAGCGCCACGCCGCCGGCGGTGCAGTGCTCCGGATAGTTGTCGGTGTCGTACTCGCCGTATGCCCACTTTGCCTTGCCGGTGTAGTTCACGAACAGGCTGGTGACCAGGTTCTGGTAGGTCCAGTCGGCGTTGAAGGTGGCACGCAGGCGCGGCGAATCATAGTAGCCGACGTAGTTGCCCGAGAAGCCGCCACCGTCTTCGTAGTTGTAGGTTTCG
>DASWTB010000033.1:0-20689 GCA_036402315.1 Pseudoduganella sp. | reverse complement strand
AGGTGCCGAAGTGGCGGTCGGTCAGCGTCATGGTGATCGCGCCTGCCAGCACTGGCATCACGGCGATCAGCAGGTAGGCGGTGATCAGCCAGGTCCAGCAGAACATCGGCATCTTCATCAGGGTCATGCCAGGAGCGCGCATGTTCAGGATGGTGACGATGATGTTGATGGAACCCATGATCGACGACGCGCCCATGATGTGCATCGCGAAGATACCCATGTCCATGCCGATACCCATCTGGGTCGACAGCGGAGCGTACAGGGTCCAGCCGGCTGCGGTGGCGCCGCCAGGCACGAAGAACGAGGCGGCCAGCAGGATCGCCGCAGGAGGCAGCAGCCAGAACGAGAAGTTGTTCATGCGGGCGAACGCCATGTCGGAGGCGCCGATCTGCAGCGGGATCATCCAGTTGGCGAAGCCGACGAAGGCCGGCATGATCGCGCCGAACACCATCACCAGGCCGTGCATGGTGGTCAGCTGGTTGAAGAACTCAGGCTGGAAGAACTGCAGGCCAGGCTTGAACAGCTCGGTACGGATCATCAGTGCCAGCACGCCGCCCGACAGCAGCATGATGAACGAGAACCACATGTACAGGGTACCGATGTCCTTGTGGTTGGTCGCGAACAGCCAACGGCTCAGGCCGTGTGGGTGATCGTGTGCGTGATCGTGGTCGCCGTGGGCGTGATCGTGTGCGTGATCGATAGTGCTCATGTAATGCTCCTAATTACTTGGCGCGAGCAGCCACAACTTCGGCTGGCTGGACGATGTTTTCCGCTGGCTTATTCGACCAGTTGTTGCGGGTGTAAGTGATCACAGCCGCGATATCGGTGTCGGACAGTTGTTTCCAGGCCGGCATTTCGGATGGGAACTTGCCCGTTTTCTGGCCGTGCAGCAGGACCTTGATCTGCTCGGCTTTCGGGCCGTTGACTACAGCGGAGCCATCCAGGGCAGCGAACGCACCCGGCACGCCTTTGCCGTTTGCCTGGTGGCAGACTGCGCAGTTGGCGGTGTAGACTTTTTCACCCTTGGTCTTCAGTTCGTCGATGGTCCAGGTCTTGTTCGGATCGTCTGCCAGGGCAGCCATTTCCTTCTTCTTGCCTTCGACCCAGGCGGTGTACTGTTCGGCGGTCACGACTTTGACCACGATCGGCATGAAGGCGTGTTCTTTACCGCACAGCTCGGCGCAGTTGCCGCGGAAAGTACCGGTGTAGTCAGCCTTGAACCAGGTATCGCGCACGAAGCCGGGAATCGCATCCTGCTTGACGCCGAAGGCCGGGATCATCCAGGCGTGGATCACGTCGTTGGCGGTGGTGACGATGCGGATCTTTTTGCCAACCGGCACCACCACTTCGTTATCGACTTCCATCAGGTAGTTTTCGCCGCGCTTTTCGGTCGGCTCTTCGCCTGGGTTGCCTACTTGCGAGCGTGGGGTGGACAGGTTGGAGATGAAGGAAATGCCCTCGCCCTCGCCCTTCAGGTAGTCATAGCCCCATTTCCACTGCATGCCGGTGGCTTTGATGGTGATGTCGGCGTTGGAGGTGTCTTTCATCGCAACCACGGTCTTGGTTGCTGGCAGCGCCATGCCGATCACGATCAGGAATGGCACGACGGTCCAGGCGATTTCAACTGCGGTCGATTCGTGGAAGGTGGCGGCTTTGTGGCCGACCGACTTGCGGTGCTTGAAGATGGAGTAGAACATCACGCCGAACACGGCGACGAAGATCACCATGATGATCACCATCATCATGGTGTGCAGGTCGTAGATTTCTGCAGCGATCTTTGTTGCAGGAGCCTGCAGGTTCAACTGATGGACCATCGGACCGCCGGTGCCACCGGTCTTTGCCGTGTAGTCGCCGGCCGATGTTGCCGCAGGCTCGGCCCACACCGGCATTGCCGCGGCGGTGACGGCCAAGCCGAGCATCAACGATTGAAGTCGCTTCGCAAGTTTCATGTTTTCCCCAACCACCCAAAAATAAAGAAAATTTTTGTGCGCCAGTCCGGCTTAGCCGGCATACCGCCACACGCTAAACACCTAAAGGCTCCGAGCCAAGCCAACGCGAAAATCGCGCCCGGACTGTGCTGGAACCTTGAAAAACACTCCCGATGACCACACATCATCAGTAGCTTTGCTGCCATGTTTGCCTGGCTTGGACCGCCTGGTTGCGTCCGGCTGGGCGAAGTCATGGCAAAATTAGCTAATGATTATACTCAGTGAACATGTCCTGCATCAAGGGCAGCACATCCCTGGCTGTGGTATACGCAAGTAACTGCGGCCATTCCTGCCTATTTTTTAGGCTTCCTTGGCAGATCAAAACGGATGATCGCTTCGCCGCTGCTGGTGACCCGCGGGGCGGGGCGGAAGGCATGGCCGTAGATCACCTCAAACGTCAGGGCCAGCTTGCCGTCCGCACGGCGCTGCTTTTCCAGGCCCTGCAGCATGCGCTGGTATGCCTGTTTTCCGAGCAGTCCCTTGCGGCGCGTCTGCAGCGGGTTGCCGCCTAGCGCACGGGCATCGGCCAGCAGCTTGTCGGCGCTGTCGTAGGTCACCGTGATCTTTTCCATATCCATGACCGGCTCGGCAAAGCCGGCTTCCACCAGCTGGTCGCCGAAGTCGTGCATGTCGACGAAGGGCAGTGTATGCGGCGCCAGGTCGACATCGGCGAAGGCGGCCCGCAGCTCCTGCAGCGTGTCCGGGCCAAAGCAGGAGAACATCAGCAGACCGCCGACCTTGAGCACCCGATGCCATTCCGCAAACACGCGGTCCGGCTGCGGGTGCCAGTGCAGCGCAAGGTTAGACCAGACCAGGTCCACATTGTTGCGTGCCAGCGGCAGGTCGGCCATATCGGCACACAGGTAGTCAATGCCGGATTTTGCTGGTAGCAATTTGCCAATCAACTGGCTCAGGCCCGTTTTGCCGGCCTGGCCGCGCGCGGCGGCGATCATCGCAGGGGAAGTGTCGACGCCCACGATCTGGGCGGCGGGATAGCTCTTTTGCAAGACAGGCAAGTCGGGGCCGGTGCCGCAGCCGGCATCGACCACGCGCAGCGGATTCACTTTGACCAGCTGCAGGCGTTCGTGCATGCGGCTGGCGATCTCGCGCCGCAGGAAATCAGCCTCCGCCACACGCGCCGGATCGGCAAACAGGGCGCGGACTCGATCCAGGTCAATGGGAGCGCTTAATTTCGGCGGTTTTGCTGGGACTTGCATATTTAATACGGTTCTGTAATGGGATAATCCGGGCAGTTTACTCGTTCGTGGGGATTTGCGATGGCTGGCGCATTTGCCAACGGCCTGCTGGCCGCCCTGTTGCCCTGCAATTGCGTGCTATGCGGCGCCAGCGGCCCAGCCCTGCTCTGCCCCGGCTGCCGCCAGCAGTTCTTCACCACCGCCATCGCCCGCTGCCCAATCTGCGCCAACCCGCTGCCGCCCACCTCCCCGGCCACGCCGCCGCCCGTCGTGCCGTGCGGCCGCTGCCAGGCCGAGCGCCCGGCCTTCGACGCCACGCTGGCAGCCGCCGCATACGCCCTTCCTGTAGACCGCCTCGTGCTTCAGTTAAAATTCGCCCGCCAGCTTGCGCTGGCCCGCCTGTTTGCCGGCCTGCTGGCGGATGCGGTGCAGCGCGCCGACGCCAGCCGCTACCCGCGCCCCGCCCTGCTCTGCCCCGTGCCGCTTGGCCTGCAACGGCTGTCGGAGCGCGGCTTCAACCAGGCGCTGGAAATCGCCCGTCCGCTTGGCAAGGCCCTCGGCATCGCGGTCCATGCCACACTCGCAGTACGCGTGCGCGACACGCTGGCCCAAAGTAGCACGCCCCACGGCGCGCGCCATGCCAACATCGCCCATGCCTTCGCGATCCCTGACCGGGCGCTGGTCGAAGGCCGCCATATCGGCATAGTGGACGATGTCATGAGCAGCGGCCAGACGCTGCAGGAGTTAGCCGCTACCTTGAAGCGGCACGGCGCCGCGCGTGTAACGAATTACGTCTTCGCGCACGCCCCCGAACACGAATTAGGAGAACAACTTGTTTCATGTAGTGCTGGTCAACCCGGAAATCCCGCCCAACACAGGCAACGTGATCCGCCTGTGCGCCAACACCGGCGCGCAATTGCACCTGATCGAACCGCTCGGCTTCCCGCTCGACGACGCCAAGATGCGCCGCGCCGGGCTCGATTACCACGAGTATGCGCAGATGAAGGTGCACAAGGATTGGGCAGCTTTCCTGGCCGATATCCAGCCTGACACCAGCCGCATGTTCGCCATGACCACCCATGGCTCGCGCCCGTTCGCCGAGCTGGCCTTCCAGCCAGGTGACGTGTTCGTATTCGGCAGCGAAACGCGCGGCCTTGCGCCCGAGTTCCGTGAGTCGTTCCCAACCCAGCAGCGTATTCGCCTGCCGATGATGCCCGGCAACCGCAGCCTCAACCTCTCCAATACCGTTGCAGTGGTGGTATTCGAGGCTTGGCGCCAGCATGGCTACGCCGGCGGCGCCTGAGCTTTTGATCTAGCTCAACGCCGGGCATATTGTTCGCGGAACCCGGCGTCAAGGCAGCGCTCAAACGCGCATGCCCAACAGCCCATCACCAAACCAATCGCCGGACCAACTCGACAGCGCGTGGAAGTGCGCAATCGATTTTCTGATCGAAGAGTGCCTGGCGACCTGTTTTCCTGCCATCCTGGCCATCCTGGATCTCTCGCGCCCGATCACGGCCGTCGATACCGAGCTGCACCAGCCAGCCGATGGGGTTTCACCCATGGCGATGGCGTGCCATGCCGATCGGGTATTCCTCTGTCATGCTAAGGATGGCCGCCCGGTCTGCCTGCATATAGAGATCCAGTGCCAGCGCGAAGAACATTTCGCCGAACGCATGTTTGTCTACCATGCCCTCTTGTTTGCCAGGCACAGGCAGCCTGTCATCAGCCTTGCCATACTCGGCGATAACTGCGAAACCTGGCGGCCTGCCGAATTCGCTTACGGGTTTGGTGGTACCGGGCTCAATTTACATTTCGGCAGCGTCAAACTGCTCGACCTTGAACCGTCGCTGCCCGCGCTTCTCAAATCAGGCAACTCCTTTGCCTTGTTCGTGGCCGCCCATCTCGAAATAATGCGAACAAAAGGGGAACCTTTCGCGCGTATGCATGCCAAATGCAGGCTGACAGAGATTCTTTGCTTGTACGGCAAGGACAAGGAGCAGGTGGCGTTAATGTTCGAGCTCCTGGACCGCCTGATGCAATTGCCCGCTGAGCAGGACAAGTCTTATCGCCAATTTGTCTGGACATTCAAGGAGAAACACATGCTGACTATTACACAACGGCTCAAGCACGACGCGATCCGCCGCGGCTTGGAGCGCGGCACATCATTGGGATTAAGGTGGGGCTTCCGCAGTGGAAGCGAAGCTGGGTGGGCGCAAGGACTGAAACAGGGGCTTGAACAGGGGCTTGAACAGGGACTTGAACAGGGACTTGAACAAGGACTTGAACGGGGGCAGCAGGAGGGCGCAGCGAAGGTCGTGACGAGGGCCGGCGCATGCTGCTGATGGAACTGATGGAACAACGATTCGGGCCGCTCCCGCAACAAGCCATTACGCGCTTGAACCAGGCTTCGCCGGACGTGCTCGCGCGCTGGAGCAGCCGCTTCTGCGAAGCAACCACGCTGGAAGACTTGTTGGGTTGACACCAGGAAGCGTGTGGGCGCACGAGGTTGGAATGTCGTATAACCGGACTGAAAGGAGCCCGCGATGTTCGACCTCGATTTGCCGTGGTGGGAATACTCGGTGCGCGGCGTAATGATCTACATCGCGCTGCTGGTCATGATGCGCCTGAGCGGCAAGCGCACCATCGGCCAGTTCACTCCATTTGACCTGCTGGTCATCATGCTCCTGAGCGAAGCGGTCTCACCGGGCTTGACCGGTGGCGACCACTCCGTGGCCGGCGGCCTGATTGTCGTGGTGACGCTCGTAATACTGAACCTGGCAATCGCCTTCGTCACCGCCCGCAACGAGAAAGCGGCCGAACTGGTCGAGGGCACCGCCGTGCTGATCGGCCGCGACGGCAAATTCTTCAATGAGGTTTTGAAGCGAAACCACGTGGCTGAGAGCGACGTGGAGCAATCGCTGCGCGAGGCCGATTGCCCATTGGAATCGATGAAATTCGCTTTCCTGGAGGCGGACGGCAAGATTACCATCTTGCAACACTAATGCACTCTCTGCTCACTTGCCAGGCGAGCGATAGCCAGCGATGCCTTCAAGCGCCCGCTTGGTTACGAGCGACTCGCCGCAGCAATTTTTGCCCAAGCGCCTCGGGAGAAGCGATTTACGGATCGGGAGGCAAGCAATGTCTCCGCTGCTTTAGGGTCGGACTCCCAAAGCAGTTGTGCAGTAAATGCGACGATCCGCTCGGTCCGCCATCCGGTGCTTGCAGTTGCGGCAGCAAGAAATGGGGGCAGCACCAATTCACGCAACACCGATACTCGGCTCACCCTGAGCAAAATGGAGGCAAGTCCATCTAGCTTACGCAAGCCGTGCGGCTCTTGTAAAATAACTTCCAGCAAGCGCAAGATGAAGAAGTTCGCCTTCCCAGGATTGGTATGTATAAGCCGGGCCAATGGCCATCCTGCGACAGTCACCACCCTGTTCGGCTCAGTCAATTCAAATGCCGCAGTCAAGGACTCACTGAGCAAAGCCTCGCGCACCACTGGCCGAGGCTCCGATTCGGCAACCGCGCTGAGCGCCTGGCAACGGTACCAGGGATGGCGGATATTCCGAGCTACAAGCAGCGCAGCCTCATGGTCAACCGCGACCAGGTCGTCGGTATCGCTAAGCCCCTTGACGCCATCCGCAATGACCGCACTGCTCCAGGTTTCAGTGTGTTTCAAAATGCTCTTACTCGGGCCTTAGAGAAAGCCAATGTGCTTGCGCTCCAAGCCCGACATCACCAGCTTGATATAGCGGTTCGGGATGTACAGCTCGACCTCCACCATCGCCCCCTCGGCGTTGCGCGCCTCGGAGACCAGGTGGAAGAAACTGCGGTCGGGGCTGGCCTCCTTGCACGGCAAGAATTTGCCGGAAGGCCCATCGCTCAGGTAATCCTTCAGCGTGGCGCCCAGTTCGGCCACGCCCTCGTCGGTCAGCAGCACACCAAAAGCCATGACGGTCTCCTATTGTCCAAACATGCGCACTTTAGCCAGCAGCTTGGTGGTCGAGCGGTCGTGCTCGAAATCGATGGCCACCGCCTTGCCGCCGTAAGCCAGCACCGCCTTTCCTTCCGGGATGGCGGTCATATCGTAATCGCCGCCCTTGGCGTAAATCTCGGGCCGGGCCTGCAGCACCGCTTCCAGCGCGGTGTCTTCGTCAAACGGCACCACCAGGCTGACCGACTCCAGCGCCGCCAGCAGCGCCATGCGGTCTTCGCAGTTGTTCAGCGGACGGTCGTCGCCCTTGCCCAGGCGCTTGACCGAGGCGTCGGTATTGGCCGCCACCACCAGCGAGGCACCCAGCGAGCGCGCCTGCGCCAGGTAGGTCACATGGCCGCGGTGCAGGATATCGAACACGCCATTGGTCATCACCACCGGCTTCGGCAGCGCCGCCACCCGCGCGGCCAGTTCCTCGCGCGAGCACATCTTCTTTTCAAACTCGATCATTCGCCTTCTTCTTCCTCTTCTTCATCCAGCTGCATGCTCAGGCCGCCCGACGATTTCGGCGCCGCAACGCTTGGCGCTGCGGCATCCGGCGGCGGACGGTTGCTGTGCAGCTTGATCTGCAGGCGCAAGCCGTTGGTCGAGTCGGCGTTGCGCAACGCCTCTTCGTAGGCGATGTAGCCCTTATTATAGAGATCGAACAGGGCCTGGTCGAAAGTGCACATGCCCAGTTCGCGCGACTTTGCCATGATTTCCTTGATCGAGTGGAAATTGCCCTTGAAGATCATCTCCGCGATGGTCGGCGTGTTCAGCAGGATCTCGATGGCGGCTTTGCGGCCCTTGCCGTCTTCGGTGCGGATCAGGCGCTGGGAGACGATGGCGCGCAGGTTGGACGACAGGTCCATCAGCAGCTGGTTGCGGCGCTCTTCCGGGAAGAAGTTGATGATGCGGTCCATGGTCTGGTTCGCATTGTTGGCGTGCAGGGTGCCCAGGCACAGGTGGCCGGTTTCGGCGAAGGCGATCGCGTGTTCCATGGTCTCGGTGTCGCGGATCTCGCCGATCAGGATCACGTCCGGCGCCTGGCGCAGGGTGTTTTTCAGCGCATGGTGCCAGGACAGCGTGTCCACGCCCACTTCGCGGTGGGTGATCAGGCAGTTCTTGTTCTTGTGCACATATTCGACCGGGTCTTCGACGGTGATGATGTGGCCGGCCGAATTCTGGTTGCGGTAGTCGATCATGGCGGCCAGCGAGGTCGACTTGCCGGAGCCGGTACCACCGACCACCAGCACCAGGCCGCGCTTGGTCATCACGACCTCTTTCAGCACTTCCGGCAGGTCGAGCTTCTCGAAATTCGGGATTTCCGAGGCGATGGTCCGGCATACCATGCCTACTGCCTGCTGCTGCACGAAGACATTGACGCGGAAGCGGCAAACATTGGGCAGCGAGATCGCGAAATTGCACTCCAGCTCGGTTTCGAACTCGCGGCGCTGCTTCTCGTTCATGATGGCGTAGGCCAGGGCCCGGGTCACATCCGGGGTCAGGCGCTGCTGGCTGAGGGCCCGCATCGAACCCTGCGACTTGATACTGGGCGGGAAATCCGCCGAAATGAACAGGTCGGAGCCGCCGACCTGGTGCATGGCTGTCAGCAGTTTGAAAATATATGACTGGGCTTCTTCGTGGCCTAGTGTGGAAGACATATTCGCCTCGTTGTATGGATTTGCAGGTCATTATAGCCAGTGCCCTTCCCCATTCATGGCATTGCAACAAGGCATTCAACTGTGTTCAAATGGGTTTATGACACTGACCGAGCTCAAATATATCGTAGCAGTTGCCAGAGCGAAACACTTCGGCCACGCCGCCGAGGCGTGTTTTGTTGCTCAACCTACCCTTTCTGTCGCAATTAAGAAACTGGAAGACGAGCTCGGCGTCGTCCTGTTCGAGCGCGGAGGGGCGGAAATCTCCGTCACCCCACTGGGCGCCCAGATCGTGGCCCAGGCCGAACGGGTGCTGGAGCAGACGGCAGCGATCAAGGAACTGGCAAAGCAGAACAAGGACCCGCTGGCCGGCCCGCTGCGGCTGGGGGTGATCTACACCATCGGTCCCTACCTGCTGCCGCCTTTAGTCAAGCGGATGATCGAAACCACGCCGCAGATGCCGCTGGTGCTGCAAGAGAATTTCACCGTCAAGCTGCTGGAAATGCTGCGCCAGGGCGAGCTGGATGCCGCCATCATGGCGCTGCCGCTGCCGGAGCACGGCATGGCCGTGCAGGCGCTGTATGACGAGCCCTTCGTGGTGGCGATGCCAAAAAACCATCCCTGGGCTGCGCGCGTGGCCATTCCGGCCGAGCACCTGAAGACCGAAACCATGCTCTTGCTGGGCAATGGCCATTGCTTCCGCGACCAGGTGCTGGAAGTGTGCCCGGAAATGGCGCGCTTCTCTTCGCCCGGCAACGGCATGCAGCGTACCTTCGAAGGGTCCTCGCTCGAGACCATCCGCCACATGGTAGCCAGCGGTATCGGCCTGACCGTACTGCCGCGCGCCTCGGTGCCGGACATGGAAGGCCGTGACGGCATGTTGGCATTCCGCTACTTCGAGAACCCGGAGCCGAACCGGCGCGTGGTCATCGTCTGGCGCAAGAGCTTTACCCGCAAGGCTGCCATCGACGCCATCGTCGCCGCGGTGGCCGACTGCCAGCTGCCCGGCGTCCACATGCTGAACGGGCAGGCGGAGTAAAATGCCGGGATGCATGCGACTACCCCCACCCTGAGCAAACTCGAACTGTATTTCCGCCTGGTCCGGCTGGACAAGCCGATCGGCACCGTGCTGCTGCTGTGGCCGACCCTGGCCGCGCTCTGGCTGGCTTCCGGCGGCGTGCCGGACTGGAAGCTGCTGTTGATTTTCTCGCTGGGCACCTTCCTGATGCGTTCGGCCGGCTGCGCCGTCAACGATTACGCCGACCAGGATTTCGACAAGCACGTCAAGCGCACCGCAGAACGCCCGATCACCAGCGGCCGCATCAGCGGCAAGGAAGCGCTGCTGATCGCCGCCGGCCTGTCGCTGGTGGCCTTCCTCCTGATCCAGCCGCTGAACGCGCTGGTCAAGCAGCTGAGCGTGGCGGCCCTGATCATTGCCGGCACCTACCCCTACTTCAAGCGCTTCTTCGCCATCCCGCAAGCCTATCTCGGCATCGCCTTCGGTTTCGGCATGCCGATGGCCTTCGCCGCCGTGCAGGACACGGTGCCGCCCGTGGCTTGGCTGCTGCTGGTGGGGAATGTGTTCTGGGCCGTGGCCTACGACACCGAATACGCCATGGTCGACCGCGACGACGACCTGAAGATCGGCATCAAGACGTCCGCCATCACCTTTGGCCGCTTTGACGTGGCGGCCATCATGCTGTGCTATGGCGTGCACCTGGCGATCCTGCTGGTGGTCGGCCAGCAATTCGGCCTGGGCCTGTCCTTCCTGCTGGGCATGGCGGTGGCGGCCGCTTGTGCGGTTTACCATTATTTCCTGATCCGCGGGCGCGAGCGTGCGCCTTGCTTTGCCGCCTTCCGCCACAATAACTACCTCGGCGCCGCTGTCTTCGCAGGCATTGCGCTCGACTACGCGCTACGCTGACCTATACTGGAAACTACCCCCGAGTGCTGTTCACTGAGACGAGGCGATCATGGACCAGACACCACAATCTACTACCGCAAAACCAAATGGCGGCGGCGTTGCCAACGGCAAAAGCCATAGCCACAACGAGAACCAGGAAGCCCGCGAAAAGCTGATGGGCGACCTGAAACAGGCCGTGCAGGATGCCGAAACCTGGCTGCGCAACGCTGCCACGGCCAATTCCGAGGACCTCGGCATGGTCAAGGCCAAGTTCGAGGACACGCTGCGCACTGCCAAGCGCGACTTGCTGAAGCTGGAAGACAGCATGCTGGCCCGCGGCAAGATGGCAGTCCAGGCCACCGACCACTATGTGCACGACAACCCGTGGAAGGCGGTTGCCACCGGCGCCGCCATCGGCGTGATTGTCGGCCTGCTGGTCGCGCGCCGCTGATCGTTCACTTCAGTCGCGCCGCGCAGCCGCCGCTGCGCGGTGGGCTGCCGGCGTGGTGTCGAACAACTGGCAGAAGGTGCGCCGCAGCATGGCTTCCGTGCGGAAGCCCGATTGCAGTGCGACCTGCAGCATCGACAGGCCCGGCCGGGCCAGCAGCTCCTTCGCATATTCGCCGCGGCAGCGCGCGATGTAGATGTGCGGCGGCATGCCCACGGCATGCTGGAAGCGGCGCGAGAAATTGCGCACGCTCATGGCCGCGCGCTGGGCGGCGCCTTCCACCGTCAGGTCCTGCTTGAAGCAGCGCTCGATGTATTCCTGCGCCTGGCGGATACGCTGGTCGCCATGCTGTTTCAGTCCCGCGTTGCGCAGGGCGAGGTGGCCGGCGCTGGGCTGGCTGGGCGGATTGGTGTAGCGCGAAAGCTTGTGCGCCACGGCGTCGCCATGGAAATGGCCGACCAGGTAGCTGCAGGCATCCAGGCAGGGATTGACCGAGCCGGCGCTGATAATGCTGCCATCGATTACCAGCGGCACGTCGGGGCTGAAGCGCACATCGGGATAGTGCTGGGCAAAGACGCGCTGGTCGGACAGGTTGCCGGTCACTTCGCGGCCATCGAGCAGGCCGGCTTCGGCCAGGATGCGCATGCCGCCGGCCATGCCCACCAGCAGCGCGCCGCCGGCATGGGCTTGCAGCAGCCAGTCGCGCAGCACCGGTGGGATCGGCTGGCGCGCAGCCAGCGGCAGGTAGTACGGCGGCACGATCACGGCCTGCGGCGCAGCCATGTCGGCCAGCGTCGCCTCAGGCTGCAAGGCCGGGCCGGTGAAGGAGCGCACCGGCGCCCTGTCGATTGCGACCAGGCGTGTTCGGAACAGTTCCGCAGCCTGCAAGTCGGCGTTACGCGCATGCAGCGTGCCGGCAATGGCAAACGCTTCCCGCGCCAGCAGGGCAAGGCCTCCCCAGCAGTCGTCCCCCACATAAATGGCGATTGAAACTGGCGCTCTCATTCTGGCCGATACTAGCAGGATATTTGGCCGATCTTGCACATATCATTTCAACAATGGACAGATATACTGGCTTCGCTGCTGCATCCCTACAACAGTAAATGGGAGACATGTATGTACAAAGCCATCGGCGCGCTCGCGCTGTGCGGCCTGCTATCCGCCTGCTACAAGACCACGCCTTCACTGCCGGCGCCAGCAACGGCTGCCGACATCGCGTTCCAGAAGCAACTCCAGGAACAACTGCTCGACGCCAAGCCCGGTTCGGTGATCGAGATCCCGGCCGGCAAATACAAGTTCACCAGCGGGCTGCAGCTGCGCGCCGACGGCGTGACCATCCGCGGGGCCGGGATGGACAAGACCATTCTGTCATTCAAGCCGCAGGTAACGGGCCCCGAAGGCCTGCTCGTCTACGGCAACAACTTCACCATTGAAGGCCTGACCATCGAGGACTCCAAGGGCGATGGCCTGAAGATCAATGACGGCGACCATATTACGATCCGGGGCGTGAAAGTGCAGTGGACCGGCGGCTCCAAAGTCACCAACGGCGCCTACGGCATCTACCCGGTCAAGACCAGGAATGTGCTGATCGATAACTGCGTGGCCATCGCCGCCTCCGATGCCGGCATCTACGTCGGCCAGTCGCAGAACGTGGTGGTGCGCAACTCGCGCGCCGAGGCCAATGTGGCCGGCATCGAAATCGAGAACACGATCAATGCCGACGTCTACGACAACGTCGCTACCCGCAATACCGGCGGCATCCTGGTGTTCAATATGCCGAACCTGCAGCAGCCGGGCCACAGCACGCGCGTATTCAGGAACAAGGTCATCGAAAACAACCTGGGCAACTTTGCCGCCAAGGGCACGGCGGTGGCCAGCGTGCCGGCCGGCTCGGGCGTGGTGATCAACTCGAATTCGAAGGTGGAGATCTTCGACAACGACATCAGCAACAACCAGACCGCCAACGTCATCATCTCCAGCTACCATTCGACCGGCTACTTCACCGAGAAGGGCGTGGCCAAGGACTACGACCCCTATCCCAAGGCGATCTACGTCTACGGCAACCGCTTCAAGGGCGGCGGCGATGCACCCGATGGCCTGGACCTGAAAGCGCTGAAGGTGGCGATGTACGGCCTGTCCGGCCACCTGCCCGACGTGCTGTGGGACGGCTACGCCGACAATGCGCTGGCCAGGAACGGCGTGATGCCGGCCGAAGCGCGCATCTGCGTGCAGGACGGCGTCGAAGTGCTGAACGCCGATGGCCCCAACAGGTACAAGAATCCGAAGGCCGATTCGGCGCCCCACCGCTGCCAGCTGGCCAAGCTGCCGCCGGTCACCATTCCTCAACTGAGCTCGCAGTCCTGATGAAGCTTGCCGTCCCTGCTTTCCCGCTGCGGGCGGCCGGCATGGCGGCGTGCGCGCTGGTTCTCGCGTCCTGCGCACGCAGCCCTGCACCGCCTGCCGAACCGGTGAATTTCGTCGCCGACGGGCGTCCTGAAAAACTCAGCGAATGGCGCCTGATGGCCGCCAGCGAGGGTCGCCTGGTGCTGAACAAGGAGGTGCTGCCCTACACCCTGAATACACCGCTGTTCAGCGACTACGCCCACAAGCTGCGCACCGTGTGGATGCCCAAAGGCGTCTCGGCCGCCTACAAGCCCGATACCGCCTTCGATTTCCCGGTCGGCACCATCATCAGCAAGACCTTCTATTACCCGCGCGACGGCGGCAGCCCGGCCGTGCGGGCGACCGACGACAGCGGCACCGGCAGCACCCTTGACCTGGCCAAAGTGCGGCTGATGGAGACGCGCCTGCTGGTGCGGCGCGAGGCTGGATGGATCGCCCTGCCCTATGTATGGAACGAAGCGCAGACCGAGGCCGAACTGAAACGCACCGGGGACCAGATTGCGATGGAGCTGGTGTCGGCCCAGGGCCGCCAGAAATTCACCTACGTGGTGCCGAACGTGAACCAGTGCGCCTCCTGCCATGTGGCGGACCTGAAGAGCAAGAAGTTCGAGCCGCTTGGGCTGAAGGCGCGCCACATCAACCTGAACGGGCAACTGGAAAAGATGGTACAGGCAGGCTACCTGCATGGCCTGCCCGCCGCCGCCGAAGTGCCGCACAACGTCGACTGGCGCGACAAGAGCGCGTCGGTCGACGCCCGCGCCCGCGCCTATCTCGACATCAATTGCGCCCACTGCCACAACAACAAGGGCACCGCCAACACCACTGCCCTGCACCTGGAAATCGGCGCGCCGGCCAACCGGCACCTGGGCCTGTGCAAGCCGCCCGTGGCGGCGGGCGCCGGCACGGGCGGCAACTCCTTCGGCATCAATCCCGGCAAGCCGGATGATTCGATTTTCGTTTTCCGCCTGAAGTCGACCGAAACGGGCGTGATGATGCCGGAACTGGGGCGCGCCATCTCGCACCGCGAAGGCGTTGAACTGATTCGCGAATGGATCGCATCGATGAAGGAAAGCTGCAACTGACAATAAAGAGGGAGACCACATGAAGCTGCGCAAGAAAATCCTGTCGTCCAGCATTTCCAGCGCCCTGCTCGTCTGCAGCGGCGCCGCCATGGCCGCCGATCCGGTTCCGAAGGAAGAAACCCATGTGGTGGTCGTCACCGCGCAGAATCGCACGCAGCAGGCGCAGGACGTACCCATCGCGCTGCAGATCATCAACGCCGACCAGATCGACAAGCTGGCCGCGCCCAGCCTGGCGGAGATGAATGGCTACATACCCGGCCTGTCAGTCAATGCCGAGCAGGCGACCCAGCCCTCGCTGTCGCTGCGCGGCATCGGCACCGGCGATTTCGGCATCGGCACCGACGCCCCCGTCGGCATGTACATCGACGGTGTCTACGCCGGCAAGACCGGCGGCGCCATCATGAACTTCAACTACGTGCAGCGCATCGAAGTGCTGAAAGGCCCGCAAGGCACCCTGTTCGGCCGCAACAGCGCGGCCGGCGCCATCTCTGTCGTGACGCGAGAACCAGGCCGCGACACCGAACTGGAAGCGCGCCTGCGCTACGGCCGCTTCCACACCCGCAATGTGGAACTGCTGGCCAATACCCCGCTCGGCGACACGACAGCGCTGCGCATCACCGCCGTGCATCACGGCACCGACGGCTGGCTGAAAGACGCGGCCACCGGCGAAAAACTGCAGCACGGCACCGACAACGGCGTGCGCGCCACCCTGCGCTGGGATGCGCCGGCACGCGCCAAGGTCCTGCTGTCGGTGGAGGCGGAAAAGCTCGACCACATGGCGCGTCCCGCCATCGGCCTGGTGGTTGGCGTGCCGGTGGTGCCGGCCGATCCATCCAGCTACCTCGACCCGCGCACGGCGCCGCTCTACAACGACGCCATGAACAATGGCGAAACGCGCGACTTCCGCGGCAGCACGCTGCGCATCGAAGCCCCGCTCGGCTGGGCCACCTTCAACTCGACCACCGGCTACCGCCGCTTCGACTCGCGCAACCGGCAGGACAATGACGGCACCAAGCTGATCACCCATTACGTCGACACCGAAAACTCGGAACGCAACCGAAGCTGGCAGCAGGAGTTCCGCCTGTCCGGCAATACCGGCATGGCCGACTGGGTCACGGGACTGAGCTTCTATCATGAGAAAGCGCGGCAGACCAGCCAGGTCAATACCAACACCAATACGCTCGATACCATTTTCGGCAACGTAGCCGGCTTCCCCGTTTTCAGCCTGCTGGAGGGCGCGGCGGCGGCCGTGGACATTCCGGCCGGCCTGCTGGGCAACCCTTGGCAGGAGAATATGCACGTTGAAGGCCGCTACAAGGCCACCGCCATCTATGGCGACGTGATCTGGCACCTGGCGCCCAGGCTGAACCTGACCACCGGCGTGCGCTACACGCGCGACGACAAGCGCTTCAGCTGGTACAGCCCGCCGCGCACGGCCGCTGGCCTGGACGACAGCATCACGCGCCTGCAGAACCTCGGTTTCTTCGACGCGCTGGTAGGTATGGGCGCGCTCACGCCTGAACAACTGATGATGGCGCTGGGCGCGATGACGCAGAATATCGAGTTCACGAGCGCCGGCGCGACCACGGCGCCGCTGTCCAAAAAGAACAAGTGGAGCGACACCAGCCCGCGCGCTGTGCTTGATTACAAGCTCAATGACGACATGATGGTCTACGGCTCCATCGCCAAGGGCTACCAGGCGGGCGGTTTCAACGCGCTGCAGGTGAACGCCACCTACGAGCCGGAAAAAGTGTGGAATGCCGAAGTTGGGGTGAAAAACTACTACCGCAGGTACAAGCTGCTGGTGAACGCCTCGCTGTACAAATACAAGTTCAGCAACCTGCAGTCGCTGGCCCTGGTGAATAACGGCTCCCCGATCCCGACCTACCAGGTCACCAGCAGCGACCAGGAAGCGCACGGGCTGGACTTTGAGATGCGCTGGCAGCCGGTGCGCGACCTGCGCCTGAACATGAGCACGGCGTACATCGACCAGACCTACAAGACCTTCACCACCAGCGACGGCATCAATCTCGATGGCCAGCCAGTCGGCACGCCGAAATGGACCACCGCCGTTGGCGCCGACTACTGGGTGCGCGGCGTCGCGGGCGGCGACCTCAATTTCACGCTGCAGCACGCCTACACCGGTGCCACGCGCTGCAATGCCGATGCGCTGCAAGGCGCCTGCCTGACCACCCCGCGCTTCCGCGTTGGCGGCGCCACCCAGCGCACCGACTTCCGCGCCGGCTACGAAGCGGCCAGCCATAAGTGGGCGCTGGCGTTGTATGCCAACAACCTGTTCGACAAGCGTTATGTGACCAGCATCGGCAACATGACCACTGGCCTGCTTGGCACGCCGTATGCGATGGTCAATTCGCCGCGCCAGGTCGGCGTCGAACTGCGCTTGAACATGTGACGAGTTATAGTAAAATCAATCCCTTAGCCAAAACTTTTATGTTGCAATGTTTGTTCCTTCCAAGAGTTCTCCTGCCACACCGGACAGGCCCGCGCAGTACGGGCCCGGGGACTTTTTGTCCCGGCGGCTCGATGGATTGAACGAACAGGCGGACAGCCTGCAATCCTGGCGCAACAACCTGCTGAACGGCTTGTGCGCCGTCGCCTTGTTCCTCGGCCTGCTGGTGGCAATTCCCAGCGTCGTTGGCAGCATGAAGATGAACCAATGGCCGCTGATCGTGAGCGATATCATCGCCTTGCTATGTGTCGGCGCCCTGTATTTCTGCCGGTCCGTCTCATTCCGTTTCCGCGCGCTGGCCTTCCTGGCCATCAGCTACCTGCTCGCAGTCGTGCAGCTGTTTTCCGTGGGCCCGCTGGTCCAGCCCTACCTGCTCGCCGTACCGATCCTGTGCACCGTGCTGCTCGGCATCCGTCCCGCCATGGCGGCCCTGCTCTGGTGCAGCGGCACCCTGTTCGTTACAGGCTATTTTGGCGGCATCGACCCGGGCTTGAACAATCTCTTTGTCAGCCTGTTGATGCACTGGTCGCTGGTGTCGCTGAATTTCACGCTGGTGGCTGCGGTGCTGGTGGTGTCCTGCGCCTACCTGCTGAATGGACTTGAAGGCGCGCTGGCGCGGCAGCGCGCAGTGCAGCAAGCGCTGGAAAATCAGGTCGCCACCTTGCAGGCGCGCGACCTGGAACTGCGCGAATCGACTGCCGCGCGCAAGGCCGCCGAAGAATCGAATGAACAGAAGTCGGAATTCCTGGCCATGATCAGCCACGAAGTGCGCACCCCACTTGGCGGCGTGATCGGCATGCTGCAGTTGGCGAAAAAAGACCGCACCCTGTCGCCCGAAACGCGCAACAAGCTGCGCATTGGCCTGGGCAACGCGGAAGTGCTGCTGCACATTATTAACGACATCCTCGACTTCTCGCGCCTGGAAGCGGGCAAGATGCCTTTCGAAAGCATCGACTTCGATTTGCCGGCCCTGCTGCGCGACGTGGTGGCGCTGCTGGCGGATCGTGCCGAAACCAAGGGCATTTCGCTGGTGGCGGAGATTGATCCCGACTTGCCGCGCTGGTGGCGGGGCGATCCGGTGCGGCTGCGGCAGGTGGTGATGAACCTGGTCGGCAACGGCGTCAAATTCACCGAGCGCGGTGAAGTGCGCATGACTGCCGGCGTAGCGCACAACGGCGGCATTGTGCTGGCCGTCAGCGATACAGGCATTGGGATCGAACCGGATTCGATTTCCCGCCTGTTCCGCAAATTCGAGCAGGCCAATGCCGCCACTTCGCGCAAATACGGCGGCGCCGGCCTGGGCCTGGCGATTTGCAAGAACATTGTCGACGCCCTGGGTGGAACGATCGAGGTGCGCAGCGAGCGCGGCGCCGGCAGCGTGTTCGAGGTGTGGCTGCCGCTGCAGGCTGGCGAGCCTGCGGTAGTGCGGGCGCTGGAGGCGCGCGCGCCGCATGCGATACGCCTTCAGGTCCTGTGCGCGGAAGATGGCAGCACCAACCAGATCATCTTGCGCGAGCTGCTGGGTGAAATGGGCCATGCCGTGACCATCGCGGAAGACGGCGCCGCTGCACTGGCGCGCCTGGCGGAACGCGACTTCGACCTGGTGATCATGGATAGCCGCATGCCGCGCATGGACGGCATCGCTGCCCTGCGCCTGCTGCGTGCCGGTGCGGCTGGCGTGCGCCAGCCTGGTATCCCCGTCATCGCGCTGACTGCCAATGCGGCAGCCGAAGAACGCGAGCGCTTTATGGACGCGGGCGCCAATGGTTTCCTGCCCAAGCCGATTGACGAAGCGAGCCTGCATGCAGAGATTGGCCGCCACGCCGGTTTGCTGGCGCAATCATCGCGCCGGGAGGATCTTGACGCCATGTTCGGAACCGGCGCAGCGCCGCCAGCGCCTACCCGCGCCTTGAGCCCTGCAGCTTGCGCCGCCTTCATGCAGGAAGGCCCGCGCCAGCTTGCCGCAATCCGGCAAGGCATCCAGTATGCGGACATCCCATCCATCAGCCTGAACGCGCATAGCCTGCAAGGCAGCGCCGGCCTGTTTGGCGCTCGCGAACTTGCAGCCTTGTGCGGCCTGGTCGAAACGCTCGCCAATACCGGCATGATCGAGCGCATCCCGCCGCTGGTAACCGAGGTGGAAAACGAGCTGGCGGCGCTGCTGGCCGAGCTGGCCCTTATTCAAAACTGTAAAAATTCAGCAGCAGCCGGTCCTGCGGAACATAGTCACGCATCTTGAAGCGCAAGGTGCGGTCGCCGATGCGTTCTGGTTTGCCGGGGAAGCATAGCGAAACAACGTCCTGCGGCGTTTCCTTGATGATGTCGAGGGTGAAGTCGCCAATGCTGCCTCTCCAGTTGCGCCCCGTGCCCAGGACGTATTCAACGTCGTTCAGGTAGATATAGCCTGATTTCGCGCCATCCTTGACCTTCTGGCGCGCCTTGTTCAACACCGATTGCATGCTGCCCTCGCCAAGGCAGGCGTGGTCCACATCTCCGTTCGACGACACAGGGACGCTATCGGCCGAGGGTGGCCATTGGGTGCTGTAGGTGCCGAAAATGCGACCAGCAAAGGGACGGTAGGAATGCGTGACGACGACCTCCTCCCCGGACGGGAATGCCTGGTTCCAGTACACCGTTTCCGCCACTCGCCATCCCGGCATTCTTTGGTCGCTTGCACCCATTGCATGCAAGCGCGCCACCATCGGTTCCGGCAGCGTCATGCCCTCGCCAACGCCAGCGCCGCCGAAAGTGCGGAAGATTTCATCCTCCGTCAGGCCGGCCTTGCGCAACTGCGCAGTGATGTCGCGCCCTTTCAGCATTGCCTTGCGTTCTACGCGCACCGCGGCCGTTTTGCCATTGACGTGCACAAGGAAACTCTCGACCGGGCCGATATTGCGCCAGGTCGCATCCTGCTCCGGATCCCAATGGAATTCCGGCATCGGGAAGGCGACCACCGATTCGATGGTGCGCGAACTCTCGTTGCGGAAGCGGTATTCCACGTTGATGCGTTTGACGGAAATGCTCAGGTGCTCGCTCACCATGCGGATGTCGTCGGTCTTTTGCAGCATCAGGCCACCGGCGCCGACGCGGGCGGTGGAGTCGTTGGCTTGCGCCATCGGCCCGACGGGCAAGGCGGCCAGCGCGGCCAGCGCGGCCAGGCCTGCCATGATCCGCTTGCGCATATCGTGCTCCACCCCAATGCCAAAGAAGCAAGAATGATATGTGTTGTACCACGCCAGGTCTACTGGCCCTGCGAGCCAGACGCATGGCCTGGCGAGCCAGGCACCCTGGTGCGATCAGCGCAGGTCAGACCGCGGCGCCGAGCTGCTCGCCCAGTTCCTTGCCGCGCGCGGCGGCGGCCTTGACGGCGGCGATGATGGCCCCCTTCACGCCGCTCGCTTCCATGCTGGTCAGCGCGGCATGGGTCGTGCCGCCCTTGGACGTCACTTTTTCCCGCAGCAGCGGCACCGGATCGGACGACTGCAGCGCCAGCTGCGCCGCGCCGCTGAAGGTCGCCATGGCCAGCTGCTTGGCCTGCTCGGCCGTCAGCCCCAGTTCCTCG